>DAOPZG010000087.1:0-10999 GCA_035353235.1 Candidatus Limiplasma sp.
CCGTATCGCCCGGGCGGGGCAGATGATCATCCGGCAGGTAGTACATACGGCACATGGCGGTACCATCCACGCCCAGCGTGCCGCGTACCGTGCCCTGATCGCGCGTGGAAGAGATCAGCGCGGCGATGCTGGCCTGGCTGTCGATAATAGTACGCACGCTGGATTTGGTGGCCGTAACATTGTAGGTATAACCGATCAGCGCGCCTTCCGTGGTAACAGCCATATAATCTTCTATGCCGTCGTTGGAGCCTTTATTGATGGTGAACGCGGAAAAATAGTTGCCCTGGTCGTGTTCAATGACCGTGGCGACCAGCGGATTCATACTTTCGTTCACGGAAATCTCGTCGTACATGTTTTCATACACGGAAAGTTTATACTGCAACTGGTCTGCCAGCATCGCCTGGTAGACGAGACGCTCGTTTTCATCTTTCAACTGGTTGTAGGCAAGTTCCAGATTGGCGCGCAGCTTCCATTGGTACAGGTAATCGACAACGGTTTCCACAACGCTGGAAAACCCGGTCTGGATCGGCGTGATCACGCGGGCCGCCAGATTTTCAGGGATGCTGAAAACAGAGGTTCCGGTAACCAGAAAAAGGATATGCGACCCGGCCATGCCCAGCACTGCCAGAATGGCGAGAATCATCACGACTCTGCGGAAAACGTGTTTGTCTCCGCTTTCGTTTCGTTTCTTACGTTCGGGTTTGGGTTCCTTTGGATTCATTCGTTATCCTCCGGTTCACTGCGGGGTTTGGGGATGGGTACCGGGCACTGCCACGCTTTGGTGGAAAGTACGTCAGCTTTGTTTTAAGAAGCTGACCCGGCCCAGATGCTGGAGTAAATCGAAATTTTCGATGATATTACCCAGCCCCAGCGCGGCACAGTCCATGGGTTCCTTGGCCAACAGAACCGGGATGCCCAGTTCGCTTGCGATCATTTGATCCATTCCGTATAAAAGCGCGCCGCCGCCGGTGATGTAGATGCCGTTGTGCATCACGTCCGCGGCCAGTTCCGGCGGAGTGCGCTCCAACACCCACTTAATGGCGCTCAGGATGGCCAGACAAGGCTCGTGAATGGCCTGATAAATCTGCGTGGAGGTGATTTCGGTGGTCTGCGGCAGGTTGGTGACCATATCGCGGCCGCGGATACGCGCGCGCCGCTCTTCCCGGATCGGCAGCGCCGCGCCCAGATCCAGCTTTACCTCTTCGGCGGTACGATCACCAATCAGGATGTTAAACTCCCGCTTGATAAAGTTGATAATCGCCTCATCCATTTTCACGCCGCCAACGCGAATGGAATGGCTTAACACTACGCCGCCCAGTGAGATCACGGACACGTCCGTGGTACCGCCGCCGATATCCACGATCATGCATCCGTTGGGTTCAAATACTGGCAAACCGCTGCCCAAAGCGGACGCAAAAGGCTTCTCCACCAGGAAAATTTTACGCCCTCCCGCGCATTTGGCAGCTTCCATGACGGCGCGCTGCTCAATGCTGGAGATGGAGCACGGATAGGTGAGGAACAAACGGGGCTTGAGCAGATAGCTGGAACCGATGGCCTTTCGCGTGAAGTACTGCAAAAGGATGCGGGTCATATCAAAATCGGTAATCACGCCTTCCCGCATGGGGCGAATGGCCATTACGCCCTCCGTGGTGCGGCCCAGCATGATTTTCGCGTCGTCGCCCACGGCGCGTACGCGGCGTTCGTTGGTGCTTTCCACCACCACAATGGTCGGCTCGTTGACTACGATATTTTTCCCGCCTACATAGACAAGCGTATTGCTGGTGCCTAAATCAATGCCCAGATCATGCGCTGCGAAACCCATTTATCACACATCCGTTCCCTGATGATCAGTAGTGGCCTGATGAAACCTGTTTATCGAAGAACCTCATCTCCCGGATAAAGCCCGGCCGCCTGTAAAAGCGACGCTACCACGGCCAGCGGAAGGCCGATCACGTTGGTGGGGCTGCCATCAATCCGCTCCACAAAAAGGCCGCCGATTTCCTGCATGGCGTATGCGCCCGCCTTGTCCATCGGCTCGCCGGTTTCTACATATCGGTCGATCTCCGCCGCGTGAAGCGTGCGGAATTTTACGCGCGTGGTATCCACTTTTTCACGCAGTTGTCCGTCAGGGGTACGCAGGCATGTACCGGTGTATACGGAATGCCACCGGCCGGATAAAAGACGGAGCATCTTTACGGCGTCTTCCGCGTCGGCTGGCTTGCCAAGCACCAGATCGTCCACGCAGACCAGCGTGTCGGCGGATAGGACAGGCAATGCCGGGTAACGGCGGGCAACCTCCGTCCCCTTCAGTCTGGCCAGCGCCGCTACGCGCTCCAGACCCGGGCCTTGCGCGTTTTCCTCCGCATCGGATGGAATGACTGCGAAAGGAAGTCCAAAATATGCTAAAAGCTCGCGCCTGCGCGGCGAGCCGGAAGCCAGAATCAAGCGCGCCTGCGAAACGGTTGTTTCCATTGGACTCCTCCTTCTGTGGCAGCTCCAGGACGCTCTATTATAGCACAGGGGGTCAACAGCCGTACAGGGATCGGCAGATTTTGTTACCCCGCCTGCGGTGCGTCACATTCTTTCGCTTTGCAGCCGGCACTCGCCAGCGCTTGACTTCCGGGCCTGATGGAAGGATAATAGAAGATGCCGCACCGCTTGCGGCGGTACGGAGGGAACAGGGATGAAACATCGGATTACCGGAGTGGAAAGCGGCTCCGTAGCGGAAAAACATGGCATTCGCGCGGGAGACGCCCTGCTGACCATGAACGGCGAGGAAGTACAGGACGAGATCGACTATCAGGCTCTGCTGACAAAGCAGGATCTGGTACTGGAACTCGAACGGGCGGAGGGCCGGAAAGAAACCCTGCTGATCCGCAAGGAGGACTGGGAACCGCTTGGTTTGCATTTCGGCGAGAGCATGACGCTGAAACCCCGCCGCTGCCATAACAAATGTAAATTCTGTTTTATTGACCAGATGCCCCCCGGAATGCGCGAGCCTTTGTATATCAAGGACGATGATTGGCGCTTTTCTCTGATGATGGGAAACTTCGTGACCCTGACCAACGTGGACGAAGCCGAATTTCAGCGGATCCTGCGAAGGCACGCGTCGCCTTTGTACGTCAGTGTTCATACGACCAACCCGGAACTGCGCTGCCGGATGATGAACAATCGTTTCGCGGGGGATATTCTGGCGCGGCTGAAACGGCTGGCGGACGCGGGAATCCAGTTTCACTGCCAGATTGTATGCTGCCCGGGATACAACGATGGGGAAGAACTGCTACGTACTTTATACGATCTGCGGGGGCTGGCGCCCGCCGCGAAGACGGTCGCGATTGTGCCGGTAGGACTGACCCGCTTCCGTAAGGAACTGGAAACGCTTACCCTGTTTAACACGGACAGCGCGAGGGCGTTCCTGCGTTCGCTGGCCCCGTTTCAGGCGGAATGCCGGGAAAAACTGGGGAGCACTTTTGTTTTTCCCAGCGATGAGTTTTATTGCCTGAGCGGCGACCCTGTGCCGCCCGCGGACTGGTACGAGGGGTTTCCGCAGATTGAAAACGGCGTTGGAATGCTCGCCAAAATGGAGCAGGAACTGCTGGAAGCGGAAGAGGACGAACGGGAGAACGGTACGCCGCTTCCGAGGCCGCGCACCTATGTGATGGTAACCGGCGTAAGTGCCGCGGCACATATGAAACGATTTACGGAGAGATTCGCCCCTGCGGGTACACAGGTGCGCGTGGTGACGATCCTGAATCGGTTTTTCGGAGAAACCATTACCGTGACCGGCCTGCTGACCGGCGGCGATACGCTGGATCAGCTGACGCCGGAACTGCTAAACGGTGCGGAAGAACTGCTGATGAGCTGCAATATGCTCCGGCATGAGCGCGACCTGTTTCTGGACGATATGCCGTTTGAAGAATTTAAACGCCGCCTGCCTATCCCCGTGCGGTTGGTGGGCGACGGGTACGACCTGTACCAGGCGCTGCGGGGTCGCGCGCCGACGGATGAATAGCTAAGGAGAATGGATATGGCAAGACCGCTGGTAGCCATCGTGGGCCGACCCAACGTGGGGAAATCGACTTTTTTTAACAAGATTGCGGGACGGCGCATCTCAATTGTGGAGGATGTGCCCGGCGTGACGCGCGACCGGATTTATGCTGATGTGGAATGGACGGGGCGACGCTTTACACTGATTGACACCGGCGGCATCGACATGCGCAGCGACGATGTGTTTCTGGCACAGATGCGCAGACAGGCGCAGATTGCCATGGATACAGCGGATGTGATCTGCTTTTTCTGCGACGGGCGCACGGGGCTGACGACCGAGGACGAAGAGGTAGCCAATTATCTGCGCAGAACCCATAAGCCAGTTTTACTGGTGATCAATAAGATTGATGGCCGTAAAGATGAAGCGAACCTCTACGAATACTACAATCTGGGGTTAGGTGATCCGATCGCCATCTCCAGCACCAACATGCTTGGGCTGGGAGATCTTCTGGATGCGATCGTACACCTGCTGCCCCCCGCGCAACCCGACGAGGGCGAGGAAGCGGATCATGTGATCCAGTTGGCGGTTGTCGGCAGGCCGAATGTGGGGAAAAGCTCATTGTGCAACCGGCTACTGGCGCAGGAACGCGTGATGGTCAGCGACATCCCCGGCACCACGCGGGACGCGATTGACACGCTGTTTACCGATACCGACGGCACACAGTTTAACATCATCGACACGGCAGGAATGCGCAAGAAAAAAGCGGTGGAAGAGGAAAGCCTTGAGAAGTACAGCGTTCTGCGTTCCATTGCGGCCATTGATCGCTGTGATGTAGCCATCCTGATGATCGACGCACAGACCGGGGTGACCGAACAGGATACGAAGATTGCCGGACTGATCCTGGATTCCGGCAAGGCGGTTGTCGTTGCCGTAAACAAATGGGACGCTATTGAGAAAGACACGAACACGATGGAGGAGATGCGCAAAAAGATTGTCGGCGATCTTAAGTTTATGGCGTATGCGCCGATCATTTTCCTGTCCGCGCTGACCGGACAGCGGGCCAATACCGTGCTGGGCAAGGTTAAGGAAGTATTCGAGAACTACCGCCGCCGCATCCCGACCGGCGTGATTAACGAGGCGCTTGCGGATGCGCAGGCAAGCCTGCAGCCGCCCATGCAAAACGGACGCAAGTTGAAAATTTATTATGCGACCCAGCAGGCGGCCTGCCCGCCCACGTTTGTGTTCTTCGTAAACGATCAGGACCTGATGCATTTCGCCTACGAACGCTATCTGGAGAACCATTTCCGGAAGTGCTTTGAGTTTGCGGGAACGCCGCTGCGTTTTATCCTGCGGGAAAAGCAGAAGGACGAAGCAGACCCTGAATAGTGGTATTCGCGGTGTGAATGTGAAAACACAAACAACCGGCCGGTTCGGTTTCCCGCTCCGGCCGGTTGTTCCTGTGGTTTCGGGTTTACCAGCTTGCCTTGGCGGCGATGGCCACGGCCTTCTGGTGGGCGGCGTCCACCTTGTTTGTGCCATGCGTGCGGCTGTTCTTGAAGTGGATGCAGAAATGGCCGTCGAAGTTGTTGTTGCTGATGGTTGTGGTGCCGTGGGGCATGCCGTTCATCGACGCGGCATAAACATGATTCTTGTACAGAATCAGGATCGGGCGGCGGTTCCAGCTCCACGAGCCGCCGTAAATACTCTTCATGATCGCCGTATCCTCAGCGGTGAGAGGTTCGGTGTCCATGTGGTTCACACCGCTCCAGCGTTTGCCTTTGAAGGTTTTTCCGGTGCGAACGTCTTTGATGGTAACGACCGCTTTTTTAGGAATCAGTGAGCTTACGTCATCCGCAAACCAGTCCAGCACCTCGGTTTTATAAGAACTCTTGGAGGAGGATGAACTGGTTTTGGACGAGCTGGAGCCGGTGTTGAACATCACGCGGATGGTGGATGCGCCCGCGATACCGTCCGCGTTCATGCCCCGCTTCGTTTGAAAACGCTTCACCGCCTCGACTGTCTGCGTGCCGTAATCCCCGTCGATATTGCCGCTGTAATATCCCAGCAGTTCCAGCGCCTGTTGAATCTTCACCACGTTATCCCCGCTGGAGCCTTCCTTGCAGGCGCTCGGCGCGGTGCCAATGTCTTCGATGCTGGTTACGGTATTGGCGGCGTCGGAACCGGCGACCGTATCAGATGCGGAGCCATCCTCACCGGAAGAAGTATCCGATGTGGTCGTTGTGGTGGTCGCACTTGAAGCGGATACGGTAAGATCGGCGGTTTTGGCACAGGAACCAAATATGGATTTGATGGTCGCCTTGCCCGCCACTCCGTCCGGCGTAAGGTTTGCGGATTGTTGATAGAGCGCCACGGCGGTTTGTGTGCCGTTACCGTACTTTCCGTCTGCCCCCTGTGTGTAAAAGCCAAGAATTTTCAGGGCTTTCTGAAGCTTGGTCACATCGTCGCCCTCGTCACCCGCACGCAGAGGGCCGGGCGCGTCGCCGAGCTTCGCGATCGCGTCGCCATTGGCTGTTACGGATTTTTTGGAAACCTGAACGTAGTTCTTCATAACATAACCGGAATATTTACCATAACGGATTTTATACCAGTCGCCGGATGAATCCAGCACCGTTACAGCATCACCTTCAGGAAGCGTTTGCACCGCTTTGGAATCCTTCGAGGCCGCTTTACGCAGAACCACTTTTGCCGTAAGCGTGCCTTCCGTTTCCGCTTGGGCGGTCCGGTATATGGGAACGCCGGTAAATATGAACGCACATAGCGCCAGCGCTGCCAGCCTGCGCCAAAAATGCAGACCTGGTTTCAACCGGAATCGTAAACCTGCCATCGTGGCACCTCCTCGATCAAGGCGATTCGACCCAATCGCTGCAAATAATATATTACAAAAATATTAAGGAGTCAATACGGGAACGCAACATGTTTACAGTTGCTACGACCGGAAAGGGAGACTTGAAGAAGTAAAAAAGGAAAGAATTTCATTTTCAGGAGGTTTTACTATTGACGAAAACGTTTATGATGGTTAAACTAATTCTTGAATTTGATGCGATCGTTTTTATATCGCCTGGTGATAATACAGAATGTTTTGGAGGTTTTTGCGCTGGCTATGAAACAACTCAATGGAACGGTCACGCTCTGTTATCTGGAAGAAGATAACCAGCAACGCGTGATTTTTAGAGTCGTACCCCTGTGCACGCGGGAAGGCGTGGTTTTTCGCTCACAGAAGACGGAATTCCCGGATCATGGCAGTTTGCGGATCGTACCGGATAAAAGGGAACAGAGCACTTTTAAGGAACGGATGCGCGCGATGGGCAATCTGTGCGCGATTCAACTGATCAGCGATGGGAAAGAATTGGCAAAGGTGCGGCAGAACCGCAACTACGATCCCGGACAGGGGGAGTGTAATCAGTTTGCCATCTATTCCGATGTGATCAGCGAGTTCTCCGATGAAGGGGTTTTTGAGGTATTCGACGAAGGGGCGGATTATTCGTCCGCGCTTTCTCCGCGTGTGCTGTTGCGCCGCGGTAAAGTGCTGTATGGTCCGTTGAATCGTACAGCCCCCGCGGACTGGGCTGTATTGCGCCCGTACGGTAACGACAGCTACCTGCTGCATTGTGTGGAGATGCCGGATGCCTCGCAGCATACGTATTACTGGGATCCTGAGCAGACGGTGAACTGGAGACAGCGTCGGGGCACGTTGCGCCATGGCAGACCCGGCGGAGAGAACATCCGGAATGATGAAGGCGAACAAACACCGACGACGGCGGTGGAGAGACCTCCTGTTTGCGTCTCTGCGCAGCAGTTTCCGCATCAAAGTGATAGTGTCACGCATATTTCTGCGCCCGCTTGCGAGCAACCGGCGCAGCCTGCCGCGCCGGTTATACTTCCGCAGCTTTCGATTGTGGAAAATACTGCTGAAACACCCGCCGATCCGCCTGCTGTGGCGATCTCAGAGGAACCAGCTGTTACTGCCGTGGCTGGGATACTGGAAGCAGAAACTTCCCTGCCGATCGGGACGCGGCTGGATATTCTGGATAGTGATATTTCCTTTGAGGACCAGTTATCAAAGCTGGATCAGCCGATTTCCCCGGAAGCGAATCTGCTGGCGCATGCTGCCGATGCAACACCCATGGCGGACGACGAAGCCGACGATGCACCCCGGTACAGCGGAACGCCACTTGTGAAGACTGGTGTTAGAATCCCCGCACCTGTGTTTTCCGGTGCGACCGTGCAAGATGTGGTGGAGCGACAGATGCGTACCGCTTCCCGCCAGCCGGGCGCTTATCAGAGCGACTTTGTATACCGGGAGAATCCAATTGAAGCCCTGAACCAGGCTCTGGACGCTGTGTGGAGTGAGCCAGACACACGCAGGCAGGCGCTGGATGCGCTTTGCGACAACGAGGCCTTCACACAGGCGTTTGTGCAAAGACTGCGGTTAAGCGGCCGTGAACTGCGCGCGGTGGAAGCGGCGCAGGATCAACTGGCAGAGATTGAGGCGGAACGACTGAAACTGCTGATGCAGCTGGACGCCTTGAAAAAGGATGAGAAGGAAGCCAAGGACGCTCTGCGCGCCAGCATGAGCCAGAAGAAGCGGGACGAGTTGGCGCAGCTTGAAGAACGCGAGCATGTTCTGCGTGCCGAGATGGAGAAGCTGACCGCCCTGCTGACCGCACTGGGCGATCAGGCAAGCCGGTATACGCTGGAGACGCTGGCCCAGCAGGGCGGGCAGATGTGCACGGCGAGCGGCGATACCCTGACTCTGGCACCCCGGATGGGGCTGAAACGCCAGCCGGAAGAGCTGATTGCCGCCGTGCGAAACGCGATGAACAGGCAGGGCTTTACCCCTACGGAAGATGACGCGGTAGAGCTGTTGACCTATTTTGCTGTGCAGGATGAGTTTTGCATCCGCGCCGAAACCGTTTCACTGGCGGCGCTCTGTGCCCGGGCCATGCTGGAAGCGCTGGGCCTGATCAGCGTAACAGCCTTTACAGCCGGTAACACCCACCTGTCGGTGGCCAGCCTGTTGCCGGAGAACCATCTGCGTACGCCTACTGTGGAGGTTGGACCGATTGGTCGCCCTGCCGCAGTAATTTTCGGACATAAAACGATCCGCGTGCTGGACGTACAGACCATTCCTCCGCTGGGGATGCCGGTGCTTCAGGCACCGCCTTACCGGGCGATTACCGGCTTGCCGAGAGAGTGTGAATCCGTTGCCCCCGTTTCGCTGGAAGCCCTGCGCGCTTTCCGCGAGCAGGCGGCTCCGTTGCCGCCGGCTGGTGAGGCATGGGTGGACGAGATGTCCAGGCTGCTGGAAAAACAGGGGATTCAGCCGGCGGAAACAACGCTCCGGCAGGTTCGCGTGTTCCTGTCCGTCGCTTCGCTTCGACTGCGGGGCGGTTTTCTGGCCGCCGCAGACGCGGCAACGCTGGGCTGGGCGGTTCCGATCGTGCTGGAGCGTCAGCTGGATTTGGAGGCCTTGCGGCCAGTTCTGATCAACCTGCCGCGAAGTCTGACAGCGCTAAACATCCGCTGAGAAAACTACATTAATGGCAGAAACGCCCGGAAGAGAAGCCAACTTTCTCTTCCGGGCGTTTTATGGTAGAGAGGGATACCACGCTGTGGGGATTGGCGTGTTAATAGGTCGCGGCCATTGCCTGCGTAAGCTGGCTCATTGCGGCGGCGATATCCGCACTGCTGGGGTTACCGTTGTCTACCAGACTCTGCAGATACGAGATAGCCGATACGATGTTCTGGTATGCCGCGCTGTTGGTGTCCATACCGTTTAAAACACCCTGTGCGCTTTGGATTAACGTTCGCGCGTCGGGGATCAGCGTATTCTGGACAAACGGATCGGTTCCGTCTGTGCTTACGCTGGATTCGGTCTGATGCAGCGGGCAGATGGCAGACGAAGAACCGAAATACTCCGTCAGTACGTCCGCATAGGTGGGATCGTTGACAAATTTATAAAGGGGATGACCTTCCGGGATGACGACCACGCCTTTCATGACCGTGGAAGGGCAATAGGGGGTGGCGATCATGTTGCTTTCGGCACAAACGGCCATTTCGCGGTGCATCTGGCACTGTACGGTCGGCACGGTGGGAGTATACCAGTAATCCGTTACCACGCCGTATCCCATCGCGTCGTTGCGGCAGGCGTCGGTTGCCAGCTGGCCGCTGACCGCGCAGGTGGTCACCTTGGTGAGCCCATAGCTTTCAGGATCGCCGTCCAGTATATTCTTGTCGTCCAGATTTTTCGCCTTGTGGATGGCGGACATATAACTTTGCCAGAGCAGGGTGGCGCTGTTGCCGCCGGATGCTTTGGAGGAAAGCGGCTTGTAGTTATCGTGGCCTATCCACAGCGAGGAGCAGTACCAGCCGGTCATGCCGCAGAAGAAAATGCCGCGCTGATCACTGTTGGTGCCGGTTTTACCCGCAACAGTCTGGCCCTTGATCTTTGCTTTGGTAGCGGTGCCGCCGCTGACAACGTCCTTCATCATATCCACCACAAGCCATGCGGTGGAAGCGCGGAACACCTGCCGCCGCTCCTGCTTTTGATGGCTGTCCCACACCACGTTTCCGTTGCTGTCCGAGATGCCCAGAACGGAAATCGGCTCCTGATACACGCCTCCGTTGCCAAGCACGCCATAAGCGACCGCCATCTGTACGGGCGTAATGCCGCTGGAACCCAACGCCAACCCGAAGGGGGTGGCGTTGATATTGTCTCTTGCGACCCCTTCCTTTAACAGAAAATCCAGGGACCGGTCGGTGCCTACATAGTTCATCAGCGTGTAGGCGGCGCTTACATTCTGGCTGTTCATCATCGCCTTGCGAAGTGTCGTGGGCCCGGTGTAGCCGCCGCCCCCGTAGTTCTTGGGCCAGGTATCCTTCCCCTTATCGTCCGTCCAGCCGCTGATGGGCAGCGGCATATTGTAAACAATGCTCGCGGGCGAAGCGCCCAGTTCGATGGCCGGGGCATATACGGAAATAGGCTTGATG
>DAOPZG010000088.1:0-10999 GCA_035353235.1 Candidatus Limiplasma sp.
CGGCAGTGAAGCGTCCCCCCTACTACCAGCTTTCCCTGTCCACCTGGCGGGACATTTGCACGCTCTCCTGCTGCGTGGACGTATCGGTGGAAGACCGGGAAATCGTTGAAGAGGTAATCAATACCGTTGTAGAAGAGATGAATATCCAATCCTGCTAAAGCAGGTCTATTTTCCGAACCGCTCCTTTGCGCGCGCCATGCGGGAAACCACCGGCACGCCGAAGGGGCAGCGCTTTTCGCAGGCATGGCAGGCGAGGCAGTCCCCGGCGGCGGCGGGCAGTTCCCGGTAATGTTCCAGCAGGGTGGCGGCAGGCGCGCCGTCCAGCTCGCACAAATCCAGATACTTGTTCACAGCGGCAATGTCGATATGCGCCGGGCAGGGCAGGCAGTGGTTGCAATACATGCAGCGCCCTTCCAGCGTGCCGCGTCCCCCGCGCGAGAGCACCGGGGCAAAATCGCGTTCCGTATCCGGTACGGTATAGTAAGCGAACGCCTCGTCCACTTCCTGTACGGTCTGCATGCCCAGCATCACGGCCGCCACCGCCGGGCGCGTCAGCGCGTAATGCAGGCACTGCGGCACCGTCATGGCCACGCCGTAGGGCGAGCGTTCCGCCTTCAACAGCGCCCCGGCCCCCAGTGTTTTCATGGCCGTAATGGCGACGCCTTTCGCTTCGCAGGCGCGGTAGAGGGCCTGGCGCTCCGGTCGTACGCCCGTTAACCCGCTGAAATCCGGCTTGTCGCCGAAAAAGGACCATATTTCCTGCTCCGGGGGCAGCAGATCGTACAGGGGGTTGATGGAAAACATCAACACGTCGATCAGCCCGCTTTTGACCGCAGCCAGCGCCGTAACCGGGTTGTGGCTGGACAGGCCGACCGCGTGGAGAACCCCCTGTTTTTTCAGCTCCGTCACATATTCCATTGTCGGGGAGGCCACAAATCGCGTCCAGTCGTCCGGGTTGTCCAGATTGTGGATGAAACCCACGTCGATATAGTCCGTTTGCAGGCGCGTCAGCAGGTCGTCAAAGGCGGCGCGGCAAACGTCCGGCTCCCGCTTCACGGTATACTGCCCATCCGCCCATACGGAACCGATGTGCCCCTGTATTTTCACCTGTTTGCGGCAGCCCGCCAGCGCCCGCCCGATGTAGGTGCGCACGTTGGGTTCGCTCATAAACACGTCCAGAAAGTCCACGCCTTTTTCCAATGATCTCGTTACCACGTCGCGGACGAGGCCTTCGTCCTTCCCCTGCAAATGCTCGCACCCCAGCGCCAGCTCGTTTACCTGGATGCCCGTGTTGCCCAGTACGCGGCTGTTGTTCATACCATCTCCGGCCTTTCCCTGTTTGATATTTCACCGCTTCACGCGAAGCGTTTTGTTTTCATTCCTGTGCGGACAGGCTGTCTTCGCCGATGGCCGCACAGCGCGTTTCCATGTTGTGATTGCTCCGATAAATCTGCCGGTACCCACTGGGCGAGCATTTTTTCTGCTCGTGAAAAATGCGGCTGAAGGACGAGGGGCTGCCAAAGCCGCAGCGATAGGCGATATCCGTGATGGATGGCCCCGGGACCGCCAGCATCTGCTCGGCGGCCTTTACGCGCCGCATGGTGAGGTAACCGCAGAACGTGTATAACGAATACTGTTTAAACAGCCTGGAGAAATAAAATCTGGACAGACCGAGGCGTTTTGCCATTCCATCCACGGTCAGGTCTTCGGCATAATGCTGGTTGATATAATCGATCACATCGCTGAACCGTTCCCTGTATTCCTTGCGCTTGTCATAGCGGTTATGCCCGCCGGACGCGTCGTCCAGCCGATAATGGATCAGCTTCTCCATCATCAGCAGCGTGGTGGCGTCGATCAGCAGCTCCCGAAGGTCGTTGTTGCTGAAATAATCCTCCCGGATCTGGGTCAGCAGCGCGCTTACGGACAGGTGCAGGGCCGGCGTGTTTTTTTTCGTGATCAAAATCGGGTGAGCCAGCATCGCGATCACCCGCGACGCGCTTTTAATCTGCTGCAAAAAATCCAGATTCATAAAATAGACAAATCCGTTGCAGTCCGGCGACGGGCTCAGGGTGTGCGCAACGCCGCCGGGCATAAACAGGATATCGCCCGGCTCAATCGTGTACGTAACCTCTTCCGCAACGCTTGTGTAATGGTTATGCAAACCCTCGACAATCTCCAGCGCGTGGTGCCAGTGCTCGGGGAAGCAGGTATCCCGGTGCGTATACCAGATCCGTACCGACGTGCCCGGAAGAAATTCGATCTCCTCCTGCTTTCCATGCAGCAGCGGGCAGTCCCGGTAACCGGATATGGGTTGCGGATACGGCGAACTGCTGGTAAAGCCTTCGTACATATGCTTCTTTCCTTTCTTTTTTTGTACGGTATCGCTGTGCGAATACCCAAATTATACTTTGTTTTCCCAGATTTAGCAAATAACGAAAAAACTACGCAAGCCCTGCAAAGCGCGGGCGCGATAAAGCGGTTATAATGATTCTAAATAATTGTGCGTATCAAAAAAGAACAGGGAGCCGATGCCATGAAATCAATCAGTCGAAGAAAAATGCAGTCTTATCGGGAATTTCTGTACATTCTGCCTTTTATCGCCATGGTAGCCGTGTTTTCTTATTACCCTCTGTACGGCTGGTTCTACTCCTTTTTCGATTTCCGGCCGCCCAAAGCATTGGATTTAAGCAGTTTCGTCGGCTTGAAATGGTTTGTGTACCTTGTCAACAATCCCGTGCGGCAAAAGCAGGTTTTTCAGGTGCTGATCAACACCTTCGCCATGAGCGGCCTGAATATTCTTTTTTCCTGGCTGCCGATGATTTTCGCCGTATTCCTGAACGAAATCAAATGCATGCCTTTCCGGAAAATCGTACAAACCGTTACGACGATCCCGAATTTCATCAGTTGGGTGCTTGTGTACTCCATCTCCTACAGCCTGTTCTGTTCCACCGGCATGGCCAACACGCTGCTGCAACAGTTGGGGCTCGTCTCCGCGCCGGTTCAGTTTTTGCAGTCCGCAAGCCATATCTGGATCAAGATGTGGGCCTGGGGCACGTGGAAAAACCTTGGCTGGGCCGCCATCATGTACATGGCCGCCATTTCCGGTATCGACGAAGAACTCAACGAAGCGGCCCGGGTGGACGGCGCGACGCGCATGCAGATCATCTGGCACATCACGATTCCCAGCCTGCTGCCCACCTTCTTCGTCCTGCTGATGCTTTCCATCGCGAATTTCCTTTCCAACGGGATGGAGCAGTATTACGTATTCCAGAACTCGTTTAATAAAAACACCATCCAGGTGCTGGATCTTTACGTATATAACCTTGCCATGGGAAGCGGCAGCTACTCCGTCTCCACGGCGCTCAGCATGCTGAAAAGCCTGATCAGTATCGCGCTTTTGTGCGCGGCGAACGGGTTGAGCAAGCTTGTGCGCGGCGATAGCTTTATCTGAGTTGGGAGGACACGTCCATGAGCCTGCTTGCTAAACGTAAAAAACGCGCGCTGGGAAGAAACCGCTCCTTCAGCGACCGGCTGATCAGCGTGCTGACCTATGTGCTGTACGCGCTTTTCGCGCTGATCTGCATCTACCCGTTTTACTATATCTTTATCAACACCATCAGTTCCAACCTGTTGAGCAAGCGCGGAGTAATCCTTTTCTGGCCGCGGGAGATCCACTTTCAAAACTACCTCGACGCGATCAAGATCAACGGGCTGATGGACGCCGCGAAAGTCTCCGTCGCCCGCACGGTCATCGGCACCCTCCTCACGGTGATTTTCAGCGCGTTTCTGGGTTTTATGTTTACGCGGGATACGATGTGGAAGCGAAAATTCTGGTACCGCTTCGTGATGATTACGATGTACTTTAACGCGGGCGTGATCCCGTGGTACCTCACCATGCGCAATCTGGGGCTGACCAACAATTTCTGGGGATACGTGCTGCCCACCATGGTTGCGCCCTTCTACATTATCCTGATGAAGACCTACGTCGAGTCCACCCCGAAGGAGCTGCAACAGGCCGCCGAAATCGACGGCGCGGGTACGCTGCGTATCTTTTTTCGCATCATTCTGCCCATCATCAAACCGATTCTCGCCACCATCGCCATTTTTACGGCGGTTACGCAATGGAACTCCTTTCAGGACACGCTGCTGCTGGTAACGGATAACAAGCTTTACACCCTGCAGTTTACGCTGTACCAGTACCTGAACCAGGCAAGCTCGCTCAAGAGCCTGGTGAACGCCACCAATTCCTCCGCCGCGTCGGTGGCGCTTGCGCACGCGCAGACGGCTACCTCCATCCGCATGACGGTGACCATCATCGTCGTGTTCCCCATCCTTACGATTTATCCGATTTTCCAACGCTTTTTCGTAAAAGGCATCATGATCGGCGCCGTGAAAGGGTAATGCGCCGCCGGAACGGCGGATGCAAATAGGTGACAAAGAATAGGGAGGAGAAGGAACCATGAAAAAAACCGTATCCGTGTTGCTTGCCTTCGCGATGCTGCTGAGCCTGTTCAGCGGTGTTGCCTTCGCCGAAAGCAGCGAAGAACCCATGACGCTGGAAATCTACGACGTGGCGGCGAACTATCAGGGCCTTCAGGGCGGATGGTTTGCAAAGGTAATCAAGGATAAGTTCAACATCGAGCTGAACATCATCGCGCCGCAGGTGAGCGGCGACGGCGACGCGCTGTATCAAACCCGCTGCGCGTCCGGCAACCTGGGCGACATCATCCTGCTGGACAACTGGGATCTGCAGGATTGCATCCAGGCCGGCCTGATCTACGATCTGAGCGACATCGCTGGGAAATACTCGAATCTGATGGGCTTTGAAAAACAGATTAAGGCTTTCAACGATTCGCTGGGCGATGAAGCCGTCGGCAAAACGTATGCCATCCCCTGTGAAATGACCAACACCTCCATCACCACGCACACGGAGGAACGGGTTTACACCAGCCCGCAGGTGCCCTGGGATTATTTCTCGGAGCTTGGCTGCCCGGAAATGAACGACCTGAACGACCTGCTGGATATGCTGGTTAAAATGCAGGCCGCGCATTCCAAGAACGACGCGGGCGACCCCGTGTACGCGATCAGCCTGTGGCCGGACTGGGATACCAGCTACATGGAAAACGTGGCGCAGCTTACGCCGTGGTACGGCTACCAGACCAAGGAAAGCCTGCTGATCAGCGGCGACAACGACATTAAACCGCTTACGGCGGACGATGGTGCTTACTACAAAATGCTTCACTTCCTGTTTGACGCGTATCATCGCGGGCTGATCGATCCCGACAGCGGCTCGCAGAACTGGGATAACGCGTGCACCAAGATGCAGAACAAACAGGTTTTACTGTTCTGGTACAGCTGGCAGACCGGTTTCTGGAACACTTCCGATCGTGCCAACGACCGCAACGCTTATATCTACGTGCCGGTTAAAGATATGAACTTCGTGGATGACGGCGACTCCTACTACGGCGATGGCCGCAGCTTCAGCATCGGCTCGCAGGTTACCCCCGAAAAGCGGGATCGCATCATGGAATTCCTGGACTGGCTGGCCGCCCCCGAAGGCTCCACCTACCTGCAGGCAGGGCTGCCCGGCTGGAGCTACACCACAAACGACGACGGCACCTATACGCTGACGGAAAACGGCGAGTATCAGCTGATGAACAATCTGGAAGTGCCCGAAGAATTCGGCGGCGGCGGTTACCAGGATGGCAACTGCATGATTAACCAGTGGGTGATCGCCGGCGTGTCCACCAACCCGGTAACCGGCGAAACCTACTCCTCCACCTACTGGTCCAGCACCATCGAGAAGAATAAGACGACCATGACGAAGGAATGGGCCGAAAAGTATGGCGCGGCCAACCAGGTGAAGTATCTGCTGGCGAACAATATGCTGACCGTCGCTCCGAGGGTCAACGTGAACCTTGGCAGCGATACGACCGATATCGCCCTGATCCGCGGCCAGTGCGGGCAGCTGATCAAAGACGTTTCCTGGCAGATGGTCTTCGCCGAGGATGAAGACAGCTTCAACGCCATGTGGACGTCGCTGAAGGAACAGCTGAACGGTTTTGGCTGGGAAGAACTGGTGAAGTACGATACGGAGAAGTATCAAACGCTTGTCGACGCGCGTAAAGCCGCGCTGCAATAACCGCAGCCTGATAACAAAGCCCGTGCTTCGAAAGAGGCACGGGCTTTGTCAGCTTGCTGAAAAAGGCCCATCTGCGTTGTCAGCCGCGGGATGGCAAGGGGGTTCACTTACAAACGGTAAGCTCAACCCCTTGCCACCCTTGCTTCCTCGCATCTGAACCTTTTTGAGCAAGCTGCTCTTTTCTACTGAGAATAGGTTTGTCAACGGTCTGACAAAGCCCGTGCTTCGAAAGAGGCACGGGCTTTGTGCTACCCATCCGGGCGGACAGGGAACGGAACAGTTCAATTCGGTTCGCTCAGGGTTTCGTCTGCAGCTCGGCCAGCGCCGCGGCCAGCTCCACATCTTCCCCCTGCGCGGTCTTGAGGGCGTTTTCGGCGGTCATGGGGATGCGAAGGGTGGGGGCTACGCCGCCGACCCCGTTGCGGCTGTCCAGCTGAATCTGCCGGTCAGCCCCCAGCGATTGCCCGGACGGCCACGAAACGGTGAATCCGCCGGGCATGGTTGCCTCCGCTCCGGCCAACCCGAAGGAGCCGTTGGTGCCGTAAAAACCAAGGGTGTCCCCGTTTTCCAGATTGCGTATGCCCATCGCCAGCCCTTCCCCGCAGCTCAGGCATTTCTGGTTAATCAGAGCGATCACCCGGCCGGTGTAGCACGGCTCAACCGGTTCGATGTACAGGGTTCCGGCGCTGTCCTCCGTGGCCGATACCGAGCGCGTGCCGGTCGCGGAATCGTAAACATTCTGGTACTCAAACAGCGTTTTCTGCGTATAGAATGATCCCAGCATCGCGGCGGTCATATCGTCCAGCCCGCCCACGTTGTTGCGGATGTCCAGAATCAGCGCCGCCGCGTTCGCGTCTACGGCCTGCTGCACCGCCGCGCGGAAAGCCGCCAGCGTGGAGGGCGCGCTGCCCGTGTCCGTCAAATCAATGTCCAGCTCACCCAATACCCGGATATAGGCGATATTTCCCTCCAGCAGGCGGAAGGCGACCATCGTATCCGCTTTGGGGCCGTTGTAGGGAATATTCAGGATCATGGCGCGGATCGGGTCCGGTACCACCGCGTCCGGGTAATTCTTTTGAAGCGTGATTCCCTGGTCGGCATAAGCGGTCAGGTTCGCGGTGTATATCCCATTATCGTTCGGGTGTTCGAACACGACCGTTGCCGCCGTGCCCACGGGCGCGCGGGCAATATACTGCACGCGCTTCATCGCCGCGTTTTCCTCGGTGGCGGAGTTGGTGGCAAATTCCACACGGGCCTGCTGCGCCGCCTGCGTGAAGGGTTCGCCGTTCCAGCGGATCAACGCGTCCCCCGCGCGCATCCCGGCGCGGTACGCGTCGGAGGTCTCGTCCACCCAACAGGCGATCACGTTTCCGTCGCTGAGCAGCGCGGGGGAAAACCCAAATCCGCCGCCTACGTACAGATCATCCACCTGCGGCAGGTTGCTTACGCGCACATGCCCGTCCGGGATGGCGTTTCCATACTGCCGAAGCGCTACATAGTACGCATTAAAATCGTCGCTGGCCTGCGCCTGCTCAATTTTCGCGCGGCAGGCGTTCCCCAGCGCGTCCCAGTCGACGCCTTTCCATTCCGTAAACGCGTATTCGGCGCTGATCCGGCTGTGCAGGCTGCCAAACGCCTCCAGCCAGGACTGGGTGGAATAGTCCGTGGTGGGTTCCTCGGCGAACGCGGAGAAGGGGCAAAGCAGTATAAAGCACGTCAACAGAAAAGAGATTCCTTTCGTAGTCCACCTTTTGCTGATTTTAAGCACATGCAAGCCTTCTTTCCGCATCGATTTGACGTGTATATTCCAGCGTCCGGCCGTTTTTCGGTTCTTCTGCAATTCCTGTTTGATTATCTAAATCCTTCTTTTTAATACCATTCGATGGACAGGGCTCCGGTTCCTTCGAGAAACAGCGAGGCTCTTCCCTTTTTCATCCGTTATGCAGCAAACGTATTGACAAACGTAGATATAAGAACCATAATAACCTCAACAGCGAACGAGAAGGAGGCAAAGAAGATGGAAAACAGCAACACTGCCAACGCAAAGGTAATGAAAGCCTTTTGCGACGAGAACCGCCTTACGGTGCTGCAACTGCTGTGCACGGGGGAAAAATGCGCCTGCCGCCTTCAGGATGCGTTAAGCATCGGCCAGTCTACGTTATCCCATCACATGAAAATCCTCTGCGATTCCGGCGTAGTCATCGCCCGCCGGGAGGGAAAGTGGACGTATTACAGCTTAAGCGACGAGGGTTGCGCGGTTGCCGCCGCCATCCTCTCCGGTTATACCCATGTCGTCAGCCGCGAAAGGGACCCCGGCTGCGCGCCCTGAGCCCCCGCCGAAACGAACCGACACCCAATATAAAATCAGGCTACAAGGAAAGAGGGCTTTGTAATGGCATCCAAGCAAAAGCAGGATATGGGGATTTTTCAGCGGTATCTGTCGCTGTGGGTCATCCTGTGCATGGCCGCGGGCGTATTGATTGGGAAATTTCTGCCGGGCGTACCGGCGTTTCTCAACCGGTTTGAATACGCAAACGTCTCCATCCCCATCGCAATCCTCATCTGGCTGATGATCTATCCCATGATGTTAAAGGTGGATTTTCAAAGCATCCGCGACGTTGGGAAAAACCCAAAAGGGCTGTTTGTGACCTGGGTGACCAACTGGCTGATTAAGCCGTTTACGATGTACGGGATCGCATGGTTCTTCTTCTATGTGGTCTTCCGTTCCCTCATCCCCGCCGACCTCGCAAAGGATTACCTTTCCGGCGCCATCCTGCTTGGCGCTGCGCCCTGCACCGCCATGGTGTTCGTGTGGAGCCACCTTACAAAAGGAAACCCCGCCTACACGGTGGTGCAGGTGGCCACCAACGACCTGATCATTCTGGTTGCGTTTACGCCGATCGTAGCGCTGCTGCTGGGGATCGGTGGGGTGACGATCCCCTGGAACACGCTGATCCTGTCCGTTGTGCTATTCGTCGTCATTCCGCTGGCGGGCGGCATCCTCACCCGAACGCTTTTCATCCGCAGGCGGGGAGAAACGTATTTCACACAAACCTTCCTGCCAAAGTGGGATCATGTCACAGTGGCGGGTCTGCTGCTTACGCTGGTGATCATCTTTTCTTTTCAGGGAAATGTCATCCTTGCCAATCCCCTGCATATTGTGCTGATCGCCGTACCGTTGACCATTCAGACTTTTCTGATTTTCTTTATCGCGTATCTCGCCAGCAAAGCGTTAAAACTGCCGCATGACATTGCCGCCCCGGCGGGGATGATCGGCGCGTCCAACTTTTTCGAGCTTGCCGTGGCCGTCGCGATTTCCCTGTTCGGCGCGAAAAGCCCCGTGGCGCTGGCGACCATCGTGGGGGTGCTGGTGGAGGTGCCCGTGATGCTTACGCTGGTGAAAATCGCCAACCGCACGACGGGCTGGTTCCCCGCGCGGAGCGACAACCGATAACGCCGCGCCGTTCCCTCTGTTTTGACATTACGGCGATGGCGACCGGAAACTGATACGGGTTTTTGTGAAAGCATTTCTCCAGGGACTTCTCCGTTGCCTGTAAATGTGATAAAGTGTCTTTAAACCCTGCCCGGGAGCGGCCCTGGCACTCACAGCCGCCATGGGGAAGGAAAGACAGAATTGATTACAGAAGGGGATTTTTCGGATGGAGCTTTTCGCCTACCACCGCGTTTTCGCCAGCGAAACCGGCGCCGCCATGCACCTGGCGCTGGAAAAGGACGGGCAACTGATTTCGCTGAACAAAGGTTTCGGGGTTCTGTTTCCCAAAGCGTCGTTTACCGGAGAATCATTTGACGGCCAGAGCAAAGGGATGGTTTGCCCCTGGATTTTCCGGCTGAAGGAGGGCGGCTTCGGCGTGCTGGCGCTGCGCCGCGACCTGGGCAAGGAAGGCGCGACCACGCCCGAAAAAGAGGATGCGCATTGCGCCCTGCTGTTCCGCTCGGAGGATTTGCTGCATTATACCGAAATTGGTTTGCTGCCCATCGCCCCGCCGGAAGAAACGGTGGAGGATATCCGTTGCCGTTGGGACGGCGCCTGCTACCGTATTGACGGTTTCTATCGCGGCGGCTGGCACGCGTTCTGTTCCGCCAATCTGCAAACCTGCACGCCCGCGCCGCAGGCGGAACCCGTAGCGCCGCGCCGGGAAACCGGCCTGTGGGACGCCGCCCCCGCCTGCGCGCTCCCCCTGAGCGACAGCGAGGGCAATCGCCTGCTGACGCACCTGACCACGCCGCCGCTGCCGTCCGGCGCGCGCACCTATCCTTTCCCGCTGATGCCCGCGCGCGGCGACCCCATGGCGCTTCGGTACGGGGACGGGTATTTGTTTATGGCAACCGACGACGAGCACGGCCAGCTGTTCCTCAAAATCCGGCAGGCGGCGACGCTCGCGGACATCCCTACGGCCGAGGACCATACGCTGTTCCAGGCGAACGCGCAGGGCGACCTGTCCGGCTGTCTCTGGGCGCCGGAGCTGCACTGGGTGGGCGGAAAGCTGTGTATTTTCTTCGCGGCCGGGATGCCCCACTGGTACACCGTGCAAAGCCGCGTGATCTGGCTGGAGGGGGACGATCCCCTGAACGCAGCCTGCTGGACGGCCCCACGGCGGGTGGAAAAAGCCGACGGCTCGCCCCTGACCGACGACGGTATCACGCTGGACATGACGGTGGTGCCTACCCGGAACGGGGATTACGTCATCTGGTCGCAGCGGCCCATCCGTACGGACCCGCTGCTTTGCGGCACCGCCGACCTGATGATTGCCCGCCTCAACAGCCACGAACCCTGGCGGCTTGCCAGCGAGCCGGTCACGCTGTCCCGGCCGGAATACGGCTGGGAGCGTATCCACA
>DAOPZG010000089.1:0-10940 GCA_035353235.1 Candidatus Limiplasma sp.
CAAGCGAGCTTGACTATAATACCACCTGCCCCTATTGCTGTCAACACCTTTTTTTGATTTTTTCCGCACTTTTTCTCGATTCGTTTTTTCACCCCGTTTTCCGCCCTGTGGCGTGCAGCCCTTATCCCTGCCCACGCTTGACTTTTCTGCTCTTCGTGTGTATCCTTTCCAGTGGATTGACAAATGGTTCTTTCTAATAAAGAAAGGGGGGCGCGGGCATGCGGCGCAGCCGGAACATCGCACCCTGGCTTTGGGGGTTTCTCATCGCGACGCTGCTTTTTGGCGCGCTGCTGCTTTTTGCATCCTATCAATATATAGGCAGTGACGACGCGCCCATCCTGCGTTCGTTCATGGGCTACGACGGCGGCGTGCCCGCCACGTTCAACCTGTACCTGCATACCGCGTTTGCCTGGCTCTTGTATGCGCTGGCCATGCTGGCCCCGGGCGTCGCGTGGTTTTCCATCCTGCAATTGTTTCTGCTGTGGTTTTCGCAGGTGGTCATCGTGAAAAGCCTTGTCCAGCTGGCCCGCCGCCGCGGCTGGCCGCTGTGGACGGGCGCGCTGGCGGGCGCCGCGCTGCTGGCTGCGCTCACCGTCTATATCACCTGCCACATTTCCTATACCACCACATCCGCGCTGTGCGGTGCGGCGGCGGTCGCCCAGCTTGCGAGCGTGGATTTCACCGCGCCCAGACGCCGCTCGGTGATCGGGCCGATCCTCGGCAGCGCGGGGCTTCTGCTTTGTTCCTACTGCCTCCGCCAGATTTCGGTACTGCCCCCGTTGTGCTTCTGGTTGCTGGTGCTGGCGGTCAAACTGCTGACTGCCTACGGGCGTAAAAAGCTTTCCTGGAAGCTGGCGAAACCGGTCTTTGCCGGGGTGCTGGCTACCGGGCTGCTGTTCGGGTTGTTCGCGGGCGTGCGCGCGCTGGATATCCGGCTTAACAACGCCGAGGACTTTCTGCGCTGGCAGACGGCGCGTATCCGCCTGTACGACTATACGCATTTCGGCGACACCACAACCGACGAAACGCTGCAGAAGGTCGGCTGGTCCCGCAACGAGTTCACGCTGGCCACCTACTGGTACTTCATGGACGACAACATCACCGCCGAAGCGTTTGATACCCTGATGGCCCAACAGATCGCGGACGAATCACGCCTGACCCTTTCCGACCGCCTGAGCGCCGCCTGGAGCGTGATCGACAACTGTATGTCGGAGAACACCGCCATGCGGTACGGGATGTACGCCGCCCTTGCGATGGGGTTGGCCGCAACGTTTTTACTGCTCCGACGCCGGGCCGCGGTATGGGAGTTGCTGGGCGTGCTGCTGGCTGTGTTGGGCGGCGGGCTGCTGATCGGCTATCTGGCCTACACGGGCCGCCTGCCCATGCGCGCCGCCATGAGCGTGCTGCTGCCGGCTACCGCCACGCTGTATGCGTCCTTCTTCGGCCTCGCTCCGGCGCCGCAACCGCAACCCGCGCTGGACACGCCGCCCGCCGCGCCCGTTAAAACCGCCGCCGGAGACGCGACCGCGCTGCTCCTGTGGGTGCTAACCGCCGCGTCGCTCGCTGTTTGCCTGTGGCTGACCGTGACCGCCGTCCGCATCACCGCGCCGACGATCCGGCCGCTGACCGATGAGGAGAGCAACTACAGCACCGTTAACACGACCGATCTGGACCAGTACGCGCTGGAAAACCCGGACAAGCTGTTCTTCTGTGATCTTTCCCTGGCCAACGACTATCGTCTGTTTCCCGACACCTCCAAGGGCATTCCGAATAATGTGATGTACTGGGGCGGCTATCCCGCGCGCTCCCCCAGCTGGTACCGGATGCTGCACAACTTCGGCATTACGGAGCTGAACGCGTCCATCTTCCTGCGGGACGACGTGCTGATCGCCAGCACCGACGCCGAACCCTGGCAGTGCTTTATGGGCTACATGCAGGAACAGGTCGGCGACGACGTGGACTGGGATTTTTACGACACCTACGGCTATCTCTTCTTTTTTCAGATCTATCAAACCTGACCGAATATCGGCTCTCCCTGCCCCGTGTGGGGAAGACAACGGAGGAATTGGATGAATCGCTCACCATTCGCACGGGCGGCCACGTTTTTGCGCACCTGCCTGTGTTGGGACCGTCCCTTTGCCAAATGGGTGGCCGCGGTGGCTCTGCCCATCATATTACAGGAGCTGATCGGCTCCTCCCTGCACATCATCGACAGCCTGATGGTTTCCAGTCTGGGCGACGCAGCGTATTCCGCCGTAACGCAGGCCAACCGTTATACCTTCGTATTTCAGCTGTTCTGTTTTGGCACCGTCTCCGGCGGCGCAATCTTTATGAGCCAGTACTGGGGCGCGCGGGATATTCCGCGCATGCGCCACGCCATGGGCATTTCACTGGTGGCGGTCACGCTGATATCGGCGCTGTTTGTCGCGGGCGCGCTGCTGTTTCCGCGGCAGATCATCAGCTGGTTCCTGCCGGACGGGGCAAGCCACGAAATGGCCGTTACCTATCTGCTCGCCGTAACCCCCAGCTACTACCTGATCGCGCTGAGCACCGTATACGCCATGTGCATCAAGGCGGGCGAGAAAACCTACATCCCGCTGATCGCGGGGGTGGCGAGCATCGCGACCAACACGTTGCTCAACTACGCTTTCATTTTCGGTCATTTCGGTTTCCCGGCCATGGGCGTTTACGGCGCGGCTATTGCGACCGACATCGCCGCGGGAGTACAATTAGTCATCGTACTGGCCTTTGCCTACGGCAAACGACTGCCCGCGGGCGCGCCGCTGAAGCAATTGTTTGCCCGGGATCGCGGTTTTGTGCGCCGGTTTGTGAAAATGGTCGTACCGGTCATTTTCAATGAAGGGCTGTGGGCACTGGGTACCACCATGTACGGCGTTTACTACGGCCGCATGGGCGACGTGGCCGTAGCCGCCACGGGTATCTGTTCCACCATCGACAGTCTGGTCTGGGTTTTCATCTTCGGCATGATGCACGCCACCGCCATCATCATCGGTAAAACGCTGGGCGCGGGCCGCAAGGAAGAAGCTTACCTGTACGGCAAACGGATGATCGCGGGGGCGATGGCCGCAGGCGCCGCGCTGGGCGTGGTGCTGGTAGCGATCCGCCTGCCCATCCTGTCGATGTTCGGCGGGCTGTCCCCGGAGGTAATCGACAAGGCGAAAATCATCCTGCTGTTCAGCGCCGCGACGATGTGGTTCCGCGCGTTCAACTGCATCAACGTCGTAGGCATCCTGCGCAGCGGCGGGGATACGGTGTTCAGCCTTCTGCTGGACGTGGGCAGCATGTGGCTGGTCGGCGTGCCGCTGGCGGCGGTCGCCACGTTCGTTTTTCACTGGCCGGTCGAATACGTATACCTGTGCACCTTCGCGGATGAAATCGTCAAAATTGCCATCGGCGTACCCCATTACATCGGGCGCAAATGGTTGAACAACATTACCGAAAAGAAAGGGGAGTCCGTGCTTGAATGCGATTGATCTGGTGATAAAAATCGGCAGCATGGCGTTGATCCAGCGGGATGACGGTGCAATCGACTACAACATTTTTCAGCGTCTGGGCGACGATCTGCGCCCCGGAATGGCGCTGGTCACCAGCGGCGCGACCGAAATCGGCCGGCTGGACTACCTGCACCGCACCGGCCGGGAGCTGAGCGGCGACCCGGAACAGGATAAAACCGATTATGCCGCGCAGGGGCAAATCGTGCTGATGGATACCTACCGTCGGTTTGTGCATCCGGAATACGGCGTGCGCCAGTTGCTGGTGGAACATACGCACTTTAACGATCCCACCAAGCGGGAGCATATCCGCCAGCTGCTGCTGCGCGCCGCCGGGCAGGATTGCATCCCAATCATCAACTATAACGACCCCGTAAGCGACGAGGAAATGCGCAAGATGGAGCTGGCCAGCCGCCGCCGCGACGGGGAAGAAGTGGTGGAGTGCGTGGATAACGACGAAACCGCCGCCGTGATCGCCTCGCTGGTCGGCGCGAAAACGCTGGTCCTGCTGACCGGCACCGAGGGGATTTATCTGGACCGGAGCGACCCGTCCACACTGGTGCGCGACGTGCTTTGCGACGATCTGCCTGCCCTGCGCGCCCGTGTGGGAGAGCTGATGACCCACTGCGACGGCGCAAGCCGCGCAGGTGCGGGCGGCGCCAAAGCCAAGCTGGAATACGCGCTGCGCGCCGCCGAACACGGCAGCCGCGTGATTATCGGGCATGCGCGCCACCACGTATCCGCACTGGTGGGCGGTGCGGTTCCCTGTACGCAGATCGGCCTCCGCCGGGTATAAGCCCCATTGAGGCGTTACCCCGCAGCAGAACCGTGCGCATTGAACACTGAAACTTTCGGGAGGGTCTGCCCATGAATTGGACATTTATCGTCGCGATCCTGATCTCCGCCCTGGGGGTGGGCGTGTTTTACTGGCAGATGGAGCTTTCCCCGAAAAGCCCACGAAGGCTTCCCTCCAAACGGGAGAAGGAGTTCCGGATGCCGGATATGCGCTTTCACTATACGGCTGACGAGTTGTATGCCATTTTCGGAGAAGCCGGGGAGGCGGGCCGCCCGCTGATGCGCCGCTACTGGCTGCTGGATTTCGGATTTATCCTGTTCTTTCTGGGCGCAATGGTGTCCGTAAGCCTGAACGTTGCGGGCTACGGCACTGCGCTTTTCTGGCTGATGGCGGTCACAAGCGTTGCGCGCGCCGTGCTGGACGTGGCGGAGAACGGACTGTTGCTGGCGCTGCTGGGCGCCTGCCCCGCCCGCAAAAACGGGCTGGCAGGTCTGGCAGGCTTCGTAACCTCCGCGAAATTCGTCTGTCTGTATGCCTGGGTGATCATTCTGTTTTACAAGCTGTTCGGCGCGGCGTTCCACATCGCCTGATCCATGCCCTGACTTCTTATTAAACATTACAACAAGAATCCTCCCCCTTCCCGTACAGTCATGGCGCGACGGGAAGGGGGAGGATTCTGTATTCATATCTTCTGGCCGCCGGGGCGTTGACCGGTTCCGCCGGGGTTGCGTCCGCGCGGCAGGGTTTCTCCCGCTTACTTCCCGCCCGTGCTCTGCCCGGGTTCCGGCGGCTCTGCCATCGCGGAAGCATAAGCGCGCGCTTCGGCCTGCGCCGCCGCCTCGAACCGAAGCCCCGCCGACAGAAGCTCGGCCCTCACCCGCTCCGTTCCTCCGGACGTTTCCAAGTCTTCCGCGCGCCGCGCATGGGCCGCCAGCTTCTGGTAGCGTTTGCTGTAACGCTCCTCCTCGCTGAACACGCATCCGCAATATTTTTGCAGATACAGGTTCAGCGCGCGCGCTTCCTCCTGCCCCTGCCGGAAAAGAGGACGGAAATCCCGGTACAGAAATTCCACGCCGAACTCCTCCGCCGCTTCCTCCGCCGCGGCCCGCAGCAGATCGTGTTTCTGGTAGGGGCTGTATAAGAGCGTGGTGGAAAAATGGGTGAACCCATGCAGCGCGGCGTAACGGGCCGTTTCCCGCATCCGGCAGGCATAACATACGGCGCAGCGGCCGTTGATGTCTTCCGCCACGGCGGCGCAGAAAGGCCGCAAGCCGTAATAATCGTTCATTTCCAGCGCAAGCCCGATAGATTGCGCATACTCCGTTACCGTATTGCGGCGAACGCGATACTCCGTAAACGGATGGATGTTGGGGTTATACCAGTAGCCCGTCGGTTCGATACCCTCGGCCCGCAGGCTTTTAATGCATGCCACTGAGCAGGGCGCGCAGCAGATATGCAGCAGCAGTTTCAACCGGATCGCCTCCTGCTTCTCGTATGATCCGTATGCCGCCCTAAAAACGCGGCCCGGTTCGCCCCAAGTATAGCACAATCGCACGCTCCTCACCAACCCCCGCGGGGTTCAGACAAAACCATTTTCAGCAGAAAAGAGCAGCTTGCTAAAAAGGGTCAAATGCGAGGAGGCAAGGGGGACAAGGGGTTGAGCTTACCGCTTGTAAGAGATGCCCCCTTGCCATCCCGAAGCTGACAATGCAAAGGGGTCTTTTTCAGCAAGCTGAACCCCTGCGGGGTTTTCAACCGTTAGCCGCTGTGATATACTGGTGCTGTTCCTTGAGGAGATGATCATTTTTGAACCGATTTCGGCAAACGGTTTGTCTTCTGCTGGCGGCGTTCACTTTGTCCCTTAGCGGCACGGCGCTGGCGGATAACGAAGCGGAGCTTGCTCTGTTCAGTCAGGCGGCCTCGGCGCTGCAAAGCCCCCTGCAGGAAGCCCTGCAAACCGGAACCCTTACCCTGCGCACCGGCGAAACCGCCTATGTGCCCAGCGTATCCCCGGAGATAACCCCGTATGACGAACTGGATACCCTGACCCTGCCCACCGTGAACGGCACTTTTGAATCCAGTGATCCCAGCGTGATCACGGTCGACGCACAGGGGCGGATGACCGCCGTATCCGCGGGCACAGCGATCGTTACGGATCACGCTGCCACGGGCGACGTACCTTTTACCGTGACCGTAGCGGACGACGCGATGCCGCAGAGCATCCGCGCGCTTACCTACGTGGCCCGTCGCGAATATCTGGATACCCACCGCGCGCGCCTGCCTAAATATAACAAGTATGCCAAATGGTACTACGGCAAGAAGAAGGAAGTCGGCTGGTGTTCGGTTTTCACCATCTGGTGCGCCAACGCCAGCGGCAACAACCCCATTGACGAGCAGGATGCCGCCTCCGCCGACCCGAAGGGCGTGGTGCTGTTCCGCGAGGGTCAGGTGGGCAACCAATACGACGGTTTCAGCAAGCTTGACCGGTTTGTGGGTGTTCCGCGTCCCGGTTATCTGGTGATCTACGCGGATCTTTCCAACGGCTACCGCACCACGCACATCGGCATCGTGGTGGACGCGGCAGATCAGGGAAACGGCCTGTACCGTGTCACCACCGTGGAAGGCAACATGAGCAACACCGTGAAGAGTTATTGTTACCTGTACGACAGCAACGCCGACAACCACACCGTGGGCGTGGAAAAAGGCAAAAAGCTGCAAAGCAATATGAGCTCGCTCCCCGCCGAGGAGCAGACCGACCCGCTGTTGCAGTACGAACTGCACACCGACCACTGGGCCGTGTTCGGCTTCGGCGCCACGTGGCAATAACCCTGTTTCGCCTTCGGGCGGAACGGGTAAGGAACCCATAGACGACCGATCACCCGGCGTTGTAACAACGCCGGAGCTTATTAAATCAAAACAAGGAGGAACCAACCATGAAAGAACTGAAAGGGACCCGTACGGAAGCCAATCTGCAGGACGCGTTCGCAGGGGAGAGCAAAGCTCGCAACAAGTATACCTATTACGCGTCCAAGGCCCGTAAGGACGGTTACGAGCAGATTGCCGCCCTGTTTGAGGAGACCGCCGCCAACGAGAAGGAACACGCCAAAATCTGGTTCAAGCTCCTGCACGGGGGCGAAGTGCCGGGTACCGAAGCCAACCTGCTGGACGCCGCCGAAGGCGAAAACTACGAGTGGACGGATATGTACGTCCGTATGGCCGAGGAAGCCAAGCAGGAAGGGTTCGACCAGATTGCCGGTCTGTTTACGATGGTAGCCAAAATTGAGAAGACCCACGAGGAACGCTATCGCAAGCTGCTGGCCAATATTCAGGAGGGCGTGGTGTTCAGCCGCGACGGCGATCAGGTGTGGCAGTGCGCCAACTGCGGCCATATCGTGATCGGCAAGAAAGCCCCGGAGCTGTGCCCCGTATGCAAGCATCCCCGCTCGTTCTTCCAGATCAAGGCCGAAAACTACTGAGATTTCAGTAAACCGCCGCATGATGGGGACGTTCCGCCGGCAGAAGGCGCGGCGTCCCCTTCTTATTTAAAAAGAACAGGAGAAACGCCATGCGGGTTGCGCACATCAACGTAATCTCAAGCCTCAGCACGGGCAACGTGGCTGTGGGCATCTGCGAAACGCTGCAGGAGATGGGCCACCGGGCGCTGCTTTGCTATTCCCGCGGCGCTCCCCCGCGCGCCGTGCCCGGCTACCGGATCGGCAACCGGGTGGATAAATGGCTGCACGGGATAGGTGCGCGGCTGCTGGACCGTTCCGGATTTTTCAGCCGTCGGGCCACCCGTCGGCTCATCCGCCAGCTGGAACTGTACAAACCGGACATCGTACACCTGCACAACCTGCATGGCTATTATCTGGACGTGCGCACGCTGTTTGCATGGCTGGCGAAAGCCAACCTGCCCGTGGTGTGGACGCTGCACGATTGCTGGCCGTTCACCGGTCACTGCGCGTATTACTCCATAGCCAAATGCAGCCGGTGGCACTCCGGCTGCGGCCATTGCCCCCAGCGGCACGCCTATCCGCAAAGTCTGTTGCTGGATCAGTCCGCCCGCAACTGGCAGGAAAAGCGAGCCGCTTTCCTTTCCGTGCCGAACCTGACGCTGGTCACTCCCTCGGTGTGGATGGGGCAGGAGGCAAGCCGCTCTTTTCTGGGCAAACGTCCGCTGCGCGTGATCCCCAACGGTATCGATCTGAATGATTTTCGCCCCTGCGAAGAACCCGATCTGGTGGCCGACGTGGCCAAACGCTACGGGCTGGAGGCGTTAAAAGGCCGACGGATGCTGCTGAGCGTGGCCAGCACCTGGGAGCCGCGCAAGGGGCTTGATGACCTGATCGCGCTTGCCCCCCTGCTAAGGGAGGATCTGATGATCGTCGCCGTGGGCCTGTCGCCATCACAGCGCCAGAACCTGCCGGATAATCTGTTGGGACTGCCCCGCACCCAGACCGTGCGAGAGCTGCGGGCCCTGTACACCGCAGCCGACCTGTGCCTGAGCCTGAGCCACGAGGAAACACAGGGCCTGACCCTGCTGGAAGCCCTCGCCTGCGGCACGCAGGCCCTCTGTTACGACGCGACCGCCCTGCCGGAAACCGTAACCGCCGAGGTGGGCGAGGTGGTTCAGGAATACGATCTGGAAGCCGTCGCCGCCGCCTGCGCACGCCTGTGCGACCAGCCGAAATCTCCGCAGGCCTGCCGCGCCCGCGCGGAACAGTACGAAAAGCGCGGGCAGTACGCCCGTTATGCGGGGCTGTACATGGAATTACTGGAGCATCCACCCGAACCCGGCAACCCTGATCTCCAGAGTTAGCACAAACAGCCGGAAAACAGCTGCATTGACGTTGTCAGCGTTTCCGGCCCGCAAAAAATGTGCGTGCATCTGGCCCGGGTTCTTGCCTTCCCCCGGAACGTTCGCATACGTGCCCGATCCTGCACGCAACAAAAAACCGAAGCGTCTTTACGATGCTCCGGTTTTTATGCTTTGCGATACTCCGCAACGGCGGCCGTCATTTTGCGCTCTCGACGATCTTCTTGAAAGCCTCGGGATCGTTCACGGCGATGTCGGCAAGCATTTTGCGGTTGATCACGATGTGGTTCTTCTTCAGGCCGTTCATCAGCACCGAATAGCTCATGTCGTTCAGGCGGGCGGCGGCGTTGATACGGGTGATCCACAAACGGCGGAAATCGCGTTTGCGCATCTTGCGGCCTGCAAAAGCAAAACGAAGGCTGCGAGCCACCTGCTCGTTGGCGGAGCGGTATTGCCGGGATTTTGCGCCAAAATAGCCTTTGGCAAGCTTCAGCACCTTACGGCGCTTCTTGTGTGCATTCACGGCCCCTTTAATACGTGCCATGTTTCTTTCCTCCTTGAAAAAATCAGCGAAGCGTCTTTATTTGTAGGGAAGCAGCTTGTGGATGGTGCGGGCCTCGGTCGGGTTGTCGATCACGCCGTCCGCGCGCAGGTGGCGGGTACGCTTGGTGGTCTTGAGGTGCACCTGATGATTGGCGTTCATCTGCTTGTGCTTCACCTGGCCGTTTTTCGTAAAGGAGAAACGCTTGGCGGCGCCGCGATGGGTTTTTTGCTTAGGCATAGGGGTTGTCCTCCTCTCCATATGGGGTCCGCGTCCATGGCAAACGCCCGGGCACGGAAGGACCGGGCGCTTGCGCCGTTTGAAACGGCGGGGCTGACGGATCCTTAGGTCAGATCATATTCTCGCTTTCGCGCTTGACCTTTTTCTTGGGTTGCTCCTTCGGGGCGTCCGTCTGGTCGGAAGCCTCCTGCTTTTCAGGGTCCGACTGAGCTTTACGCTCCTGCGAACGTTCCGCGAAGCTCTTCTTTTCCGCTTTCGGAGCAAGAATCATAATCATGTGGCGGCCTTCCAGCAGAGGCCTGCGCTCAATCAAGCCGTATTCCTCAACTCGTTTGGCAAAATCCATCATGATCTGCATACCGATGTTCGCATGGGCGATCTGGCGGCCGCGGAAACGGATGCTCACTTTCACCTTGTCGCCGGCCTCCAGGAATTTTACGGCGTTCTTCATCTTGGTCTGAACGTCGTTCTCCTCGATGGTGGCGGACAACTGCACTTCTTTGAGCTCCACGATGCGCTGGTTTTTCCGCATATCCCGTTCGCGCCTGGACTGCTCGTAACGGTGCTTGTCGTAGTCCATCAGCTTGCACACGGGCGGCTGTGCGCCGGGAACGATCTTTACCAGATCCAGCCCGGCTTCTTCGGCTTTCTCCATGGCGACGCGGGTAGGCATTACGCCCAGCTGCTCGCCTTCGGGGCCGATCAGGCGCACCTCGCGGTCGTTAATCTCTTCGTTAATCATCGGTTCGTTGTTGATATCCATACACCTCCGTATAATTCAGGGCGTTTCATCGCCCATGCGGGCAAACAAAAAGCGCCGGGTAAACAACCCGCCGCGCATGCCATCCTTGCGGTCTTTGTGCCGCAACCTGCGCAAAACGGATTCGCGCGGTGAGAAGCGGGCGGCTTCTGCTTACGTTGCATACTATACCACACAGGCGGCGCGGCTGTCAACGTTTTTTTCCGTTTCCTGTTTCGATGGTAAGTTGTAAAATGAATTGCCGCCCCCGGGAAAAAGGAAGACCCAAACCCGTC
>DAOPZG010000090.1:0-10708 GCA_035353235.1 Candidatus Limiplasma sp.
CCTTGAGGCCGTACTTTTTACGTTCCTTCATGCGCGGGTCGCGCGTGAGGAAACCTGCCTTTTTGAGGCTGTCGCGCAGTTCCGGGTCCGCTTTAATCAGCGCGCGGCTGATGCCGTGGCGGATTGCGCCCGCCTGGCCGCTTAAGCCGCCGCCCTTGACGCTGACCAGAATATCCATTTCGCCGCCCGCCTTGGTAAGTTCCAAAGGCTGGCGAACCGTCATCTTGAGGGTCTCAAGACCGAAATAGCTATCCAGCTCGCGCTTGTTGATGATAATCTTACCGTCGCCGGCGACCAGACGGACGCGGGCAATGGCCTCTTTACGGCGGCCAACGGCACTGTATTCAACCTTAGCCATGGTGCTCTATCTCCTTTTCGCGTCCGTTACTTGATTTCCAACTTTTCGGGTTTACGGGACTCGTATTCATGTTCCGGGCCCGCGTACACACGAAGTTTCTTGGCCATCTGACGCCCGAGGGGTCCCTTGGGGAGCATGCCGGTGATCGCCTTTTTCAAAGCGAACTCAGGCTTATCCGCCATCAGGTCGCGGTAGCGGGTCTCGCTGAGGCCGCCCGGAAAACCGCTGTGATGGTAGTAGATTTTCTGATCCAGTTTCTTACCGGTCAGAACCGCCTTTTCGGCGTTCACGATAATCACGTAATCCCCCGTGTCCACGTGAGGGGTATAAATGGGTTTATGTTTACCGCGGAGCACGTTGGCAACCTGGCTGGCAAGGCGGCCCAACACAACGCCTTCCGCATCGACGACATACCATTTGCGCTGTACGTCCTCGGCTTTGGCCATGTACGTATTCAAGTTCGTTTCCTCCTTAAGGAAAGCTGTTCCGAATCTCCTGTGCGACGTTTGATGGTCAGGCAAACGCACGCTGAAACAATAAACATTCCGGGGCTAGCGGAGTTTATTGATGCCAATGACGATCATACCAGATTTTTCGGGGTGTTGTCAAGAAATTTCTTGCATGCTGACGCCTTTTTTTGGCGTTTCCGCAGCAGCTGCTGCAACCGGGGCGTTGAGCCGGCGGCAGAAAGAAAGAAAATCAGTACGCGCCTTTCGCGTCGGTCTCCTTCGCGTCGGCTCCCGCTTCGCAAAGCGTGCCCTCCGCGTAGCGCTTTTCCGCTTCTTCCATAATCTTTTCCGTGGCGGATACGCCGCAGCGGGTAGCTCCCGCGGCACGCACGGCCAGCACGGTATCCAGGTCACGGATGCCGCCGGAACCCTTTACCTGACAGGAGGCAGGTACGCTCTTCCGCATCAGGCGAACGTCTTCCACCTTGCAGCCCGCGGTACCGTACCCTGAGCTGGTTTTCACCCAGTCCGCGCCCGCGGCGGCGGCCAGCCTGCAAACGCGCGCCTTCTGCTCGTCGGTCAGGTAACAGGTTTCGATAATCACCTTTACCTTTGCGCCACGGCTGTGTGCCAGGTCGCAAATCGCGTGAATTTCGTCCTGCACGTAACCGTCCTCCCCGGCGATCAGGCGGCCCACATTGATCACCATATCCAGTTCTTCACAGCCGTCGTCCAGCGCGGCTTTCGCCTCCGCAAGCTTGATCTGCGGCAGGTGGTTGCCGTGGGGAAAGCCGATGACCGTGCAAACATGCACGCCGCTGCCTTTAAGCATATCGGCCACCAGTTTCATGTCCGCCGGGCGGGCGCACACACTGGCGGTTTGATATTTAAGCGCGATCTCGCAGCCCTTGCGAACGTCGTCCTGCGTAAGGTAGGGTTGCAGGGTGCTGTGATCCAGCATTTTGGCAATGTCTTTCGGGGTCAGTTGACTCATCGGGTTCATCCTCCTTTGTCCTTGTGGAAAACATCTTTATTATGCGCCGTACAGTTTGGCGCGGAAACGGAAAGGCGGGCAGTTGGCAATCGCCACCAGGCTGTCGCCCGTCTGCAAAACGGTAAGATCCTCGTCCTCGATCACATACTGATCCGACACCTGATCGATTCCGCGGGTCTGTGTGGCGGTCGTGTAGGTTTCCGCCACACGGTGGCGACCGTACAGGTTTTTCACAAACAGGCGCGCCGCCCGATCATGCAGGCGAAACGCCACCGTAGTGCCGAAGGAATCCAGAATGGTCTGCGCATCCAGCTCGCCATATCGTTCCACCAGCCGGTGAACGCTGGCGAGCGAAAGCACGGTTTTTAGCCCCTTGTTTCGCCCAAACAGCAACGCTTCCTCCAGATGAACCAGTCTGGGCAACACGCAAAGACCGTCCAGCAGCAGGTAAAGGTTGCCCTCATTCTCCTTGCGGGAAAGCAGTTCCCGCAGGCACAAATCCATCAGCGTCGCGAATACCGGTCCGGTTGCAGGGCCGCGTTCCGGGTCGTAGCAGAGGAACGCCACCTTGCCGTGCCCGCCGCGTATCACGCTGCGGATGCTTACGGTTCCCACGGCGTTGAAGCGCCCCTGCAGCAAATCCCTCGCCGCCTGCTGCAGCGCGGATACCACGCCCGCCGTTTGCCGGCCTTCCGGTTCGGACAGGTACGAGTTCAGCGTGCGAAACTCCGGCAGTGACTCCAGAATCGCCGCCATGCTTTCCGTATCGAACCCATCGATCAGCCCGCGCAGGGTGCGGTTATTCCGCAGCGCAGGGTCCGGCTGGCGGCACAGGTACACAATCAGCGCCAGCGTAAGGTCCCGCGCGGCGGTGGCGTAATACGGGTCCGGCGCGGTGCGGATGCGCTCGGCAAACAGCATTTCGCACAGGGCGGACGCGTCCTCGGGCAGGCGTTCGCTGTCCTGTAGCTCCAGAAACAGGTTCCATTGCGCCTCGCCGTTTCCGTCCGACGCCCGTTCGTCGTCCGCGAAAACCACATCCCCGGGCTGGCCGAACGCAGCGGTATATTCTCCCGTGGGATCGAATACCACCAGCGCGTCCTTTTCGGTCAGGTTCACGCGCAGGTTGCGCAACAGGTGGCGCATCATATTGCTTTTCCCCGTACAGGCGCTGCCCAGCAGCAGCATATGGCGGCTGAGCAGGTCCTCCCCGATGGGCAGATAGGCATTCTTGCCGTTTCCATCCGTGCCCACCAGAGAAAACAGCGCATTCGGATCGCGGTAAGCCACTTCCCGCCCGATCTGCGTGCCTTTCAATACCGTTTGCTGATACATGCTTTCTCCTCGCTGGCCCGTTTCGGGCGCTTGCCGGATCGCAGGATGGTGCTTATTCTTCATGCGTTTTCTTCAGCATCTGTGCCATCGTCAGCATCGGTTTTTCCGCAGGTTCCTCCCGGCCGCCGGTACGGCGGGCCAGTTCCCGCAGGCTGACGGCTGGCGTTTGCGGCGCGGGTTCTGCTGCTTCGTCGCTTTCGGCGGGTTCTTTGCTGTCGGCTGCTTCGTCACTTTCGTCACTTGTGGTGCTGTCGCCAGTATCGCCGCCGCCAACATTTTCTTCGCTGGCGGTCGCTTCGCCGCTGTCGACTATTTCGCCGTCGGCCTCTTCGCCGCTATCGGCCGTTTCGCAGCCGTCGGTTGCTTCGTTGTAATCGGTTGCTTTGTCACCGTCGCGCGTTTCAATGCCGTTAAGGCTTTCGGCATCGCCGTCCGAATTGTTGAAATCGGCACTCGCCCTGTTTTCGCCCGCATCTTCCGCGTTCACCGGTCCGCTGCCGTCGGCAGACGCTTCGGCCGTCTCCTGCGCGCCCTCGATCGCTTCGTAGCGCATGGCGGGCAACGGTTCCGTATCGCCATCTTCGCTGTCGTCCGCGCCTTCGGTCACCGGCAGAACAGGTTCCTCCGGCAAGGCGGCTTCCGCGTACATCTTTTTCAGCAGCCTGCCGCGCATGACATAGCCGCCCTCAATGCTCTGTTCCCGTTCTTCATCAAATACAAACGGTTCTTCCGCAGGGCGGATCAGCCCTTCGCGGTCGCGTTCCATACGGCGCAGGTAGGTGATATCCTCGTCGTAACCGCTGGCGGGCGTTTCCCTGAGCGCCGTGCTCTCCCGCGCCACCGCGGCGGCAACTTTATCCACCCGGGCGTTGAGCAGGGTGCGCGCTTTCTCATAAACCGGCGCGGAGGGATCCAGTTGGCGCAGCGCCGTCTCCCGACGGTATAGTGCATCGATCAGGCGGCCTTTTTGCTCCTGTATCACTGCCATCCGCTGCATTTTGCGGTACTCTTCGGGTGCAACCGCACGGTTTTCCAGTGTGAATGCGCAACGTTCAAGGCTGACGCGGCGCTGGCGGATCATCTCACGGCTGTCCGGCACAAACACCAGCGTTACCGGTGCGCCCTCAGCGTTCAGCCCGTCTCCGTAAGCTGGGTTATTGCGCACCTGCGCCGTCATCAGCGTCATCCCGGTATCGTGTATGGTCGCCACTCGCACCGTATCCGGGCAGAGACCACCCCCGGTCTCGGGATCGTATCGCGGGGCAATCTGGAACGCCGCACACACCCTGCGCGCGTCCAGCGAAAGCGTTCGGCGATCCGCAAAGGCGCTCAGTTCTGCGTAAGGCATCCACAGATCGCTGATAAAATCGTTATCGGCAAAGCACAGTTGGGCCAGGCGGACCGTTCGTTTCTCCGGCGCCTGCACCGCAAAGTGATCACAGGCGTAACGCATGGGCACATACTGGCTCACACGCTCAGCCAGGCGCGCATACTCGGTATAACTGTGCGCGCCGCTTTCGTCCCCCTGCAGGCTTTTCACTACCGCCAAATCCTGCAGCACCCGCGCCAGATCGTTCTGGGTAAAGCTAACCGGCGACAGCCCTTCCGCCGTCAGATACTCCGCCGCAAAACTCACCGCGTCATAGATTTCTCCCTCGGCTACGCGTTCCTGTACGTAATGGGCGTAATCCGTACCGCGTTCGGTGATTCCCATCGCTTCTTCAGCGGTATCCAGCACCCCGCCGCCCCGTGGGTACACACTTTCCGGCACGGCCACAGCCTGTCCGCTCCCGCCGATCAAGCGGATCGACAGCCGCTCGCCCAGAAAGGGGCGATATTGCGGAAACGCCTCCGCCCAGGCCGTATCCACTGTGAATACGCTTTCCCCTACATAATGACCCTCGTAGGTAAAATTGCGCAACGCGTTATCCCCCGCATACAGCTCCGGCATGCGGGCATACAGTCTGGCATGGTATTCGGTTGGGTCGATGGAAAACCCGTTGGGTGCGACGTGCGCGCCATGCCGGATTCCCAGGTATTCCATGTTCTGCACCAGTTCCGCCGGAAACAGCGGCAGAAAGGCGCTGAAACGTTCGGGAACCGGCGGCTGCGCCTGCGCGAAAAGCGCCTTCGCGCGGGAGATCAGCGTCTCCGCGGAAAGGCCCGCGTACCCGACGGTACCGCTCGCGTTCTCTTCCATGATAGCTCCTTCTTCGCATTTTGAGACTGGGTTTAAAAATCGAACACAAATTGCAGCTTGGGAAGCAGCCGGTCCACCATCATCCGGCAAGGCACCGGTTGCGGGTCGTGCTCGGCATGGCACACAAACAGCTGCCCATCCTCGGCGGCCAGCATCATCAGCAACGGGTCACCTCCGTCGCAGGTGGTGGCCATACAGTAGGCCAGCGGCTGATCCGGGTGCAGGCGGCGGTACAGTTCCGCCTCCTCGAACGTACGCGAAGGCGGCGCCAGCTCGGTGTTACGGCAGGTTTCAAACACGCGCCCGTACATAAAGCTGAGCGGGCTGTTCATCGGCGCGACCGGCAGGCGGAAACGGATTTCGAGAAACTGGCACATGGATAAATAATCAAGAATACTCTGGTGAAACAGCTTTGCGCTCTCCCCCAGCGGGGCCTGCCCGTCTTCCCAGGCAATCGGCTGCCAGAAGACAAAACCCGGGCGCTGACATCCCGGCAGCACCAGCTTGTCGTCCATCGGCGTACGCAGATACGTAAGCGGCCTGCGCCCCGTTTCCCGGATAGCGGTCTGTTGAAAGCGAATCAGATAATCACGCATGATCGGCGTCATTTTCCCCGGCATGCATTTCCCTCCCAAAGAAATTTCCAGCGGCGTCCCGGATGGGGCCGCCGCCCCGTTCAGCGATAGGTAATCCGAAGCGTCGCGTCCCCGCTGCGGGGGTCCGTAGCGACCAGCGCGGTCCCAAAGGGACAGCGTAAAAGCACCCCGCGCTGGCTGTCCTTCGCGGGGTCGTCGCCATACAGGCAACGAAAAAGAAACGCGCGCTGCCGCCCGGCATCCGGGCGCGCCCGTTTCCCAACGGCCGCCACCTGCAGCTCCACCGCGTGCAGCGTTCCCCCGCGCATCAGGCAAATGCAGCTCAGCCGCCCGCCGGGCACGCCGAAAGCGGGAAAGCATACGGTGTCTTCGTCCACGCGATCGGGCAGCACAGCGGACTGCCCCGTCAGGATTCGGCAGGCATTGCGTACATCCTCCATGGGCATATACGGAACCAGGCGCGCCTTCCCGCTCAGCAGGAGCGCACCGGTATTTTCATCCCAAAACCGCATCAGGCGGGCCCCCTTTCCAAACCGACGGAAAGCGCCGCGCAACGTTCAGGCAGGAAGAATCCGGTTGCCAAATCAGCCGGTTTTTCCTGTGCCCAGTCTATCATTCGAGGTTTGCACTGTCAATCGTTTCCCTGATATTCAAGCCGGATCGCGGTTTGCAGCCGCACTTTACGCACGCTTGCGACCGAACGGCGGATATGGTAGGATAAGCAGGCAATTTGAAACCCGGGGAGGCGTGGGAATGCTGCGGATTCATCAGCTTCGGCTGCCGCTTGAACAGGCGGGGGCCGCCGACGGGACGCTGTACCGCCGTCTGGCCGCGCAGCGTTTGCGGATTCCGGAGGGCGACGTACTTGCCGCATCGGTCAGCCGCCGCAGCGTAGACGCGCGCGACCGGGGTGACGTACATTTTACGCTGACGCTGGACGTGCGCCTGGTATCCGAGAAAGCTGAAAAAACCATGGCGGCGAAGTTCCGCCCCAATCAGGCAGCCTATGTACCGGACAGCGAGGCGGAAACGCACAGCGTTTTTACACAGCAGACATCGCCGTATGACCGCAACCGCCCCCGCCCGGTCGTAATCGGCGCAGGCCCGGCGGGCCTTTTCTGCGCGCTGGGGCTGGCCGTGCGCGGCGCGCGCCCGCTGGTGCTGGAGCGCGGCAAACCTGTGGAAGAACGCGCGCGGGACGTGGAAATACTGGAACGACAGGGCCTGCTGGACCCGGAAAGCAACGTGCTTTTTGGCGAAGGCGGAGCCGGTGCGTTCAGCGACGGCAAACTCACCTGCGGGCTGAACGACCCGTTCATCCGCACGGTGCTGCAAACCTTTGTGGAGTGCGGCGCGCCGGACGATATTCTGTTTTCCGCCCGGCCGCATATCGGCACCGATCTGCTGCGCGGGGTGCTTGCCGAAATGCGCAAACGCCTGACCGCGCTGGGCGGCGAGGTGCTGTTTTCCCACAAAGCCACGGGTTTCTCCCTGCAAAACGGGCGGATTGCAGCCGTAAACGCAGTGACTCTGCCAGGCAACACGCCCCTTGTTATCCAGACCGACACAGTATGCCTGGCCATCGGCCACAGCGCGCGCGACACCTACGCGTGGCTGCGGGCGCTGGACGTGCCCATGCAGCAGAAGCCCTTCGCCATCGGTGTGCGCGTGGAACATCCGCAGGCAATGATCGACCGCGCGCAGTACGGTTCCGCGGCGGGTTTGCCCGGTCTGCCTCCCGCCGATTACAAGCTGAACGTACCCACGCCCGACGGGCGGGGAGCCTATACCTTCTGCATGTGCCCCGGCGGGCAGGTCATCAACGCTTCCAGCGAACCGGAAGCGCTGAACGTAAACGGCATGAGCCTGCACGCGCGCGCCGGGGAAAACGCCAACGCGGCGCTGCTGGTGGGCGTACGTCCGGAGGATTTCGGTTCCGACGATCCGCTGGCGGGTATCGCCCTGCAACGCGGCATTGAGCGCGCAGCCTATCGCATGGGCGGCGGATTTTCCGCCCCCTGCCAGCGCGTGGAGGATTTTCTGGCCCGCCGACCCAGCACGGGGTTTGGCGGCGTCCACCCCAGTTACAGGCCCGGCGTGTTCCCCGCCGATATCGCCGAATGCCTGCCCCCGTTTATCACCGATAATCTGCGGCTGGCCCTGCCGGAAATGGCGAAAAAGCTGAAAGGCTTCGACTGCCCGGACGCGCTGCTGACCGCACCGGAAACCCGCTCCTCCGCGCCCGTGCGGCTTTTGCGAAACGAGCGCCGTCAAAGCGCGCTGCCCGGCCTGTACCCGCTGGGCGAAGGCGCGGGGTACGCGGGCGGCATTATCAGCGCCGCGGTGGATGGGCTTCGCGCCGCGCTGGACGCGTAATATCCGATTATATCAAGGAGGTCCCATGATCCGAGCCGTTTTGTTTGATATGGACGGGGTGCTTTTCGATACCGAGGCGCTGGGCTGCGAGGCCATGTGCCGGATTGCCGCAAGCTACGGCCGAACCATCGACCGCGCGTTTTACACCACAACGCTGGGCCTGCCCTATGACGAGTGCGAAAAAGTGTACCTCGCGGCGCTGGGCGACGATTTTCCCTACGCCGAGGCGGTGGACCGTTTTCGCGCCTTTTTTTCGGAGTATAACCAAACCCACCCGCTGCCCCGCAAGCCGGGGCTGATGGAGTGCCTGACCGGGTTAAAAACACGGGGCCTGCACATCGCGCTGGCCACAAGCACGGTACGCGCGCTGGTGACGGAATACTTTGTTGCCATGCCGGATATCGCCGCCTGTTTTGACGGCATGGTCTGCGGCGGAGAAGTGCCCCGCGGCAAACCCTCGCCGGACATCTACGTGGCTGCGGCGCGCGCGGTGGGGTGCACCCCTGCGGAATGCGTGGGTGTGGAGGACAGTTTCAGCGGCGTGCAGGCCATTCGCGCATCCGGCGCACACTGCGTGATGATCCCGGACCTGCTGCCTTTCCAGCCCCGTTTTGTCCCCTATGTGGACGACTGTCTGCCCGATCTGGCGGCGCTCTGTGCGCTTGTGGACCGGCTGAACGCGCAGAGCAGGTAACCCCGCGTTCCCCTGTCGGCCACCGCCCACTGTGGAAAATTAAGACCCCGCTTACCGTTTCATCCGGTATGCGGGGTTTTTCGCGTATGTCCGTCAGTCCGACAGCGCTTCTTTTAAGGTGATGCTCTTGATATGCCACTGATTATTTTCTTTCACCAGTGTGGCAGTGTAACGGCCGCCCTGCCACTTGGGCGGGGTTTCGTATCCGTCTCCGTACAGGGCTTTCGCCGCGTCGGCATAAGTGCGGTTCAGGCGGCCGTCGATGCGGGGGATTTTTTCGGAAAACTCCACCCTTGCAGTCGATTCCCACGGCCAGCACCACATCCACGTAAGCTCCAGCCGATGGTCGATGCCGCGGATGGTATAGTACTGGTACGGGCTTTGCCCTTCCTCCGCAATCAGCAGGTTCTGGTCGCGCTGCAGGAAGCTGCTTTGAAAATACTTGTTCAGCTCCGTCGCGTCCTCGCCCATCATGATGACCTGCGCACGCTTGGCCATGCCATCTTTTAAAACGACATAGATATTGGAGGCGTTCATCGCGTAATAAAACGTGACGGTGCACAGTCCCAGCAGCACAATGATCAGTAAAAGCCGACTGGCTAGGTACCAGATAAACCGGCGAAGCCTGACCATGTTGGCAACCCTCCCGTAATGCGTCGGCCCGGCAGGCCGATAAACGCTCCGCTCTGCCCTAGGCAAAGCTCCATAGCCAGCAGTTTACCCGCCGCCGCACAGCGACAATGGCAAAAAGCAAACCGGGCTTACGGCTTATTATACAGGAAGGCGGCGCGGGTGGCAAGGAGGGCGCGCGTTCCTTACGCCTGCTCAAACAGTGCGTTCATCAGGCGGGTGCCTTCGTTCATCAGCGGTTCCGTTGCAAATTCCCGCTCGCAGAATTTACGGGTCGGGGCAGGCCGGCCCGCCGCCAGCGCCGCCCTCACCGTTCGGCTATCGTAAATAGCGTAGGGCACAGGCGAACCGTCGTGGGTGCGGGTGGTGAGCAGCGTGGGGTGGTCGCTTAACAGCAGCAGGCGGAAATCCTCGCCGCTTGCCGTAAGCCGATCCAGCAAAGGGCCCACCACGCGCGCGTCGATGCGGCGGATGGCTTCCAGCTTGCGTTCCAGGCTGCCCGCGTGAGCCATTTCGTCCGGCGCTTCCACATGCACGGCGGCAAAATCGTCCCCCTCGCGAAGCAATGCCTGCAGCGCGCGGTCTACCTTGCCCTCATAATTCGTGTCCAGATCGCCGTTCGCGCCTTCCACACGCGGGGTTTTCAGCCCGCCCAGCGACGCGATGCCCCATACCAGCGGCACGGCGCTTACCACGCTGCCGCATTTGCGGTATTTCTTTTCAAAACTCTCCAGCCGCATGGCCGTAGCCGCGCCCCAGGGCCAGATCATGTTGGCGGGCAGGTCGCCCCGCGCCGCGCGGGCCCGGTTCACGGGATGATCCTTCAGTACTTCATAGCTCAGCAGCATCAGTTCCCGCACGTCCGCGCACAGTTTGCGCGCCGCCGCGTCGTCCGTTTCCGTAAGCAGGTGAGGCAGGTTGGCCGCAATCGGCTGTTCCAGCACGTTGTGCGGTTCAGTCAGCTTTACGGCTTTCAAATCATGCGCGGGGCTGACCATTACGCCGATATGGCGGAAGGTGTCGGTCACGTGGATCGTCAGGCCCGCTTCTTTCATTTTGGCGGCGAACTCCGGGGA
>DAOPZG010000091.1:0-10529 GCA_035353235.1 Candidatus Limiplasma sp.
ATGCTACTCTCCAGTTATATCTTGATCATCGTATTCGGATTATATAGTATTGGCCCTTATGTAATTATTGGCGCGGGATTACTGATGCTTGTATGGGGGTTTCTGAGGCTGCGCAAGCGAAATCGCAAGCGGTTGAGCGCGCTGTGGCATCCGTCTTTGCTCACATTCGTCTTCTTGTGCGGGTGCGTTATCGTGTGTATCGGCAACGGGCAGTTCTCGTCCCATGATGCGTATTCGTTTTGGGCAAGGGCTGTACGAGAAATGTATGTCAAGAGCACTTTTTATATCAATGCAGAAAGTAACATCGCACATTCTGATTACAATCCCATGTTTGCCTCATTGCAATATTCCGTGGTGCGCGTTTTCGGCTGGAGCAACGCAGGTCTTTTATATATAACGGCAATGCCGGTAATCATTGTGGCAACGATGATCTCGGATAGAGTGGCCTGGAAAAACTGGTATCGAGCTCTATTGACAGCATTGGCGCTTCTATTGGTCTACGTATCTCTGGATACGACGCTCACTGTAACATCTGTTTTAATTGATGGCCCACTTGCCATGATATTTATGGGTGGAGTAATCGTATTATCCGATACCCATGACGGTGATACCGTGTTGCCAACGGTGCTCGCCTGCGCGGTCCTTCCGGGGGTGAAAATTTATGTGGGGTTTCTATTTGCCATTGCGCTTGCCATAATATTACTCATTTACCGCATGCAGAAAAAGCAACGAACATTGACCGTCGTCATGGCTGTGGTAATGATGCTGTTCATGCAACTCAGTTGGTCAGGTATTTATAATTATGATATTGCATGTAAGAATCAGAACGAGAGCATCGCTCGGGCTGAATATCTTGGAAGCGAAAGCCAAAAGAGCACCTCAATCCCATTCCGTCTCAAGTATCTTTTTGAGGGGAACTACCGGAATAAAAAGATCAGTGCTTCTCTGGGGAATGTAACCATCGGGCAGTGCTGTGCCCCCGCGATAAAGCAAGTAAAAAGTATAATGACCAGCAAGGTGGCAACATCGCGGGTGAAGTTCTGGCAAATGTATGCATCACTTTTCATCCTGCTAATCATAACAGCGTTCCTGTTAAAAAGGGAGGAGCGGCAACGATATGCCAAAATGCTATTCGTTGTCGTAATTACGAATGTGATATATACGGCAGGGATTATGGTCACACTTGCCGTTCAACCTCAGACAATTTCTTCTTTCAGCCGATATCTTTCAGTATCTTATCTGTGTGTGTTCGTCTGCGCGCTTTATTGGCTTTGCCGCATGGAACGCGCAACATCGCAATTGGTAGTTCTGTTTGTCATTGTTATCCTTCTTCTGGGATTCACGCCTCAGTATTATTCCGTCGCATTAGATTGCAAACCTTATCCGTCAGCTACGTTAGCGGAGGCTACCTATACCGACAGAGTGATGCAATATTCCCAGGGAAAGCGTACGCTCGTTATTGACAACAGAGACTATCACGGCGCATATGTCAGTACCAGTGGTTTGGCTTACGCGTATATGTATGTCGCCCTGCCGGATTATCTGAATGCGATCGTTCTGCGTTATCAAAATAAAAATGATTACGCCATGATAACGAAAGATTATCTTACCAAGCAGATCGTTTCCATGCGTATAAACAGGATCGTGCTGCTGGTTGAGGATCAAAAACTGGCGAACGCAGTATCGATAATTTTGGGCGCAAATGTGAGTGTAGCAGGACCCGCTGTGTTTGATGTGCAGATTGCGGACGGTCAGCCTGTCTATTTACCCTTAACCGAGTCATAAAAGCACCCCGCCGAAAAGCGAGTTTAGTCGATCCGTCGATTATCATGCCCACTCGGCCGGAATCTTGTTCTGCTCTTCTTTCGCATGGTTGGAAATATTTCCATAATCGGTGTTTCGCCGGTATGCTTATTTGGTATAATATGCCTATGCAAATGGTCGGAAAATCGGACCCCCAACGCCCATACTACGGAGGGATGGTTATGGAGAATCGGTTGAATATCCAAAGTGCAAACGGCATCGACGTACTCGACTGGTTTTCATCCGGCGCAAGCGAGGTCGCGGCGCATATCCGATATCTCAATCTCATCAATGTTTTTCCGGTCGCGGACGGCGATACGGGCACCAACATGGCAACCACGCTGCGGGCAATGGTGGAAACCCCCGCGCGTGATCCGTCCTTTTCGCAGATGCTGCAGGGGCTTTCGCAGGCAGGGCTCGAAAGCGCGCGCGGCAACTCCGGCCTCATTTTTGCCTCCTATGTAAGCGGCCTTGCGCAGGAAAGCCGCCCGTATGAACGGGTTGGAGTACGGGAGTTCGCCAAAGTGGCTTACGGTGCGGTCAGGCACCTGTATCAAGCGGTAGAACACCCCCAGGAAGGCACGCTGATGAGCGTTATCCGCGACTGGGCGTCTTACCTGCAACATAATAACGAACAATATCAGGGATTTGCCGAACTGTTCACCGATGCGTACCACGCAGCGCTGGTTTCGTTGGAAAAAACCAAGACACAACTGGCTGTTCTACGAAAAAACAGCGTGGTGGATTCAGGCGCGGCAGGTTTCGTTCGCTTTTTAGAAGGAATCAACCGCGTGTTTGCCGAGGGAAAGCAAACAGCGACCCTCTCCGAGGAAGAAGCTCCCTTCCTTGTTCCCGAGGAAGAGTCCCTTGCTTACCGTTATTGCACCGAAGCGCTGGTACGCTTGCCCGATGTGGCAGACGGTGACGCGCTGGAGGGTCAGGTTCGGCAGGTACTGGATCCGTTTGGCGATTCGCTGATTGCCACAGCGCGCAACGGGAAGCTGAAGGTGCACATCCACACCAATGCGCCGGAGTTGGTGATGGAACGGCTGGCAACATTCGGCACCCTACTGTCTCAGAAGGCGGATGACATGGCGCTGCAAAACCGGCTTCGTACACAGGCGCCCGGAGGAGTCGGTCTGATCACGGACAGCATCGCGGACATTCCCGATTCCTTCCTGCTGGAGAACCGTATTTCCATGTTACCGTTGGGCGTGATCGTCGGAGAAACCGCCTTTCTGGATAAAACGACCATCCGCCTGCCTCAGTTGTTGAACCAGATGGAGCAGCCCGGTACCTATCCCACCAGTTCCCAGCCCGAACCGGGCCGGATCCGGGCGTTACTCAGCGCCCGGCTGGAACAGTTTGATTCGCTGATTGTGCTCAGCGTGGCCGACCATTTAAGCGGCACCTATCAGGCGCTGGCGCAAGCCGCCCGGCAGCTGGAAACGCCGGAGAAGAAAATCACGGTGATCGATACCCGCCTAAACAGCGGCGCTCAGGGGTTGCTGGTCAAGTTGGCTGCCGATCTGCTGGCGCAGGGACGCACTCACGACGAAATCGTAGAAGCGCTCACCCAGCGCATTTCCCGCACACATATCTATGTATGCCTGAACACACTTGCCTATGCCGTACGCGGCGGCCGAGTGCCGGATACCATTGGCAGGCTGGGCATGAAAATCGGGCTTCGTCCCATCATGACACTGGATAAGCATGGACACGGGGCCGCCTTTGGCGCTGCGTTCAGCCAGGCGGGCCTTACCCGCAGGATCATGCGGCTGACCCGCAAAGCCATGCGCCGTAACGGAATCGAAGCCTACGCGATTGTACACAGCGATAATCTCCCGCTGGCCAATGCCTACCGCGAACAGTTAACCCAGCTGATCGGTAAACCGCCGGAATTCGTGGCGGAAGTGTCGGCAGCTGTCGCGCTCCATGCCGGCCCCGGCACCGTCGCGGTCTGCTTTACAGAAGAGAACGGAGGGAAATCATGACAGCCGCAGCCATCCTGATATTCGCATATTTTACCGTCCTGTTTCTGGTGGGCACGGTGCGCCGCAACAACAGCGTCGTGGACGTCGGCTGGGGTATCGGCTTTGTGCTGGTTGCCTGGTGGATGTTGTTGCAGTATGCCCCGTTCACACTGGCGCGCGTTACCATGACACTGCTGATTACCTTGTGGGGCACTCGGTTATTTTCCCACATCCTCCGCCGTAATCTGGGCAAGCCGGAAGATTTCCGTTATGCCAATTTCCGGCGCGAATGGGGGAAGTGGCTGGTGCCGCGGGCGTTTCTACAGGTGTACATGTTACAGGGCGCTTTGATGTACCTCATCTCGCTGCCTGTGCTTCTCGCTCCGGGCAGTTCCCATGCAGTTCAACCGATATGGTACGGGCTGGGAGTGACCGTGTTCGCTATCGGGTTCGTGTTTGAGTCGGTGGGCGACGCTCAGCTGCGCCGTTTCATCGCCGATCCCGCGCACAGGGGCCAATTGATGACCGGCGGCCTGTGGCGGTATACCCGGCACCCCAATTATTTCGGCGAGGCCACTATGTGGTGGGGAATCTTTCTGATTGCGCTCAGCGCGGGCATCTCCCCGCTGGCCGTTATCAGTCCCATCACAATCACCTTCCTGCTGCTGTTCGTATCCGGGGTGCCGCTGCTGGAAAAGAGCATGAAGAACCGGCCGGGGTATGCCGATTACGCACGCCGCACGAGTATCTTTGTCCCCTGGTTTCCTAAAAAGTAGCGATATATCCTAAGGAGGTATGAACGATGAACCTTTCCATCGGTTGGGCTGACGTACGAAATTATCTGATCGCGCTGGTGGTGTTTCTGGCAATCGACATGCTCTGGCTCACCGTGATCGCCAAACAGCTGTACGCCGAAAAACTCGGGTATCTGATGGCGCCCAAAGCCAATCTGCTGGCAGCGCTGGCCTTCTACCTGTTATTCATTCTCGGTCTGATGGTGTTCGTCATCCAGCCCGCGCTGGCAAGCGGCAACTGGCTGCAGGCACTGCTGGCCGGTCTGTTCTTCGGGCTGGTCACGTACGCCACTTACGACCTTACCAACCTTGCGACCATTAAAGACTGGCCGATCCTGATCACGGTTCTGGATTTGCTGTGGGGCAGCTTCGTCAGCGGCGTAACCGCGCTGCTCAGTTTCTGGATTATCCGACTGTTCTGATCCGCATGCAGGCGGCGGCGAAATCCGCCGCCTTTTTTCGTTGCGGGTGTTGCAGCACCCCTGTCCGCAACGAAACCCCGTTTACAAGCGCCTGTGTTTCTTTTTGGCATTTTCTTCTTTCCCCCTCTTGCAAACTCGCCCATCCCGCATATAATCTTGGATCGAGGCGGGTGAAACCATGGCGGAAAGCCGTGTTTATCTGGTGCCGGACTATTATCCGGCGTTTTCCTGCAAACTGGGTCGTTGCCGTGCCTGTTGCTGCACAGGTTGGCCGGTATCGCTTTCCCTGCAGGACTATTTTCATTTGCTCGGCATCCCCTGTAAAAAAAGCCTGCGGGCAAAGCTGGACTGCGCTCTCAAGCCATTCCCTCAACCCACGGAAGAGAAGTACGCGGAGCTTGCCCACCGTTTCGATGGGGATTGTCCGCTGCGAATGGCGGATGGGCGCTGCGCCATCCACGCGGAGCTGGGAGAAAACGCCCTGCCGAATGTCTGTCGGTTATATCCGCGCGCCGTACGCGGTGAAGGGAACGACGAGTGCTCCTGCGCCAACAGCTGTGAAGCCGTAGTGGAATTATTACTTGATCACGAAGCGCCCCTGTCGTTCGTCCCCTGTTCTTTGCGTTTTGATCTGCCCCGGCAGACGGAGCGCACCATTTTTTTTGAATCCGTTGATCACGAGCAGGAGATACGGCTTGCCTTGATCCGAATACTGCAAAACCGTTCCCTTGCGTTCCCCCAGCGTTTCTCCGCGCTGTGGCAGACGATGCGGGCGCTGGAACCCGCAGTTCGCCGCCGTGACACGGCGGCAATCGAGTGCCTTTTGCACTCCCCGTCCCCTCAGCCCGCTCCTGTGCAGGGCGATCTGCCGCAGGCACTTCAAAGCGTGCAGCAGATTCTGGCGGCGCTTGCACGGCGAAGCGCCGGGCTTCGCGCATGCCGGGATCATATTGTTTCCATTTGGGGTGACGACTGCGCCCCGGAAACTTACAGGCAGTCAGCCGCCCGTTTAGAAGAAAGGTTCCCCCTTGGGGCTTCCTTTTTTGAAAACCTGCTGGTTAATCATCTGTTTTTTACGCGCTTTCCGTTTGTGGAAGCGCGTTGGGATTTTTCTGAGCAATTTACAGCTCTGTGCACCGTGTACGGCCTGCTGCGCTTGCTGGCTGTCGGCGCATGCACCGGGAGCACACGCGAGGGCGAGGCCCAGCAGGATGCGCTGATGGATGTTGTGGCGGGGGCTTTCCGCGTGTTTGACCACACCCTGTTCCACCGCCGCGTAACGCCGATCCTTCGTGATCTCGGGCTGACAACGCCCGAAGAGGCGCTCCGGCTGACGGTGTTGTAAGACGATTGTTTTCAACCCTCTTTGTAGGCAATCCCACCGGATCGCTTTCCGTTTATTAAACGCCCTCCTGCCTTACTCTTGGACAGGAGGGCGCGCCGATATTTACTCGTTTTCCTCTGTTCTCAGGTTGTCTTGCCGCGTTTTTAAATGCCGGGTGGCGTTTTCACTCCCTCCGGGTATTTTATCCCCTATTTCGTCTGTTCCCAGTCCTCTTTCTCCCGTACGATCTTCACATCCGGGTCATACCGCTTGCTCAGGATTCGGGTGGCTTTACGATTTTCCACGGTATCGAACAGAATGGAAAAATCATAATCCGGCGGGTACAGTTCCGCTGCCGCAACGCGCAGTTGCAGGCGGGTATGCTTCACCTTCCGCTTTTCTCCCTTCACCTGCACCACCACATCGCCGTTTTCGTCGGCAGGGCGATAGACGATCCCGCCTTCTTTTTCCGGCAACACCACCACGCTGTCCCCCAGATGGAATTTCTGGGCGGGGTCATTCTCCGGCCTGCGTTCCACCATCCGTTGCAGGCGGCTGGGCGGAACCTTCATTGTTGAGCGCGCTTCCTCCGCCGTAAGGGGCGTGCCGTATACCTCGTGCCCGGCGCGCGCCAGCAGGTGCGGCGGCATCCCCAGCCGTTCCGCAATCTGCAGGGCGCAACTTTCGCCGCTCTTTCCCATTTCCAGCCGGTACTGGGGTGCAAGGGTCGCCTGATCGAACGCCATGCGGGCGCTCATCACGGTATCTGTTTTTTCAGCATAGGTTTTCACCTGCGGGTAATGCGTCGTCACCAGGAACAGGCATTCCCTGCGGCGCAGCTCCTCCAGCACCGCAACGGCAATCCCCATGCCTTCGGCGGGGTCGGTGCCGCTGCCCAGTTCGTCCAGCAGCACAAGGCTGTCCTTGCTGGCGTGGTTCAGGATGTGAATTACATTGGTGATATGCCCCGAAAAGGTAGACAGGTTTTGGGCGATATTCTGGCTGTCGCCGATATCGCACCAATAGGCGTCAAACAGGGCGAGGATACTTCCCTCACCACAGGGTACATGCAGGCCGCACTGAGCCATCAGGCACAGCAGCCCGACCGTTTTCAGCGCCACGGTTTTCCCGCCGGTATTAGGCCCCGTCACCACCACGCCCCTGGTGCCCGGTTCCATCACGAAGTCCAGCGGCACGCAGCGTTCCGGGTCCAGCAGGGGATGCCGGCCCCGGCGGATCGTCATTCTGCGCTCGCCGCACATCTGCACGGCATTGGCTTTCATCGCCGCGCTCAATTTGGCTTTGGCGAACAGAAAGTCCAGCGCCACCGCCGTTTTCTGGTTCCGGCGGATCCGGTCCGCATGTTCCGCCACCAGGCTGCTCAGCGTGTACAGAATGCGCCGCGTTTCGGCATCCTCCGCAGTTTCCAGCTGCGCCATCTCCTCCTGAAGCGTCGCAATTGCTCTTGGCTCCATAAACAGGGTCGCGCCCGTCGCGGATGTGTCGATCACCGCGCCGTCGAACTGTTTCTGGTACTGGCGAAGCACCGGCAGCACATAGTGGCCGCCACGTCGGGTAACGTATCCGTCCGCGAGCATCTGCCTGCGGCTTTGCAGAATCTGGTTCAGTTTTTCCTTGATTTTGTTTTCGTGCAGGGCGATCTTCCGGCGCAGGTCGCGAAGCATCGGGCTGGCCTCGTCGCGCACGCGGTCAATCTCCACGCAGCGTTCAATCTCCGCCTGTAAATCGTCCAGGTTTTCAAGCCCGTGGGCATAGCTGGCAATCTCCGGGTGTTCGCCCGCCCCGCGCATCAGGTATGCGACGATCCGCCGGCAGGACATGGCAAACAACGCCACCCCCGCCAGCTGCTCCGGTGTAAGCATCGCGCCGATCTCGCTTTGCGTAATGGTTTCGCTCATCCCGTCCATCACCGCCAGCGGCGGCGCACCACACGCGTCCAGCATGTTTCTGGCGGCCGTCGTTTCCGCCATCCGGCTTTGACATACCGCCTCCACGGTGATCGGGGCCAGCGCGTCGATTTGATTCTTCGCCGCCTGCGTAACGGCACATTCCTTCAGTTTTTCCAATATTGCCGGAAACTCCAGCATGATCCAATTCCGATCCAAGTTCATCTCTCCTCATGATTGAATACGCATGAGCGAGACAGGGGTTTTCCATACAAAACAAAAAACATAGCGATATCACTATGTCTGCGGTCTTCTCCGGCGGGAGTGCGCAGTCACAGTTCTGTATGAAGCATGCCCAAACACAGGCGATCATGCGGTCACCGATTGTGTTTCAAAGCACGTACCCCTTTACAGAACCGATAACAAACACACACCTCCAATAAGAACTGTACTGATTATAAATCGGTTGCCCCGGCGCTGTCAACCCTGTGGCTCACACCCGGCAGGCGCCGCATCCGCCCCGGACGAAGCTCACGGAAACCTCACCCATTTCTAATCTTTACACGCTTGACGGTTGGCATCGTTTTTTCCATAATATCGTCGTAACGAAGAAAAGAAACAGCCCGTCCGACAGGCGGGGAAAGGAATCGTCTCATGGAAGAAACTTTCGACCTGACCACATACCTGAATAAAGGTTCGGAAAGCCTGATCGCCGACATTTTGCGTTCCACGCTTCGCAACCCCAAAGAAACCCTGTTCCTGCAGCGTTATCATTCCTGTCAGCCCGGGATGGAAGCGCGCCGGATGGCTCACGAAGCCGAAGGGTTGCATATTCCTCTGTTCCTCATCGCCAGCATTACCAGCGCCTGCAACCTTTATTGCAAGGGCTGTTATGCGCGTGCCAACGGGCAGTGCGGCCAGCAGAAAGGCACGCCCCTCAGCCGTCAGGAATGGTCCGGCGTATTTTCTCAAGCCGAAGCGGCCGGCATCTCCTTTATCCTGCTGGCTGGAGGCGAACCCTTCCTGCGGATGGACGTGCTGGAAGCCGCCGCGGAAAAGGAGGGCATTATTTTCCCCATTTTCACCAACGGCACAGTAATTGGCCCGGATGCGTTACAACTGCTGGACCGTCACCGCAACCTCGTTCCCGTGGTCAGTCTGGAGGGCGGGAAAGAAGCGACGGACAACCGTCGCGGCGAAGGCGCTTATCAGGTGATCCGCCAGACATTTGACCACCTGTCGGCACGCAAGCTGTTGTTTGGCACTTCCATCACCGTTACCACGCAGAACATGGAAGAAGTGACCGATCCTACTTTTGTCCGGGATTTGTACGATCAGGGCTGCCGGTTGCTGTTCTATATCGAATATGTTCCCGTAGCCCCTGGCACGGAGGCCCTCGCGCCGGACGACGCGGCTCGCGCCCGGATGGAACAGGCGCTGGCCGCGCTGCGCGCGCAGTTCCCCGGTATGGTGTTTTTAGCTTTCCCCGGAGACGAAAAATATATGGGCGGCTGCCTTGCGGCCGGAAGAGGCTTTTTCCACATTAACGCCACAGGCGGCGCGGAACCCTGCCCCTTCTCCCCCTATACCGACGGAAACGTACGCGATCATACGCTGCTGGAAGTGCTGCAATCACCGTTTTTCCGTAAAGTTCGGGCGCTCAACGAACAGGAAAGCACCCACGCCGGTGGCTGTGCTCTGTTCGCACAGGAGGCGCAGGTGCGCAGTCTGCTTTTTCCCTGATCTCCGCTCAGAAACACAGGATGTCGGTCACGGTACGCTCCACTCCGCCGCTGGGTTTGTTGAGGATCCGCCCCTGAAACCACATCTCGGTGGAACCGCCGCCATCCAGATTCATAGCGGTCTCCGCGCCGTACTGTATAAACAGTTGTTGCAGATCCGACAGGGTAATCCCTTCGGAGTAACCTTCCTGCCGCCCGTCCACCACGAGGATCACATAATGCAGCGGCCCGATTTGCCCGATTGCCGTACGCGGTTCCAGCCGGGTCGACCGGGTGGAAATCAGGTCAAACGCCGGGTTGAACTCCGCCGCTTCCCCGTTTCGTATCAGTTCGGGCCCAAATTCGAAGCTCTGCCACACACCCGCGTCGATCAGCTGTTTGCCCAGCGCGGCGGAATCCTCGCCTTTCCGGTCGGTTTTCACGGACATATCCCCGTTCGCGTCCACCGTCAGCAGGTTGCGCGTCGTGGTTTGAGTGCGCAGCAACTGTCCGTTTCGGATAATAATCCCATGATCGTGTGTGCCGCAATCGTCCCCGTTGATGGCCAGCACCGCGCCCGCCGTC
>DAOPZG010000092.1:0-10484 GCA_035353235.1 Candidatus Limiplasma sp.
GCGCTTCCGCAGCGGTTCCGGCCACTCCGAAAAGGCGCGCATGCCGTTTTCTTCCACCGCGTGGGCCATTACATCCGTATAAAAATACATGTCGTTAAAGCTTGTGGTACCGAAACGAAGCATCTCCATGCAACCGAGGTCGGTTGCCGAACGGATCAGTTCCGTATCCCACTGCTTCTCCAGCGGGAAAATGGCTTTATTCAGCCAGTCGGCGAGCACCAGATCCGCGCCGACGCCGCGCAGGTACGTCATCGGGGTATGGGTGTGAAGGTTCACCAGACCCGGCATGCACAGGCAGCCATCTCCATCGATGCTTTGATCCGCTGTAAACTGGGGCGCACAGGCGGCTTCGCCCGCATATACGATACGATTCCCGTCAATCTGCACTTCGGCATTTTTGATAAAAGGTATTGGGCTTTCCCCTTCCGTACCCGGGCAGAGTGTGATATGATCAATGCGAGTGAGCATGTACCGCCCTCCTTACGCCGTAATGACAGGGTTATTATAACATGGAATATCTGGGGCGGCAACGTCGGGGCGAAGCATATGTCATGTGGTATCCGATCAATACGCTTGACTTTTAATATGAATTCCTTTACTATAGAGTCAGCATTGCAAACGTTTGCGCATGCAGGGAGGCATAAGTATGGCATATGAAGTTCACCCCTGGAAGGTGATCGAAAAAGGTTTCGACAGGAGCACCGTTCGCCTTTCCGAAAGCCTCACCTCGATTGGGAACGGCTACATGGGGATGCGGGGCAATTTCGAAGAGGATTTCTCCGGCGATACGCATATCGGTACCTATATCGGCGGCGTATGGTTCCCGGATAAAACCCGGGTCGGCTGGTGGAAGAACGGGTATCCGCAGTATTTCGGAAAGGCCATCAACGCAGTGCGCCTGATGGGCCTGCATGTGAAGATTGACGGTGAAACCGTAGACCTGAATCAGATGCCTTTCGATGATTTTTACCGCGAACTGGATATGCGCACAGGCATGGTACTGCGTTTATGTAAAGTTCAAACCGCAAAAGGCACTGCTAAAATCCGGGTGGAGCGTTTCGTATCGCTTGCCGAAAAGGAACTGCTGGCAATCAGCTACTCCATCTGTCCGGATCATAACGCAGAGATTGAAGTTCGCCCCTATCTGGATGGCAAAGTCCACAATTTGGACAGTAATTACAGCGAAACCTTCTGGGAGCTACTGCAAGAAGAGGAAACGGAAGACGCGGTTGGGCTGCTGACCAAGACAAAGGAGAATCCTTTTGATGCGCCGCGTTTTGCAGTTGCCGCTGCCATGAGCTGCTGGGCCGACGGGCTGGAGCTGGATTCCCGTATGCGGGACGAAGGATACGTTGAGGAATGTTACCTCGGAACCGTAGCGGCGGGCGATACCGCACGGGTGGAGAAATACACGCTTTGCTTTACCAGCCGTGATAATGCGGAAAACATGCTGCTAACGATGGCGCTGAAAGCCGCCTCCCGTGCCCGCGAAGTCGGCTATCAGACGCTTCGTTACGCCCATGTATCCGCCTGGAAAGCACGCTGGGCCGAATGCGACGTTAAAATTGAGGGCGATGACCGCGCCCAGCAGGGAATTCGTTTCAACCTGTTTCAGCTGTTAAGCACCTATTCCGGTGAAGATGCCCGGCTGAACATCGGCCCTAAAGGCTTTACCGGCGAAAAATACGGGGGCGCCACCTACTGGGATACCGAAGCGTTCTGTTTCCCTGTATATATGGCGGTGGCCGGGCAGGATGTGGCGCGCCAGCTGTTGCTGTACCGGTACATGCAGCTGGATGGAGCATACCACAACGCAAAAATGCAGGGCCTGCGGGGCGCGCTGTTCCCCATGGTCACTTTTACAGGTGTGGAATGCCACAACGAATGGGAAATTACCTTCGAGGAAATCCACCGCAACGGTGCGATTGCTTATGCGATTTTTAACTATGTAACCTACACCGGGGATGATTCCTATCTGTATGCCGAGGGGCTGGATGTGTTATGCGGTGTTGCGCGGTTCTATACCGATCGCGTCCATTTCTCCAAACATGCCGGGAAATACATGCTGCACGGAGTTACCGGCCCCAACGAATACGAGAATAACGTAAGCAACAACTGGTACACCAACCGGATTGCCGCATGGAGCATCGGCTATTTCTGCGACGCGGCCGACCGTGCGCCGGCAGAGCGCCGCAGTCAGCTTGGTATCAGCGACGAGGAAATCTCACACATGCGCGATGTGGTTACCCGGATGTATTATCCCGAAGACCGGGAACTGGGCGTTTTCGTGCAGCAGGATACCTATCTGGATAAAAACCTGATGTCCGCCGATAAAATTCCGCCGGAAGAGCGTCCCATCAACCAGCACTGGTCGTGGGATAAAATCCTGCGTTCCTGTTACATCAAGCAGGCAGATGTTCTGCAGGGTATTTACTTTTTCGACCATCTGTATGATCTGCAAACGAAGAAACGCAATTTCGATTTTTATGAGCCGATGACGGTTCATGAAAGCAGCCTCTCTCCCTGTGTGCATTGCGTTCTGGCCGCGGAACTGAATTACCGCGACAAGGCGATTGAAATGTACCAGCGGACTGCCCGGCTGGATCTGGATAATCTGAACAACGATACCGACGACGGGCTGCACATTACAAGCATGGCGGGCAGCTGGATTTCGATCGCACAGGGCTTTGCGGGAATGCGCACGGTGAACGGTCTCAGCCTGAACCCATTCCTGCCCGAGCCGTGGACCGGCTACTCCTTCCAGTTTGGCTACCGGAATCGACTGATCTGCGTAGAAGTGAAACCCGGCGTCGCAAAAGTCACCCTACAGAAAGGCGATCCCCTTTCCCTAACGCTTTGCGGAGAAAGCTATACTCTTCAGGATGAAATTTCCCACGCGATTTCGTAACCACGTTGGTTATTCATTCTATCAGCGCATCAAAGTACCACAAAGGGCCTCCGCCATCTTGCGAAGGCCCTTTGCGTTATTTCGTTTCCGCCTCAGGCGCGTCCAGCCGTGCGGAACCGTCTTTGTCTAAAAAGAACACCGCGACGGTACCGGGTCCCGCGTGAGAACCGATAATCGGCCCGATCTGCGTAACCATCACTTCGGGCACGCCCAGTTTCTCTTTCAGGCGCTCCGCCAGCCATTCCGCATCCTTCGGGCAGTCGCCGTGGCCTATAAACATTAACTGTGTACGCGGGTTCAGCGTGTCCTGTTCGGTCTTTTCGTACAGTTCTTTCAGGCTGTGCTTACGTCCCTGCACTTTTACGCGCGGAATCAGCCGCCCTTTGGGGTCTACGTTCAGCACCGGTTTGATTTTCAGGATCGAACCCAGATATGCGCTGGTTGCGGAAAGTCGGCCGCCTCTGCGAAGAAAATGCAGATCGCTGACCGTGAACCAGTGAATACAACGTTGTGCGTTATCCGTAACCCATTGAAGCGTTTCATCAAAGCCATGTCCCGCATCACGATAACGCAGGGCATAATGCACCAGCAACCCTTCACCCACGCTGGCGCAACGTGTATCGAAAGCGAATACCTTCCGGTTGGGATACTTCGCCTGCAGTTCCTTTTCAGCCGATTTTGCGGTCAGATACATCCCACTCAGGCTGCTGGAAAACACAAGCATCAGCACGTCGTGCCCCTGCTCCAGAAGCGGCGCGACGTGATCCATCCACTCGTTATGGGTCACCTGAAACGTCGTGGCCACCGCGCCATCCAGAAGCTGATCATAAAACTCGTGAATACGTCCGGGCAATGTCGGATCCGAAAGATTGATCTCGTGCACCTGACCGTTGATCTGATAGGCCATCGGTACAACGTGAAGATCCTTTTGCCTGGCGATATATTCCGCAGGCAGGTCACAGCATGCGTCTGTGACAATCCAAAATGCCATAGGAGAAACCTCCTTAATAAGTAGGCGTTTTTCAGGAACGGAAAGTATCATAGCAAAATCTTCATCCTTCGTCAATCTTTTCGTTACGAAACGTTCCCCCATCCGTTCGTGTCTAAAAGGGCTGAATACATTCGAATCTCATGAAATTCTCATCTTTGCGTTAGCGTATTCTCAAGCAGATCGTGCCGTTCTGTGTTACTATCTATTCGTACCGGGGAACAAACCCTGTCAGAGGAGGAACTTATTATGGCCCAGTATACGGTAGAAGATATTGAAATTCTCCGCCAGAAAAGCGGCATATCCTATGAAGAAGCCGTAAATCTGCTGGAGTATCATAACGGCAGTCTTGCACGTGCTCTGGTTGATCTGGAAAAGAACGGCCGAATCCGTAATACAAAAGTTCGCGATTATGACTATCACAGCGGAAGGCGCCGCCATCGCCACGGATTGTTTACATCTCTTTATCGCCTTCGTGTGAAGGTGTTTAAGGGTAACATTCCGGTAATCAATCTGTCCGTGCTGTTTCTCATCTTTTCGCTGCTGATCGCTTCCTGGCTGGTGATCTTAAGCGCAATTGCCGCTTTGCTGATGGGTTACCGTTTCGCCGTTGAGCAGGACGATGAGCTGTTTGGCAATGAAAGCCTTGAAGATATGGTTCGGAACGCGGGCAGCAATATTCGCAACACAGCTTTCACCATGGCAAAAGAATTCGGGGCCTTCGACAGTTCAAAATCCGGAGAGAAAACACCGGAAGAGTCCAAACCTCAGCCGGAAGCGGAAAAGCGAACCGAAACCCCTGCCAGCGGTACCACACCCGTAAGCGTGAAATTCAGTGAAGACGGCAACGTCCACGTCACTGAGGACGACGAGGGCTTTCATGAAGCGGATATCCAGTAAGATCGCCCTTTCCTTTCGGCGCACCCTGTCGCCGAAAGGAATTTTCTGCTATACTGTTCCTGAAAACGGAGGGATTGGATGAGCAAAATATTAATCATTGAGGACGAGACGAAGATCGCCCGCTTTGTAGAGCTGGAACTGCAACATGAAGGCTATGAAGTGAAATCTGCATACGATGGTCGTTCCGGGTTGGCATTGTGCGAGAGCTGGCAGCCGGACCTGCTGATTCTCGATCTGATGTTGCCGGAATTAAGCGGGATCGAAGTATGCCGCCGTCTTCGCCAGCAAAGCGACATTCCGATCATTATGCTGACCGCGAAAGACGATGTGAGCGATAAAGTCATGGGACTGGATATGGGCGCCGACGATTATATGACCAAGCCCTTTGCGATTGAAGAGCTGCTGGCGCGTATCCGCGTAAGTCTTAAAAAGCACCGTATCGACCGCGTCGGGCCGGATCATACGCTGACCGTTGGAAAATTGTATATGGAGCCAGCCAGCTACGCCGTAAGCTACGATGGAAAGCCGGTTACGCTTACAAAAAAGGAGTTCGATCTGCTGCATTATCTGTGGCAGCACGAACACACCGCCATATCGCGCGACGAACTGTTAACCAATGTGTGGGGATATGATTTCGCCGGAGATACCAACATTGTAGACGTATACATCCGCTACCTCCGCCAGAAGATCGACGATCCCTTCCATATCAAAACGATCCATACTATCCGGGCCGTGGGCTATATGTTCCGATATGAAGAAATATAAATTAGAAGACCTGCAGGCTGCGTCGGCCGAAACGGTGATATCGTCGGAAACGCCGAACCCGGTGCAGCCTTCCGGGCGAAAGCAACGTCGGCAAACGGAAAAGCAGATGCGGCATGAGGAGCAGGTGAAGCGTTCGCAGGAACGTGCGGCTGTGCGTGCCCAAACAACAGGACAAGGCATCGTCCGCCTTATGGATTCTCTGCGCGGATGGTTCAAACAGATTTTCAGCAACCTGCGCTTTTCGCTTACCCTGCGCATCGCGATCCATTACAGCGGACAACTGCTTAAAACGACACTCCCGATGCTGCTCGTATTTTCCATTGTCTTTGCCATCGCGCAGATTCCGTCGGTAAACGCCGCCTTTGATTCGCTGGAAGCGATTGTACCCGCGGAAGGGCAAACCTACAGCGCTTCCCAGCTGACAGGGTTGCCTGTGAACAGGGCCTATTATCTGGATGCGCCGTTGTCGGAGGATTTCAACGGTTTTACCGAACAGGTCAACCTGGCCTTTTCCGATTTACAGACACCAGAAGGTGTTCAACTCCTGCTCTATCGCGGTACCGAGAAAGGCGGTCTTGTCGCAGCATTTTCGCTTACGAGTGTGCTGTATGTCTACACCCTGCTCTTCTGGACGCTTGTCTGCTTTGACCTTTTCCGCGTGAGTGATTTTCTGCGCAGAAAGAACCGGCTGAATAAAGTCGTCCTGAAACCGATCGCGGATATGACGCAGGCTGCCGCCGCGTTATCCGCCAACAACCTGAGTAACCGGATCAATATCGCGGGAACGAAAAACGAGCTGAAGGACCTGGCGACGGTGATTAACGGGATGTTGGACCGGATCGAGCGCAGTTACAACAGCCAGAAACAGTTTGTAAGCGACGCATCCCACGAGTTGCGCACCCCGATTGCGGTCATTCAGGGATACGCCAACATGCTGGAACGCTGGGGTAAAACCGACAAAGCCGTACTGGATGAAGGAATCACCGCAATTTCACAGGAAACCGCTTCGATGAAGGAGCTTGTGGAGCGGCTGCTGTTTCTGGCGCGGCACGATAAACAGTCGTTGATGCTGGAGATGGAGGTTTTCGATCCCGGCGAGATCATGAGCGCTGTTCATCGCGACGCAAAACTGCTGTCCGCCGCGCACGAGTTCGAGCTGCTGCCGCTCCCCCATTGCACGATTCGCGGCGATAAGGGGATGCTGAAACAACTGATGCGGATTCTGGTGGATAACGCCATCAAGTATACGCCGCCCGGCGGGAAAATTACCCTTGGCATGGCACGGGAAGGCGACGACTGCGTGCTTTCCGTGAAGGACACGGGTCAGGGGATGTCCGCGGAAGAACTGCCGCGAATCTTTGACCGGTTCTATCGCAGCGATAAAGCCCGTAAATCCCAATCCGGCGGTCACGGGCTTGGTCTGTCCATTGCGCGGATCATCGTAGTGGCTCACCACGGTAAGCTGAGCGTTCGCAGCAAGGAGGGTGTCGGCACAACGTTTCGCATCCGCCTGCCCATCACGGAAGAAAATATCTAGACCAGCCTGTGCGACTGTAATCCATAATCGGTAAATCGCAGCTTTCATACCGGCAGAGGTATCATCTGATCTCGCCGGCCTGTAAAGTGCAAATATCTGTGTTATGCTTCCGATATCGGCATCCCCCACAATCAGGAAGGAGACGAACCATGCCAAAGCGACTTAAAACCTCCCGAATCATTCTGCTGACCCTGCTGGCTGTGCTGGCAATCGTGTTTGGAACCAGTTTTTACCGCGTAGGTCAGGGCGAACAGGCGCTGGTGGTGACTTTCGGCAGCGTAACCGGCCAGAACGGGCCGGGTTTATACTGGAAGATTCCATTCGTACAGGAGATCATAAGCGAAAGCGTGACCACCATCCATACGAAAGAATACGGTTTTCGAACCACACAACAGGGTACTGCGGGTAAAGCGGCACAGTATTCTGATGAACACAACGAAGGGGTTATGCTGACAAACGATAACAGTATCGTATCGCTGGAAGCGATTTATCAGTATACCATCCGGGATGTTAAGCAGTATCATTACGATATAGACGATCCGGAAGGAACGCTGCAACTTGCTTTTGAAGCTGTGATTCGTCGGAATATCCAGAACCGTCCGTTGGATGACGCACTGCTGAACAAGGAAGAGATTGAGCAGCAGGTGCTTCCGGACTTTCAGGCTTTAATCGATACCTACGATATGGGTGTGAAGATCAACGACGTGAGAATCCAGAACATCACTGTACCTGCGGATGTTTCCGCCGCTTACGAAGATGTGAACAACGCCAAGAACGAGAAGACCAAACGCATTGACGAGGCTGAAAAGGTGAAGAACGAAGTGCTTCCCAAAGCACGCGGCAGCGCTTATGAAAAAGTGACACAGGCGCAGGCCTATAAAGCGGAAACGATCGCGCAGGCCAAGAGCGATACGGCGGTTTTCAAAGCTGTCTACCAGGAGTATAAAGCCGCGCCGGAAATTACCCGCCGCAGACTGATGATTGAAACGCTGGAAAATATCCTGAAAAACAGCGGACGGATCGTGATTGCGGACAGCGACGGAAACGTTGTGAAAATGTTGGACCTGAACGATACGCAGGCTGCCGTGGACACCGCCGCAGCCGCGCTGGAAGGGGGCGCCGCGCAATGAGTGAGAAACCCATCAACTACGCCAGTGCCGCGTTTCAGGAAAGCCTGAAACGTAACAAGGGTCGGCTCATCCTGATCGGCGTGATCCTGATCGCAGTTATCGTGCTGTTAAGCCAGAGCCTGTTTGTGGTCGGTGAAGCAGAACAGAGCGTTGTCAGCCGTTTTGGCGTGATTACCCGGATTATCCTCAATCAGGAGAACGATTTTCACAGCCGGTATGCCGAATTGCTTCAAAATGAGATCACCTCCAACGGTAACGTGAAAATCAGCATCGGCAGCGGATTACACTTCAAAGTCCCATTTGTGGATAAGGTGGAGACCTTCTCCTCCCGCCTGTACACGTACGTAAGCGACAGCGAAGTGGTGAATACCGCTGAAAAGAAACAGTATTACGTGCAGACTTTCGCGCAATGGTACATTGCCGATCCCGCGCTGTTCAGCCTGAAACTGGGCAACATGGTCAGCGCGGAAAATCAACTGGATAATTTGATTCATCCGGTCATTGTACAGGCGATTAACCGGATGACCGCCGAAGATTTTGTGAGTAATAAGGATGCGCTGAATGCCGCTCTTGCCAAGGGTCTGCAAACGGTGAACGAAGACATGGCTACCCGCGGGATTGAAGTAAAGGATATTCAGGTGCACCGAACGATTCTGCCCACCGCGAATATCGAAAGCACCTATGCCCGCATGCAGGCCGACCGCGCAAAAGTTGCTCAACAGTTGCGCAGTGAAGGCGATGAGGCATACCGCAAAGCAGTAGCCGCCGCCAACCTGGAAGCATCGCAGATTGAAGCTGACGGTATCAGCCAGGCGGGCGAAGTACGGGCACAGGCGGAGGCTGACGCTATGGCGATCTATGCCGAAGCCTACGGGGCTGATGAGGAGTTCTACAGCTACTGGCGCTCGCTGCAGGCTTTGCAAAATTCGCTTACCGAGAAAGCCACGCTGGTATTGGATCAGAACCATCCCCTGTGGCACGAGCTGCTGAAATACATCGAAACCGATGCTCCCTCGACAGCTCAGTAACATAATCAACCACCCTTTCCGCCGCGGTCCGCAAGGATTGCGGCGGTTTTACGCTCAATCATTTTCCGCCTCGGCGGGAGACGGCATTTTTCACGATCAGGTTGCCGGAACCATTGCAATTTGAAAAAACCCGTGATAAAATGGAATGGTCAAAGATGGTCAATATCTTTGTCGGAAGGAGGGTTTTTATGCGACTGAGTGATGCGATTGAGCAGTTTATCAAAACCATGCTGACGCAGGACGAGCAGGAAGTGGAGCTGAAACGAAACGAGCTGGCACAGTACTTTAACTGCGCTCCCTCCCAGATCAACTATGTGCTCGCCACTCGTTTTACGCCGGATCACGGCTATATTATCGAAAGCCGTCGCGGAGGCGGTGGCTATATCCGCATTTTCCGAATGGAACACGATACCAGCGAACAGTTGATTTACCTGCTGCACGAGCGGGTTGGTGAGACGATTTCTTCGCTGGAATCGGAACATCTGGTTACTCAACTGGAGGAACGTGGAATTATCACGCACGACGAGTCCTCGATTATGAAGGCCGCCCTGTGCGAAGCCTGCTATACCTTACCCGTTCCTATGGCGCTTAAAGATGCCTTGCGCGCTCGAATCCTGAAATCCATGTTATTGGAGGTTGCCCGTAAGAGCAAGCTCTCCCAAGCCTGAAAGGGGGCTTTTACCCATGCTTTGCGAAGAATGCAACAAAAACCCCGCCACCGTCGTGGTTACCGTAATGTCCGCCAATGGCGCGGCAACGCGTCATCTGTGCAAAGATTGCCTGGAAAAGATGGAAACCAGCTTCGCCAAGGGCGATATGTCCAGTTTTCTGGCGGCGCTGTCCAGTATCCTGTCCAAGGAACCCAAGAAAGCGGAAACCATCCGCTGTGACGCATGCGGCCTTACCTATGAAGAGTTTTTAAGTACCGGGAAACTTGGTTGCACCCAATGCTACAAAGCGTTCGCCGAGCAACTGAAGCCTCTTCTTCTGCGTGTACACGGCCGCAACCAGCACGCGGGGCGCGTGCCCGCTAACCGGCGCGAAGAACGTGCTTTTGAACTGTGTATTTCCGAGTTGAAAACCCGGATGGAACAGGCAGTATCCGAAGAAAATTTCGAAATGGCCGCTTCCCTGCGGGATGAAATCCATACCCTGACCGAAAAGCAAAACGCAGAGGTGCATCCGCAATGACAAACGATAGCAGCCAGATTGTGGTTTCCAGCCGTGT
>DAOPZG010000093.1:0-10201 GCA_035353235.1 Candidatus Limiplasma sp.
CAAACCCTTAAGGTGGCTTAATTCCTTTTTTGTCTAACTTTTTGGGGTCAGTTCATAAGTCTGGGCTGTTTTGTATAAAATTCCTCTTAAGCAGTCGCAACCGTCGAGATTAAAGCGCCTCCGGCAACAGGGCGACCTCGCCGCTGCGAAGGGTAACGCGTGTGCCTTCGCCGCTTTGCACAACCAGCGCGCCGGTGGAGTCAATGTCTACAGCAGTGCCTTCGCCGCCTTGCTCTCCCTGCCGCCAGCGCACACGACGGCCCAGCGTAAGGGAACGCTCCCTGTAAACAGCCATGTAATCCGGCAAGGGGGGCGGATAAGCCAGCAACGCGTCCGCGATGGCGGCGGCAAGGCGGTTTTTAACAGGTGTCACGCAGGCAAGCGATCCGACCGTATTCCGCAACGCGAGCGGGATTTCAGCGGGACGCAGATTTAGCCCGATCCCGACCAGCAGGGATTCCAGCATACCGCTTTCAAAATCCGTCACAGCTTCGGTCAGGATGCCGCCGACTTTCCGTTCGCCCAAAAACAGGTCATTCACCCATTTGATACGCGTCTGCCGCCCGGTAAAACGCGCAATAGCCTCGGCGACGCTTACGGCCGCATAGGCGGTTACCCCCAGTGCGGCTTCGGCTGTGCCGCCTGCGGCTAACGCGACGGTGAGGTAGAGCCCGGCGTCGCGGGGGGAATAGAAGGTGCGGCCCAGACGGCCGCGCCCAGCGGTCTGTTCCTCTGCGGCGACCAGAAAGGGGCCGCGTTCGCCAGCTGCCAGCCGGCGTTTCGCTTCGTTATTGGTGGAATCCAGTGTGTCGAAGCAATGCAGGGGAAGCCGGGAAGCGCTTAGAGCCGCGCGGATTCCCTCCGCGGACAGGCGATCGCTGTCCGGCGCGAGCTGATAACCGCGGTTGGGTGCGGAGTCCACGGCGTAGCCCTCGGCTTTCAGCGCGTTCATGGCTTTCCATATCGCATTACGGGATACGCCGAAACGCTCCGCCAGCGCCTGGCCGGAGAGTGGCGTATCGCGGTGCGCTTCCAGTTCGGCCAGCAGATTGCTTTTCAGCGACATAGCCCCTCCAACTTTCATTTTACTGGGTTTATTATATCAGCAGTGGTGGCGGCGTTCAACCCAAAACCGGGATTGCTCGAAAACGATATACCCTAGTATACTAGTTGACGGAAAATGGAGAATATGTTAAGCTGATTTACAGCAATGCACTACAATACGGACACGCGGAATGAAAGCACATGCACAGAAAGGGGCATCCCTATGAAAATAACCTTCCGATGGTTTGGCGCAAAGAGCGACGCGGTAACCCTGCAACACATTAAACAAATCCCCAACTGCTCCGGGGTGATGGGCGTTCTGGATTTTAAAGCGGCCGGCGAAGTGTGGACGGAAGAAGAGATTAGCGCCTACGTGGACGAAATCCATGCGGCGGGTCTGGAGTGCGAGGTCATCGAGAGCGTAAATATCCACGAGGATATCAAGATGGGGCTTCCCAGCCGTGACCGCTACATCGAAAACTACCGCGTGACCATCCGCAACCTGGCGAAATACGGCGTCAAGGTGATTGTGTATAACTTTATGCCGGTGTTCGACTGGCTGCGTACCGATCTGGCCCGTATCATCCCGGAGGACGGCAGTAACAGCCTGTACTTTGATGAACAGGATTTACAGGGAATGACCCCGCTGGAGATTGTGCGCCGCACAGCCAGCGGCAGCAACGGGTTTACCCTGCCGGGCTGGGAACCCGCGCGTCTGGCGGAGCTGGAAACCACGCTGAAACGTTATGAAGGTATCACCGCGGATGACCTTCGGGCAAATTACCGTTACTTTCTGGATGGAATTATCCCGGTATGCGAAGAAGTGGGCGTGACCATGGCCGTGCATCCGGACGATCCCGCGTGGCCGATTTTCGGACTGCCGCGCATCGCCCACAGCCAGTCGGACTTTGACCAGATTGTGAAACTGCACGATTCGCCGCGCAACGCAATTTGCCTGTGTACCGGTTCGCTGGGAAGCAACCCGGATAACGACGTTCCCGCCGTACTGCGGCACTTTGGGGAAATGGGTCGCATCGGCTGCGTACACGCCCGCAACGTAAAACACCTTGGCTACCGGCATTTCCGCGAGGCCAGCCACCTTTCCGCGGACGGCGACATCGACATGTATGCGGTCATGAAGGCGATTTACGATACCTGCCCGGATACGTACGTGCGCCCGGACCACGGTCGCATGATCTGGGGGGAGAAGGGCCGTCCCGGTTACGGTCTGTACGACAGGGCGCTGGGCATCGCTTATCTGAACGGTCTTTGGGAAGCGATTGTGAAGTCTTCGCAAAGATAAGTTAAAATTATCCAAACGCGCCGCGGCAGAAGAAACGCCGGGGCGCGTTTTGCCTGCAACAGCGGGGCTTTTACGCGCAGTTCCCTTCCTGCACGGATTTGACGGAACTGGATGCGGTTGGTATAATCAGAGGGAAGACCGACTGTACTCCCTTTGGACAATTGAAAAGGAGGAACCAACATGCGGAAAGGGTTATCCATCCTGCTTGCGTTGGCGATGCTTGCCTTCGGCCTCGCGCCTGTCGCCGTGGCTGAGCAGAAAGTGGACCTGAGCGGCCAACTGTTGATTGTTCACACCAACGATATTCATGGGTATGCTGTTACCGACCCCTCCGAACCTTCGGTGGGATATGCGCAGATTAAGCAATACTGCACCGACGCAAAAGCGCTGGGTGCGGACGTGTTGCTGCTGGACGCGGGCGACGCTTCTCAGGGGCAGCCGATTGTGAACCTCAGCAAGGGCTTGAACGCCATCTCGTTTATGAACGCGACGGGATACGACGCCATGTGCCCCGGCAACCACGAGTTTGACTGGGGCGTGGATCAGTTTTTACAGAATGCGGAAACCGCTTCGTTCCCCATCCTGTGCGCCAATATGCTGCGCACCTCCGACAAGACGCTGTATTTTATGCCCTATCAGATTTTCGAAAAGGGCGGGCACAAAATTGGCGTGATCGGGCTGGACACTCCGGAAACCCTGACTAAGGCTAACCCCGCGCTGATGAAGAACGTTACCTTCCTGATGGGTCAGGAGTTGTATGACTGCGCGCAGAAATACGTGGACGAGGTAAAAGCCGCGGGCTGCGATCTGGTCGTGGTGCTGGGGCATCTGGGGGTGGACGATGAAAGCACCGGTAACCGCTCGTTGGACGTGATCGCCAATACAACCGGTATCGACCTGTTCATTGACGGACACAGCCATGTGGTGCTGAACGAGCAGGTGGAGCAGAAACACGCCGATGGCGACAAGGACGTACCCACGACCCTGCTGGTGAGCACCGGATGTTACGGCCACGCGATCGGCGAGGTAGTATACGATGGCAAGAAACTGACCGAAGCGCTGTATGCCGCACAGCCCACGCAGGTAAGCGCCGCGTATGGTGACACGGAGGTAAGTGAGCTGGTGGGCGGCATCAACGACGAGATCGAACAGCAGCTGTCCGCAACCTTCGCGAAAACCGAAGTGGTGCTTAACGGCGAGCGTTCACCGGGCGTGCGAACCGAAGAAACCAATCTGGGCGATTTCTGCACCGATGCGATGCTGTGGCAGGCCAATCAGGTATACAGCCAGCCGGTGGTTGCGGCCTTCAATAACGGCGGCGGTATCCGTGCCAGTATCGATATCGGCGACGTGAGCATGAAAGACATGAAAACGGTGTTTCCATATGGCAATACCCTTCAGGTCATGACGTTAAAAGGGAGCGAACTGCTGGAACTGATGGAAGCTTCCACCTACTGTACACCGGAACCCATTGGTGGCTTCATGCAGGTGGCCGGTATTGAAATGACCATCGACACCACCGTCCCCTATGTGAATGGCGATCAGTACCCTGATTCCACCTATTATGCGCCCGCCAAACCCGGCAGCCGGGTAACGATTAAAGCTGTTGGCGGACAGCCGTTTGATCCGGACGCGGAGTATGTGGTGGCGACCAACGATTTCTCCGCCGCGGGCGGCGACCAGTGCTATGTGTTGAAATATGCCAACCAGCAAACGGGCTACAACACATATGTTTCTCTGGAGGATGCGCTGATCCATTACACGACCGATGTGCTCGGCGGTGTGATCGGTCAGCAGTACGCACAGCCGCAGGGGCGGATCACGATTCTGAAATAACCGCTGTTCAAGATCATTGGCGCGGCGTGGGAAGCGGGCCGGGCGAAATGTCCGACCCGTTGACCGCGCCGCTTGTGTCAGTGCTATGGAAATTTGTAAAACACGGCAAAAAAACGGTCGGCGCATCTTGACGAAACCCCGCGTTTGCGGATAAAATAGGAGCAGATAGAGATTCTGCTTTTGTGGAAACGATAAATCGCTTGTGTCCGCCAAACCATGACGGGCCGACATGGGCGTATCCAAATGGCTGCCCGTCGAGGGCGTGCCGTTGACTGCCCGATGGATTTGAGGGTCAAGGCGCGGACAGCCGATATCCCATTTTTCCGGGGGAGGAGGTTGCCTGATGAAGTATCACCCGCCTTCCGCAGAGGTTCGCGAGCAGTTCCATCAGGGAACGAATCGCCGCGCATACGAAATGTTTGGCGCACACCCGTGTCTGGAGGGTGGCGCGAAAAAGTGGCATTTCTGCCTTTGGGCGCCCAACGCCCGGAAGGTGTCACTGGTTGGCAGTTTTAACGGATGGAACGCGGAGCGCCATCCCATGAAAAAACAATACGACGGCACCTGGGAGCTCCGTCTGCCCGAAGAGGAGCTTTTTCAGCATTCACCCGAAGACGGCGGAATGCCTTCGTATAAATACGCTGTTCTGGGTCAGGACGGTCAGCAGCGCATGAAAGCGGACCCCTTCGGGTTTTCATCCGAATTGCGGCCGGATACTGCAAGCCGCCTGTGCGAACTGGACGGCTACGCGTGGGGTGACGGCGAGTGGATGATGAAGCGACACGGGTATAACCCATATGGAAGCCCCGTGAATATCTACGAGATGCACCTGGGCTCCTGGCGGCGGCATGAGGATGGAACGTACTTAAGCTATAGCGAACTGGCGGATCAACTGATTCCCTACGTGACCGATATGGGCTATACCCATATCGAACTGCTGCCGGTGATGGAACACCCGCTGGACAGGTCGTGGGGGTATCAGGTAACAGGTTTTTATGCGCCTACGTCCCGGTATGGTACGCCAGAGGACTTTATGGCGTTTGTGGATCGCTGCCATCAGGCGGGGATCGGGGTGCTGCTGGATTGGGTGCCCGCGCATTACCCGCGTGACGAGGCGGGCTTGTACCGACTGGACGGCACAGCCCTGTACAGCCACCCGGACCCCCGACGGGGCGAGATTGCCCAATGGGGTACGATGCTGTTTGATTTTGGCCGGGGCGAGGTGTGCAGCTTTCTGCTGAGCAACGCTTGCTTCTGGCTGGAAATGTACCACGCCGACGGCCTTCGCGTGGACGCGGTCAGTAGCCTGCTGTACTACGATTTCTGCAAAGACCCCGGCCAGTGGCTGCCCAACCGATACGGCGGGCGGGAAAACCTGGACGCGATCCAGTTTTTACGCAGGATGAACGAAACGGTCTATCACGATTTCGCGGGCGTGATGATGGTGGCCGAAGAAAGCTCCGCGTTTCCCATGGTGACCGCGCCGACGTATCTGGGCGGGCTGGGCTTTGGGTTTAAGTGGAATATGGGCTGGATGAACGACATCCTGTTTTATATTGCGAAGGAATCGGTCTACCGGAAGTATCACCACGACAAACTGACATTCAGCCTCTGCTACGCGTTCAGCGAAAACTATATCTTGCCCTTTTCCCATGACGAGGTGGTGCACGGTAAACACAGCCTGCTGGATAAAAACCCGGGCGACCTCTGGCAAAAGTTTGCGGGGCTAAGGGCGCTGTACGGTTACACCATGGCCCATCCCGGAAAAAAGCTGCTGTTCATGGGCGGGGAATTCGCACATTTTATCGAATGGAAGTACGACGACCAACTGGACTGGTTCCTGCTGGTGTACGACCGTCATCCGCAGGTACAGGCCTGCGTGAAAACACTCAATCATTTATATCGCGAAACACCCGCGCTGTATGAAGTGGAAACCTCATGGGAAGGCTTCCAGTGGATTACCGCCAACGACTCGGATAACAGCGTGATTGCTTTTCTGCGTACCGACCGGGCAGGAAATGCCCTGCTCTGTGTTGTCAACTTTACGCCGGTCTTTCACCCGGTGTACCGGGTTGGGCTTCCGCTGGGTGGGATGCTGAACGAATGCTTCAACACCGACCGCGCGGAATTTGGCGGCAGTGACCAGTATAACGCATATGAGATTCGGGCGGAAGAAGGGGAGTTTAACGGATTTCCGTTCCACGCGGACCTCTGCGTTCCGCCGTTAAGCTGCTGTTATTTTACCTATCACAAGCGTATTGCGCCAGTAACTCCCGTAATCACAGCGCGCACGGACACTGCGCAGCCCCCGCCAGTTCTTGCGGACGCAGGGGAACAGCCTCCGCCGGGGGATGCGCTAAACGGGAAACAGGCGTAAATCCATTATCAAAAGGAGTGGGACCGGTATGAACAGAAAGAAGCAATGTATCGCCATGTTGCTGGCAGGCGGACAAGGGAGCCGGTTGGGGATTTTGACGGCGAATATGGCCAAGCCTGCTATCCCATACGGCGGAAAATATCGAATTATCGATTTTCCGTTGAGCAACTGCACCAACAGCGGTATTGATGTGGTGGGCGTGCTGACGCAGTACCAGCCACTGGAGCTGAACGCTTATATCGGCAGCGGTTCCCCCTGGGATCTGGACCTGGCGCACGGCGGCGTTTATGTACTGCCGCCTTTTGTGCGCGGCAAACAGGGCGAGTGGTACAGCGGCACGGCTAACGCAATCTACCAGAATATGGCGTTTATTGAGCAGTTCAGTCCCGAGTATGTGCTGATCTTAAGCGGCGACCATATCTATAAAATGGATTATAACGCCATGCTGCGTTCCCATATCGACAACAACGCAGACGTGACCATTGCTGTGCGCGAAGTGCCATGGGAGGAAGCGCCCCGTTTCGGCATTATGAACACCGCGCCGGACAACGCGATTCTGGAGTTTGAAGAAAAACCCGCCAAACCCAAGAACAACAAAGCCAGCATGGGCGTGTACATGTTTACGTGGGACAAACTGCGCAAGTACCTGCAGGAGGACGCGACACACCCCGGAAGCAGTAACGATTTTGGAAAAAACATTATCCCCAATATGCTGGCGGATCAACAAAGGATGTTCGCGTTCGACTTTGACGGATACTGGAAGGATGTCGGCACCATCGAAAGCCTGTGGGAAGCGAACATGGACCTGCTCAATACCCCCATGCCGATTGATCTGTATGATAAAAAGTGGCGCATCTATGGCCGCAACCCCGGCGAAACGCCGCATTATATTGCGGAAGGCGCGGTGGCAAAGTGCTGCCTGATTACCGAGGGCTGCGAGGTATACGGCCGCGTGGAGCACAGCGTACTCTTTTCCGGCGTGGAGGTACGCGAAGGGGCCAGTGTTCTGGACAGCGTCGTGATGCCTAATGCAATCGTTGGCCGCGGGGCGGTGGTGCGCCGGGCGATTATCGCCGAAGGCGCGGAAATCGGCCCCGGAGCTGTGGTTGGGGAAGAAACCGGTGCGATTGCCGTTGTCGGTCAGAATGTGAAACTGCCGGCTGGCGAAGTGGTCAGGGCCGGGGAACAGCGAGCCGAGTGAATCGCCGCCTTTACAAACGGCAGAGTATAGGGGAGGGGTTTAGGCCATGGCCATGAAAAATGTGCTGGGAATGATCTATACCGGCGAAAAGGATAGCTTCTTGCGGGAATTAACGCTCCAGCGCGCAATTGCCGCCATGCCGGTAGCGGGCCGCTACCGTGTGATTGATTTTCTGGTCAGCAGTATGGTCAACAGCGGGATGAAGAACGTTGGCGTGATCATGCAGAAGAATTACCACAGCCTGATGGATCACCTGGGCAGCGGTAAGGAGTGGGATCTTCACGGCAAGAATGACGGACTGTACATCCTGCCGCCGTTTCTGACGCGTGAAAACGTAGGCGTCTACAGCGGCAGCCTCGACGCGATCCATTCCAACTTCGGGTACCTGCGCCGCAGCCGACAGGAGTATGTGCTGTTGTGCAACAGTATGATTATTTTCAACGCGGACTTCAACGATATGTTTGACGATTATCTTCACAACGGCGCGGATGTTTCCATCCTTTATACGAAAAATCCGCAGATGCGCAGGCCGGAGTACGGCATCTATTTTGATGTCGACGAGGCCGGATTGATCACCGACGTAGAGATTGACCCCACCAAACCAAGGTATGAGAACACCTGCATGGAGGTATTCCTGTTACGGAAAGACCTGCTGGTGGAACTGGTGGACCGCGGAGCCGCCCACGGTTACCACGACCTGACGCGCGACATCTTCCAGCGGATGATTCGCGACGCCGGGATGCGGGTGGCCGGATATGAATACAAAGACGTGTGTTACCGGATGGACAGCGTGCAGAGCTATTTTTCTTTCAACCTTGATATGATCAACCCCACGATGAGGCATGCTCTTTTCAGCGACGACAAACCCATCTATACCAAGGTGCGCGACGAAATGCCCGCCCGACACCTGAATAACGCTCAGGTGAGCGATTCCATCATCGCGGACGGCTGCATTATCGACGGTACGGTGGAGCACAGCGTGCTGTTCCGCGGAGTGAAAATCGCGGCGGGAGCCAAAGTGAAGAACTGCATCATCATGCAGGATGGGCAGGTGGAGGAAGGCGCGCAGCTGGAGAACTGCATTCTGGATAAACAGGCGGTCATCAAGCGCGATGGGCGCCTGATCGGCCCGCGTGCTTACCCGATCGTCATTTCCAAAAACATGACGGTCTGATCCGGGCTCCGGAACGAAAACGGCGGCCTCCCGAAGCGGGTATGGCCGGGCAAGGAGAAAGTATGAAGATTCTTTTTACGGCAAGCGAATGCGTCCCCTTTATTAAAACAGGAGGGCTGGCAGACGTGGTTGGCTCGCTGGCACCGGTGCTGGCGAAAATGGGGCACGATGTGCGCGTGATGCTGCCTATGTATACCTCCATTGCGCAGGAATGGCAGCAGAAAATGCAGTCCGTTCTTAGCTTCGATGTGCAGCTGGGCTGGCGCAGGCAGTATTGCGGCGTGCTGTCCCTCAAAAAGGACGGCGTAACATATTATTTTCTCGATAATAAGTATTATTTTGGCAGGCCCTATGTGTATGGGCTGGGCGGGGACGAGTACGAACGGTATGGCTTCTTCTGCCGAGCGGTGCTAAACGCCCTGCCGCTGCTGGAATTTGATCCGGATATCCTGCACGCGCACGACTGGCAAAGCGGTATGGTGCCGGCGCTGTTGAAAATCCAGTACGCGCATTTGCCCTTCTACCAGCGGATTAAGAGTGTGTTTACGATCCATAACCTGCAATATCAGGGTATCTTTGGCATCCGAGAGGTACAGGATGTGCTGGGCCTGGGCGACGGGCTGTGGTCCAGCGATAAGCTGGAGTGCTATGGCTGTGCCAACTTCATGAAGGCGGGGTTGGTGTACAGCGACATCATCACGACCGTCAGCCCCAGTTATGCCGAAGAGATCACGACTGCTTATTATGGAGAGCGGCTGGACGGGCTGATCCGCGCGCGTAAAGATTCGCTGTATGGGGTTCTCAACGGAATCGATACGGAGGAGTACGACCCGGAACACGATTCGCTGATCTTCCAAACCTACAGCCGGGACCACCTTGCCGGGAAAGCGGAGAATAAGCGTCGTTTGCAGGTTGAACTGGGGCTGGAAGAAAACCCGGAGATACCGCTGATCGGTATGGTGGGCCGTCTGACCAACCAGAAAGGCCTCGATCTGGTGGATGGCGTGCTGGGCGATATGATGAACGAGCGGATGCAGCTGGCAGTCCTCGGAATGGGTGACGCGCGTTACACTAACCTGTTCAGCTGGGCGGAAGGGCAATATCGCGGCAGGCTGTCGGCCCGGTTTGCCATGGACCCTGTGCTGGCGCACAAGTTGTATGCCGGGGCGGATTTCTTCCTGATGCCGTCGCTGTTTGAGCCGTGCGGATTAAGCCAGTTGATCGCCATGCGGTATGGCACGATCCCCATCGTTCGGGAAACCGGCG
>DAOPZG010000094.1:0-10180 GCA_035353235.1 Candidatus Limiplasma sp.
GAAGGCGAGCTTGTGCCCATCGCCACGTTAAGCACCGATTGCGACGGCTGCATCGGCGTCACGGTTGGGCTTGGCGGCCTGCACCTGCAAATATCATATGAGGATCGCTTTGTTACCGCAGTCATCGACACGCGGGAAACGACTTCCCTTGACATTGATTTTTCAACAAGCAAAGACATCCGCCACAGCACCGACGCTCTGGAGTTGTTCGCGCCGGCGGAAACCCGCTTTAACCACTCCAAAGAATCCGCCGAATACGAGCAAAGGCTTGCGCAGTGTGTGAAAAAACGGACGGCCTGCATCGCGACCTTCGCGGCGGAAGATGATTTGCTGGAAAAGGCCAAAGGGAACGCTCCTGTGATCGCGGATTTCTTAGCCAACGGCTCTGGAAGTATGGCGGAAAAGCGCGCGCTGCTGCACTCGCTCGCGGAGAAGGACCTTGCGGATAGTACCGCCGAGGTGCTTAACGACGCGATGGAAGCAGCCCAGCCATTTCGTGACCGATATCCGGAGGATGTGTTTGTTGCTTCCGTACTCTGTCCGCGTGTGGAATACGAGCATTTGTATCCGGTTCGCCGTGCGATCAGGGCGTATTTTACCGCCAGACAAATCACTTTTAACGGCGCTGCCGATGTATTTGCGTGGGTTTCGCAAAATATAACTGATAACGGAATGACCCCTCAGCAGGCCGTGTTGCCCGCCGATTCATATGCGGCGCTGTTGGCGGGGAGCACGGACCGGCGCACCGGAACGATACTGGCTGTGAACATCTGCCGCGCCTGCGGGTTTGCCGTAAGGCTGTCTCCCGTTTCACAGGAACCGGAGCAGTATTCGGGAATGAGCTATGTGCCGCTTTTCTCACAGGAAAATCCCAAAGCCGACCTGACGCTTCAAAAGCAGACCTCCGCCTCCATGATCCAACGGATACACTTCACGTTGGGCAAGCTGGAACAAGGCGCGTATAAGACCCTGTCGCTCCCGCAGGAGGCCATTGACGGCGAAAAGGAGATTGCGCTTTGCGACGGTAACTACCGCCTTCTCACCGGCATCCGGCAGATTGACGGTTCCATTCTGGCAAGCGCGGAATACTTTCAACTGAAGCACGGCGAGCACAAGACTTTGACCATGAGCCTGCCCGTGAACCGAATGGATGGGAAGCTGCATCACTATGCCCTCCCCGTGATGAACATTGAAAGTCTCCCGGGAGAGTCGGTCAACCTGTCCCAGTTGTTTGTTAACGGCGGAATTCTGTCGGTCGTGGTCCCCGGTCAGGAGCCGACGGAGCATCTGCTGCTGGAATCGGCGCAGCTTTGCAGCCGGATCATACGGGAAAAACGCCACATACTCTACCTTGTCCGGAATCAGGCGGATACGACGCACCCCGCGATCGCCCGCCCGCTGCAACTGCTTGGCGCTAATGCAAGTGTCGCCATCCTGCGGAATACCGACGTGCTGATGCAAATGCGGCAGACCCTGCGCGTGGGCGATTCCCGGCTGCCATTCTCCATGGCTGTCAACCGGAGAAGCAAAATCCTCTATGCCTATGCCAACTATAACATCGGCACCGTCGAAACCCTGCTGGATATTTTGAAGAACGACACCGGCGGAGCTACGGAGGCGGAGCCGGCGCAATCTCCTGCACGGTGAAACAGGCTTGTCTCTGCTGGTTGTGATCAGCGTTGTAGCAAGCGCCTCCGTTTTCAGGCATACGAAAAGCCCTGTAATCCAAAGATTACAGGGCTTTCTTTATGGCGGAGCGGGTGGGATTCGAACCCACGGACGGTTGCCCGTCACCTGATTTCGAGTCAGGGCCGTTATGACCACTTCGATACCGCTCCACGCACGCGAAGGGCAAGGGATAGTATACCAAAGCAGGCCGTAACCGTCAAGCCGAAAAGCGTTGGTTCAAGGGGTTTTACCGATTTTTCCGTCTGCTTTATCCTGCGTTCCGGGTCAGGCCGGTCAGGACTGGGTCCCGCGCCGTCATGCTCACAGTGTCAGCGGGTTTATCGCGCAATCGCCTCGCCCTTTTCCACCGGTTTGTAGATCGGGTTGCCCCGGGCGTTAATCTCGTCCGTACGGCACAGGATGGCGGGCTTTTGCAGCGTCAGGCGCGGGGCCGTGCTGCCTTCCGCACCGCGGAGGGCATACAGCGCGTAGATGGTTCCCCCGCTTTGGAGAAACCATGTCGCGCTGACCGGATAGGGCAGCGCCAGATAACGTTCCGGCACGTCGGGGATGCCTACGATAAAAAGACACCCCATCTGATTTTCCGAAAACCGTGCGTAACTGCGGTCCTGCTGATATTCCCCCGCGTCGTCAAAATCAAGCCGGACCAGTTTTTGCCCCCGCTGATCCAAATCCACTAAAAGGGCGCGCTGGATGGCGTTCACATCCTCCGCCTCAAAAGCGCGGCTGACCAGTTTGGCCCAGTTTGCGCCCCACTCGCTGCTGTCGGGTATGGATGTGCCGCCCGTGTTCCCGGCCGAAACAGGAGCGCTGGCCCGGCGGAAAGCTGCATCCGTACGCAACGCGGCAACCAGCTCGCTCAGCAGCTCGTTGGTACGGGTCAATAGCTGCGTCAACTGCGTGTCGAGGTGCTTTACGCTGTCCGCCAGATCGTTTTCCCGGTTTCTTTCCGGCGGCAAGCCGCCTGCGGATTCCGTCAAGTTGTGGCACCCCCTTCTGCCTGTGTCGAGTTGATCCGGTTCATCCCGGCAATCACAATCCGGCAGAATTCAGGCAGGTAAGCGCAAAGGTCCGTGAGCGAGGCATTCTTGCGGAGAAACTGCCGATGGGTATCCTCAATTTCATCAGGGCTCATCAGTTGCGTCAGATAAGCCGTTGTCAGCGTTTTCTGATCCCGGTACGAGATAATAAAACGTTCAATCACCACCAGGAATTCATTCCACAGGTCTTCCGGGGACTGCTTTTGATCCTCCTCACCGCGGCTGATGCAGGACGCGGTTTGTTCTTCGCTCCTCAGCAGCCCTTCCGCCACCTCGCGTTTCAATTGCAGGTTCGGCAGGATATCCAGCGTCGGGTCTCCATCTCCCGCCGCTACCTCGATAATTCGTTTCTTATCCTCCTGGCGAATCAGATCATACAGGTTCGCGCCGTTACCCGCCAGATAAATCCGCACTTCCCGGTTCACAGTCCGTTTCCACGTGCGCGTTCCAAGCTGGTAGCCAAACCATAACAACAGCGTAAGTTCAAACAGCAACAGCACGTAATGGTCGGCAAACTCCTGCGTTCTCAGCGCAGCCGCGTATTCCTCCGGTTGCAGGCTGATAAACCGCTCAATGGCAAAGATGAAGCTGTCCTCGCGGTTATCGGTCAGGGAATCCAGCGTTTTTTGAAACGCTTCCACTTCCGCGCGTTTCTCCTGCGAGCAGTGCGCCGCCACATCCTGCAGCCCTTCGATGTACCATCTCAGCTTTTTCTTTTCCTTATCGGTATCATTCGCCGGCTTGCAGGTATAGGGATAACGCCCTACCAGCTCGTGCCCGCCAAACAGGCTGGAATAGCAGTCGCACAGGGTCGCCTGATCCGCGATTGAGCGACAATAGGAGTAATCCGCCGTGCCGCCGCCGATGTCCAGCGTGATAATCCCCTGCTGCAGGTCCGCCGCTTTCACATTCAGAATATGGCAGAAATAAGCGCTGACCGCCTGTGACTCGCTGGTAAAGCTCGCTGTGCAGTTCTCCATGCCGGCTTTCTGGGCGGTATTCTTCACCAGCTCGCTTACGCAGTTCTGGAACGCCTGCCGTTTCTGCTGGTCAAACGCGAGCGGGTAGGCGAAGCGTACCTGCGTAACCCGCGACCCGTTCAGGCGGCAGAAGAGCAGATACATTTCCAGCACCTGTTGCAGAAACATTTCAATATTGCTGCCCGCCACCGAATCGGCCTGGCTGATGTCCTTCAGTTTCAGGCCCAGATAACGCTGATTGCCCATACGATTCGCATCGTGGACACTGTTGCCGTAATAGAAGATATGCCCGTCCGTAAACAGTTCTCTTCTGCGTGTTCTGGGCGGAGCAGCCTCGTCCTCCTGATCATCGGAAACATTGGCAGGCATAAACCGCGCCAGCGATGTAAAGAACGCGTCCCCTCCACCCGTACGGGCGATACAGTTAAACAGGTTTGCGATAAATTGATCAATGCTCCAGTTCACCCCACGATTGGCGTTCAGTTCCCATTTCAGCACGCTGTTCTGGAATTTGGGAACCGTGATGCTTTTGGGATTCTCCGCGTCCAACATGACCGCGCCTGTGGTGGATGTGGTACCAAAGTCGATCGCAAGGATCGCCGTATGGGCATAGGTGGGAAAGCTCGCCGGCTCGCCAAACAGCACGCATCCGATACACACGCCGTTTTCATCAACCGTGCAAAACGAGGGCAGTCTGGCGCTCGCGTGGGTCTGCCAGGTAAAGATTACCTCGCCATTGCGCAGGGAAATCAGCGGCGCGCCCCTCCGGCTGATCTGCTGCCCGCCCGCGTCGTACACCGTTGCGGTATCGCGGTTGGGTTGCTTCGCCTCCGGGAAGTTCACATAGGTATAATATGTTTTCCAGGGCGGTTGCCCCGGCTGCACAGCACTGTTTGGCCAGGTACAGACCGCCGGCATCTCCGTGGCGTCGCAAATACGGATGCTCTTCCCCTCGTAAAGATTGCTCCACTCATAAACCACGATACCCTGAATCACCCGCAGGGTTACGCGCACTTCCCGCGGCTGGGCGGTACGGGTAATCTCCAGCGTCGTTATATAGTTCAGCGCGTCTCCGTTTCGCACAATGGTTGCACCGCAGGCCGAAAGCGGCAGCAGAGCGCGCTCCACCGCATTCTGCTCACCTCCCGGGGCGTCCCCCCGGTCGCCATGTACAACAGCCCAACGGTTAAAGCGCTCATTTCCATAAACCTGCTCACTCCCGTTAGTGTAAAGGCAAATCATCTGCGAGAATATATCACGGTCAGAGCTGTTGTGTCCACAAAGACGACTCATCGCATCAAACCTGGGTTCCAGCAGCGCAACGTCGTTATGTTCCATCCTTTTTACATCAGGAAAAAACGCGTATGTCTTCAACGGATCGCAAGCCCCGCATGAGGCAAGCAGGGCATTCTGCCGTAAATCCGGCAGGTTGTTAAAGTTCATTAGCAGACGTTGCATCCGGCTCCGGCAAACGGCGCGAATTTTTTCATCGTCCAGTTCTTTATCCAGAATTGCCCTTACGTTGCGGAACGTGTCCGTCTGTTTCAGGTAGCCGGGTGTGGGCATCCAGAGGAGGCTTTCCCGGTCCAGAAAACCGACGAATTTCCCGCCCAGCATAATACCGTAAGCGAATTTGTCGGTGATCGCATCCCATGTGCGCATCGGCGCGCTGTCCGCGGGCGCGTCCCGGTTCATGGTTTCCAACGCCTTACCCTTCAGTTTTCTGGTCAGGCTGAACACAGACACTTCTGTTTCTACCAGATCGCGCAGTAATAACGCCTGAAGCACAGTCTCCCATACATCCTCAAAAGCAAGGGCTCCGTCCAGCTCGCCCATCCGCACCTGCACCCTGCCCCGATACTGCTGCGTCGCCTGCTGCGCCATACCCGCACCGGCAGCCAGTCTGTTTTCCAGCCATTGATCCGCATACGCCAGCGCTTCCGGGCTCATCATCTTCAGCGGATCGGAAAAATGTTTGCCGTCCTCCACCCAGGGGAAAACCGTTTGCAGTATTCTCGCTTCATCCAGCGAAGTGGAGGGAATTGTGAGCTGATCCGCGGAAAAGTCCAGCAGGGGGATTTCCACCCGATCCTGCAAGACCGTTAAAAATCTCCATTCCGCCGTATTGGGGGAGGGAAGACATTCCAACAACGCTTTGCCCAGCGCGTTATGTTCCTCTTCGATTTCCCGCCCGCTTACCTTCTTCCAGTGCAAGTCGGGAAAGGGGAACATCATCAGCGGGCACAGGATATACGCCCACAGCGCGCCGCGCCATTGGTTTCGTGCGTCTTCGATTGCGGGGTTTCCACCGTTGCAGTTGCGCAGCATAAAGCGGAAACAGAGGCTCTGCGCCCGTACGTCCGGGATGCTGTTCCGTTCGCTGGCTTTGCCCACCATCGTGCTTACCACAAACTCTATATCCGACAGCGCTTCATCCTTTGCGTTACGGTCTACAGCGCTGAAGCCTCCGGGGTTGCGGGAATTTAAGCCCAGCCCATCTTTTTCATTGATGTTGGAAAGCAGGGCTACCAGGGCTGGGTTCTCCGTTTTGCCGCGGGTCTTTCTGGTTTTTTCCATATCGCTCATCCCCTTGCCATACTGTCGATCATCGCAAACATTCTGCGCAGCAATGCAGGCACCGCATCGTCCGAGTTTCCGGTATAAACCCGATTCTCGTAAATCCGGCCCATCAGCTGGTCAGCCGTCGCGTTGGGGTAATAACGGTTGCGGGTGATGCAACACAACAGCACCCCAAGTGTTTTTTCTTCATCCGCGCCCCAGCCGTCCCGCACGATCTGCTGAAAAGCACGAATCACGTTTTCATGCTCATCCTCCGTTTTTCCATCCCGGGTATTCCCATCCGGCCAGAAGCGCTGCCGAAGCTTCTCCATATGTAAAAGAGCCACCGGGTTAAAGAACTGCTGATAGTACAGCATGAACAGGCTCTTCTGTTCTTCCCCGGTCAGCGACAGTTGCAGCTTCTCAACCTTTTTCTCCATCTGTTCCGGGCTGAGGCCGCAATCGAATCGCTCATTCGTCATGTCCGGAAACAACCTGCCCGGCAGGTACATCACAATCTGGTAGAACCACAACACCACCATCGCCACATATTCGGCAAAGTTGCTCATTTGGGTGGAGAGGAGTTGCTGATCGGTGACCGGCACATTCTGGAAATAGAGGGACAGCCAATTAGGATGTTTTCGGTTGGGCGCATTCAATCGGCTGCCCATGGGACCATGGATTTCGGACAGGTACAGTCCCGCGGCGATCATCAGTTTGTTGGCCTTCATCTCCAGCTGCCGGCACAATTTCGGATCAAAGCGGTTCCAGTTCCATGGTCCTTGCGACATCCAGGCCGTATAAACGTTACATTCTTTGGGCGTCCCGCTCATCTGATAATCCCGTATCGCCATACAGGCAAACCAGTCAAAGAATGTGGCGGGGTTCTGTTGCAGGCTGTGCCCGGCAGCGTATTGCGGAAAAGGGATTGGTTCCGGCGAGCCCAGCAGGTAGATTTTCTCGTACATCGGCAGGGTATCCGTTCCCCGGGTCGCCTGCGGACGATACTCCAGAATGTCTTCGGAGATATACGTGCTCAGCACCGTTTTTACGCGGTCGGGAAACTCCCGGCTGTCCGGGTCAATCGCCAGTTCCGAATCCTTGATCAGCGAAAAACTGGGCAGCATCACCAGAAGCCCCATGGCTATCTTATCCCCAAGGCGGGAGCGCAGGTAACGCCCGAGAATCGGGATACACGACGCGCCGGTGCCCCCGTAACAGGAACCGGCCAACAGAATACGATCCGGCTGAATGTGGAGCGCCTCCGCAATAAAATCCTCCAGCCCATCCTTTGTCTGCTCGTTGCGGTTCGAGATAATGCTTTGCATAAACAGCACCCCGATGTTCGGGTGCCCCTTAAACCCGTTTTCAGTCCCCATCACGCGTTCGTCTTCGGTGAACAGAAAACGTCCCAGCAGGCTGCTTTCATCTGTGACGTTCTTCTCCATCATGGACAGATTAATATCCGGGGGCGTCGGCGTCCATGTATGCAGTTTCATCTCCGAACGGAAGAGCTTGCAGGTTTGCCCGCAATCCACCTCCATTTTCCGCACTTTTTCATAATATTCCACGGTTCTCACGGCCCGCTGCATGTTGCCGTTTCCGCCGTCCACGTCCACTATCAGCAGGTGAAGCGTCGCTTCCTCCCACAGGTTCAGCGCGGCCATATGGGCGACCGCCTCCAGTATTTTGCTCCCGCTGCCGCCCAGACAGACCAGAAATAAATCATCCATGGCTTATCCCCCCCGTTTTGTGGAATTACAGCTTTACCGCGGAGTATATACGGCCGCCCTCCGATGTGTTCGCCGCCAACGGAGAGGCGAATTTCATCGCAAGATACAAAAGCAGCCATAAAAACAACAGCGTAAGTGGCAGCAGATAATCCACTGGCTGCGAAAGCACATAATACGTGTTGGGAAGGCTGATCTGCGGAATCGTCCGGTGCAGAAAAATATACTGCCAGATATCGCGCAGCGCCATACCGATCCCATCGAAAGTCTTCATCAGGGTAGCAAAGACGACCGAGAACAGCAGACTGACCGCGGGCAGATAAGCGCTTCTATACTTCTCCGTGGACTGGTTTTTAAGGTAACCGGCTCCCATCCCGATTAAAAAGCCGAGATAAAGCAGAATACCCAATACCGTCAGGCCGCTTCGCAGCCATATCCAGCCCTGATTCGCCCACGGCAGTACGAAGTAATCGGCGCACACATTAACCATCAGCACAAAGTAGCAGCTGTGGGTCGCGCCGCGGAAACGCTTGCTGAATCTCACATGCGCGTCATGGGACATATGCAGCATCCCGTTTGCAGAATAAATCACATAAAGGATCAGCGCGGCGACACCCATCCATATCAACGCATTTTGGAGATTTGTGCGGAACGCCGCACGCTCGGCCATACGATCCGCGGCAGCTGTAAGCACCGACTGCACCGGTTCGGCATTTGAATATACATTCGGCCATACCGCCTGAAACAGCAGGGCCAGCGCCACCCAGTACAGAAGCGCCATTTCAAGGATCAGTATGATCGAAGGGGAGTAGCGCACCAGCCAGCCCGAAAAGCGTTTCCACATAGTTCATCCGCCCCTTTACTGTATTTCGATGCAGACGGTCAGTTCGGCAATCTGTACAGGCTTTTGGCCACTCTGTTTTACGTTCTGTATACGAAACTGTTCCAGCTGCTGCTGCAGGTTCGCCGTCTTCGCCGCCGTGTTTTGAACCTTCCCGTTGCCGCTTAAGTTGCTCTGTTTCACCGTCCAATCGTCTATCCAAGATTCGTCGCCCTGCCCCTTCACACGGGTGTCATGCAGGCAGTACACAGGCAGTTTCACCCGGTACAAACCAGCCGCCGCCTCCGCTGCGTTCACCTTCAGCGTCAGGGTGACGCCGTTCGCATCTCCCTTAACCTCCGGGCAGGTAAACCAGCCGTACCCGGCTTCAGCAGGTTGAATCTCCTTTTCCATCAGCTCCACATACCGGCCGCCCCTCGCAAGCAGGATACCGGGCCGATCGTAAACGGTGGCCGCGGGCGTAACCCCGGACGCGTTTACGGCTTCCACGTGATTCTGTTTGATTACGGAAAGCCCGATTGGTTCTACCGCAAACGAATCGCTGGCATACGTATCCGCGTAGGACTCGGAGGGGGGCGAAACGCGCAGTGTCAGCGTCGCGGTTTGCAGGTCGCTCTTCTTCCGGATGAGATATTGCGGAATCCCATTACTCGTCGTGCTGGTATCAGAGACCGCCGCGCCGTCCACGGCCGGTGTCGGCGTTGCTTCTACAATCCGGGTCATTCCTGAGGCAGACACCACAGACGCCTCTTTCCCATCCACGGATTTCACCGGGGCGTACTGCTCGTTTAGCCGGTAGTTGGCTGTTTCACTGGCTACAAAGTCCTCCACGCGCATATCCGCATGGGTCAGATGAGCGAACGGAGCGACAATCCTGCGGGTGCAAAAGTTGTTGTAAGCGGCAATCATTTGAGCGGACAATTCGGCACATTGCCTGCCGGTTCCAACGATGACTGCGTAGAACGAGCGCGCGCGATACTGATATTTGTTCTTCTCAATCATCTGTTTTGTACTATTATTCGTCGTTCCATAAGCATAGTTATCACCATCGTTGAGGTAATTGTACAGAATGCCGGAATACGCGCCCTTCATCGCAACCACGGAAATACATAAACCCTTGCCGTAGATCCGGTTCAGCGGTTTTTGATACTCCGTGGATGGCAATTTTAGTCCATCCGCCTCAAAATCGGTCAGGATCAGGGCGGGCTTGTCCAACTCCAGCGTATTCAGCACCGACGGCAATGCCGAAGAAGAACCGCCCGCGGCAATCGCGTCTGTTTTTGCGGTATAATTCGAGCTTTCGGCAAACGCCGCACTCTCCGCCACCGCATGGGTCGTCCG
>DAOPZG010000095.1:0-10007 GCA_035353235.1 Candidatus Limiplasma sp.
GTCGCGGACGAACTACCACTAAGCAAATTTTGTACTTGACATGGGGTACACTTCAGTTTTTATCCTTAATTTTCAGATCTTTCCTAATGGCCTTAACAATATCTGTAAGGTACTTATCATGGAGTTCGTTTTCTTTTCCAACAGCCTCGTTTTCATAACGCAAAATACTCTCAACAACCTGTTCACTACCAATTATCAATAATCGATCTCGATGATATGTATATTGCGTTACTGCGTCTTGGTTACTATTCTGAGCTCCCAAATTATGCAGCGCTTCAATATACGATACATATTGCTCTTCTTTCAGCTTCCGTAACTGAAGCATATTGCTATTTCTATATGTGAAGAATGCACCAATAACAGATACTAGAATTGCAGATGTTGCTCCTAAAATCGCAATAATCATTTCCACAATAATCACCCTGATGAATTTTATCACGAGTATCCACAAAATATCAACAAAATCCACTATACCCCAGAACGAATCCGATTATTCTAGATCGAGAGTGGTGGTAAGAATTTCCTGTCTCACTTTTCCCGTTTCTGGGTATATTAACACAAGAAGAATAAACGAGGAGGTGCGCGAATGAGTCGGATGCCGGTGGTGTTTGTGGGGCACGGGTCCCCGATGAACGCGATTGAAAGCAACCCATTTACCGAAGAGTGGCAAAGGATCGGGGTGGAAATCCCCAAACCGGAGGCAATCCTGTCTGTTTCGGCGCACTGGTATACACGGGGCACACGGGTATCGGACGCCGAACAGCCGCGCATGATCTATGATATGTACGGTTTCCCGGCGGAACTGTACCGGGTGCGATACGATGCACCGGGTTCGCCCGCACTTGCGGCACAGGTGCGAAAAGCGCTGGGAGACAGGGTGCAGGCGGATGCTACGTGGGGGTTGGATCACGGCACCTGGTCGGTGCTGAACTGGATGTTTCCGGCGGCGGATATTCCGGTGGTACAACTCAGCGTGGACGCGAACGCCTCCATGCGCGATTATTTTGAGATGGGAAAGTACCTGGCCCCGCTTCGGGAACAGGGAATCCTGATCTTTGGCAGCGGTAACGTGGTGCATCATCTGGGCCGTGTCGCCTGGGACATGCGCGGCGGGTTCCCGTGGGCGGACGAGTTTGACGCGTATATCAGGGCGAATGTTTTGGCCCGCCATGCGGAGAACGTGATTGATTACCACCGGGCGGGCGCGTCGGCGTCGCTGGCGTTTCCGACGCCGGATCATTTCGCACCGCTGCTGTATGCGCTTGGCGCGAGCGACGAGGGGGATAACGTTCGCGTATTTAACGATGCGCGGGTGCTGGGTTCGCTTTCCATGACCGGATACTTGTTTGAAACACAAACTGTAGCGACTGGTGAACAGGAGGAATGATTATTGAAGCGGGAGATTGTACAGACAGTACGGGGTATGCGCGCCGTTGATGGCGCCGGGGTTCGGCTGGTGCGGGTGCTGGGCAACGCCAATGTGCGGGAGTTTGATCCTTTCCTGATGCTGGACTCGTTTGATTCGACCGACCCGGCGGATTATATCGCGGGATTTCCGATGCATCCGCATCGGGGAATCGAAACGCTTACCTACCTGATTTCAGGCCGGATCGAGCATCAGGACACGCTGGGTAATAAGGGCGTGATCCATTCGGGGGAGTGCCAGTGGATGACGGCTGGCAGCGGAATCCTGCATCAGGAAATGCCCAAGCCTGCAGAACGAATGCTGGGCTTTCAACTATGGCTTAATATGCCGGCGGCGGAAAAAATGGATATGCCGCACTATCTGGCCATTACGCAGAAGGACATGACGGTTGTGCGTGTGGATGGGGCGGATGTGCGGGTGCTTTCCGGCACACTGGAGGGCCAAAGTGGGATCAAGCCGCAACATATCCCCGCCTCGGTATGGGATGTTGCGCTTCCCGCGGGCCATAGCATTCGGCTGCCTGTCCATCCGGATGAAACGGTATTTACCTTCTTGATCGAAGGGGATGGTGTGGTGAATGGGCGGGAAATCCCGGTAAAAACCGCTGTGCTGTTTGGGCAGGGGGATGAAATCGAAGTGCAGGCGACACAAAGGGAGAACCTGCGTTTCATATTCTTTTCCGGTCGCCCTTTGCATGAACCGATCGCATGGGGCGGCCCGATTGTGATGAATACGCAGGCGGAACTGAACCGCGCATTTGACGAACTGGAAGACGGTACTTTCCTGAAACACCGTGTCTCCATTTGAACGGTAATACACCCTGAACCCCCGGAACCAGACGCTCCGGGGGTTTGCTGTATGCCAGAAAGAAATGGTTATGCAATCGTAAAAAAAGACAAGCATTGTGTATTGACTTCCGTCGGATTCCCTCCTAAACTATTGCATACTGACTAAGCGGACAGAAACGGAGAGGAGTGTCCGCTACAAGAACGGAATCGTTACAACGGAACACAACGATACGGGGAAGGGTGGCTGTCCGAATTCGCCAAATCCGGCGCCGCACTCCCGGAGGAATTATGGATACTTTTCGACGTGTGCTGGGATGGTTACGACCCTATCGAAAAAAGCTGGCGATCTGCATTGTTCTGCTCTTTGCCATGACGGCGTTCAGGATGATCGTTCCTTACATAACACAGGCAGTGGTGAACGACGTACTGCCCAACCGCAACATGACACTGCTATTGCAACTGTGCGCCCTGTTAATTGTGATGACCGCTCTGCGAAGCCTGATGATGTATAAACGGGGCATGCTGATTGAGGAAGTGTCCCAAAGCGTGGTGTATGACCTGCGTACGGGCCTGTACGGCCATATGCAGGAGCTTTCGTATGCCTTTTACGATACCCACCATATTGGCGAAATTATGAGCCGGATGACCGGAGACATTGAAGGCGTGCGCGTGCTGGTAGTCAACGGCGTGGTGGGAATGCTGGAAAGCCTGTTGATGTTCGTGCTGTCTCTGATCGGCATGAGCCTGATGAGCTGGCGGCTCACCCTGCTGATGCTGTGCTTCTGCCCGGCGGTGGCGCTGGTCGCAACGAAACTGCATGGGAAAATCCGCCCGGCTCATATGGCGGTTCGCGAGCAGAACGCGGTGCTGAATACACGCACGCAGGAAAACATTTCCGGTGTGCGCGTGGTGAAAGCTTTCGCCCGGGAAGAGTACGAGAAACAGGCTTTCGCAACGGAAAATAACAAAGTATTGCAGTTTAACCTGGTGGTTACGCGCCTGTGGAGCACCTTCTTCCCGCTGATGGATACCATTGCGGGGCTGGCGACCCCCGTGCTGATTCTGGCCGGCGCGGTACTGATGCACCGGGGAGAAATCGACATTGGTACGCTTGTCGGAGCAACGGGCTTCGTGTGGATGCTGATTGCTCCGATGCGGCAGGTGGCCAGTTTTGTCAACCTGATCACCAACGGCCTTGTCTCCTCCGAGAAGCTGATTTACTACCTCGACCTCGGTTCCAAGGTGCGCAACCCGGAGAATCCGGAAAAACCCGCCAGACGGGAAGGCCGGGTGGACATCAGCCATGTTACTTTCAAGTATGGCGATAAAGAGATACTCAGCGATATTGACCTGCACGTGGAGCCCGGGCAGGTGATCGCGGTCATGGGCGCGACAGGCTCGGGGAAAACAACGCTGGTTACCATGCTGGGCCGGTATTACGACGTGGCGGAGGGAAGCGTATCCGTCGACGGCGTGGATATCCGCAGGCAGAATCTGCACGACCTGCGGGACTCCATCGGCGTGGTGATGCAGGAAACCTTCCTGTTTAGCGAAACCATCGCCAATAACATCCGTTTCGGGCGTCCGGACGCACCGCAGGATGCGGTGGAGGCCGCGGCGCGCGCGGCGCAGGCGGAGGAATTTATTCTGCAAACCCCGCAGGGATATGATACCGTCGTAGGGGAACGGGGCATGGGCCTGTCCGGCGGGCAGAAACAGCGCGTGGCGCTGGCACGGGCGATTTTGTATAACCCGTCGATACTGGTTCTGGACGATGCCACATCCGCCGTGGACATGGAAACGGAAGCGGAAATTCAAAAGGCGTTGGGCCGGGTGATGAAGGGCAGAACTACCTTTATCATCGCACACCGTATTTCGTCCGTGCGTAAAGCCGACCAGATTATTGTGCTGGATCATGGACGGATTGCCGAGCGCGGTTCCCACCGGGAACTGTTAAGACAAAACGGCCTGTACGCGTCGATTTACCGCGACCAGACGCGGGATTTTGTGACTGCGGAAAAGGCAGGTGAGCAGGAATGACGAGATTGCGGAATCTGGATGATGAAGAGCTGGAAGCCCCGTTTGACCGAAAACAGTTCTTCCGCCTTTTAAGCTACCTGAAACCCTACCGCAGGCAGATGGCGATTGCGCTTACCCTGATGATCGTTGCATCCGGAGCATCGCTTGTAAGCCCTTATCTGATGAGCCGCGCGATCGGGATGCTTACGGCGGGGGATTACACGGACATCCCCTACGTGTTTCTGGGCATGATCCTCGCTGTAGTGGTGGGAGGCGTTTGCCTCAGCCTGCGTGTAAAAACCATGGATGTTTCCGGCCGAAAAGCAATTGCCACGTTACGGCAGGACCTGTTTGACCATATCCAGTCGCTGTCCCTTCCATTTTTCGACAGCCGCTCGGCAGGTAAAATCATGGTGCGCGTCATCAACGACGTCAACAGCCTGAACGACCTGTTTACCGGCGGGATCATCAACGTGATTGTGGATTGTCTGACGTTGGTCCTGCTGGTAATCATCATGCTGGCGATCAACTGGAAGCTCACGCTTCTGGCGATGGCCTCGCTGATCATCCTGTTCCTCATTATCACCAGCCTGAAAACACGCATGCGCAGAGCGTGGCAGGTGGTGCGGATGAAAACCAGCACAATGAACGGTTACCTGCACGAAAGCCTGTCCGGGATGCGGGTGACGCAAACCTTCGTACGGGAAGACCTGAACAAAGAGATTTTCGACGAAACCAACCAGGATATTAAGAAGAGCTGGTTACGCGCGGTAGGAATCAACAACCTTTTCTGGCCCTATATTGACACTTTAAGCGCCTTCAGCACCGCGGCGGTCTATATTGTGGGCGTGCTGCTGATGGGCCCGGTAGGTGCAGTGAACGCGCTGTCGCTGGCCGATTTGCTGGCGATCCTGTGGTATCTGGGGCGATTCTGGGAGCCGATCAACAACGTATCCAACTTCTACAACAGTATCCTGACCGCCATGGCGTCCATGGAACGCATCTTTGAAATCATGGACACCAAACCGCAGGTGTTTGACAAACGGGACGATCTGCCGGAGCTGCCACCGATTCGCGGCGCGATTACCTTTGACCATGTCAGCTTCGGATATGATCCGGAACAGCCGGTGCTGGAAGACGTATCCTTTACAGTTCAACCGGGACAGACCATCGCGCTGGTAGGGCCGACCGGCGCGGGGAAAAGCACGATCGTCAGCCTGATCAGCCGATTCTACGACGTAACGGACGGATCGCTGAAGATTGACGGTTACGACGTACGGGATGTGAAACTGCAATCCCTGCGCAGACAAATGTCCGTAATGCTTCAGGACAGCTTCATATTCAGCGGAACGATTCTGGACAACATCCGGTACGGACGTCTGGACGCCACGGAGGAAGAAGTGATCGAAGCGGCGAAAGCGGTGCATGCGCATGATTTTATCGAAAAATTGCCTAAAGGGTATCGGACTGAGGTGAACGAACGCGGCTCCACGCTGTCCACCGGACAAAAGCAGCTGATTTCCTTCGCGCGGGCATTGCTCAATGACCCGCGGGTACTGATTCTGGATGAGGCAACATCCTCTATCGACACCCATACGGAGATGCTGATCCAGAAAGCGTTGGAGGTGCTTCTCAAAAACCGCACCAGCTTTGTGATCGCGCATCGGCTTTCCACTATCCGCCGCGCGGATCGAATTATGGTGGTGCAGGATCATGCGATTGCCGAATCCGGAACGCACGAAGAATTGATGACGCTCCCCGACGGCCTGTATCGCAGTCTTTGCGAGGCGCAGTACCGCTTTATGGAGGATGAAAGCGCTGCGGAGGCATGAGGATGGCCGCGGTAATGGTCAGAACGCTATCCGAAGCGTATGAGAGAAGCCTCTGAAGATTTCCGGCTCGGTATTCTGCAATGCCCGGATCGGGAACTGAATGTATCACTGTAAAAACCGCCGACAGCAGACGCTTCGGCGGTTTTTATACGGCGGATGGAGGCGAGGCGGCCTGTTATTTCTTTGCGCCGCTTTCTCTGCCGTACGAGAAGATAAAACCGGAGAGCAGAATGAACAACAGGTTGGGCAGGCTGACGTTAACGAACAGCAGGTTTTCAAGCATCGAGTGCAGGAATACCCCGGCAACCGGGAGTACCAACACCTGCGCAGCCAAAGTGGCTTTGCGAGAAAATACAAGTTTTCCCGCCTGTATCACCAGAAGAACCGTAAAGGCGAGCACCGCCAGCAGTGCGGGCAGGCCGGCTGTCATCAGGGTTTGCAGAAACGAATTATGCCAGTGATAGAGATAACGTCCGGTGATTCGGTTGGCTTCGGTGATCACCTTATCGGTCGCGTTGCCAATCAGTAAAGTAATCGGTCGCTTCTGCATCACGGGGATGACACTGGGGTAAATATCGTTCAACCGACCGGCAAAGGTGCCTACATCGTCGTTGAGGCGGCTCTGATCCACAATGGAGCCATGATCCGCAGGTTGCGAGGCCGGATTGGCAGCCTGCGCGGACGTATCGGAAGCTACGGTCTCAGATACGGAAGCGGTACTCTGACGGGGGGAGAGTGCGCTTGAGAGCGCATCCATCCCGGAGATGGAACGGTACAGCCCCGCGAAGGAGGCGATCGCCAACAAAACGCAGGCCAGCAGGGAAATTAATACCTGAAGGAAACGGTTGTTCAGTTTCAGCTTGCGCATCAGCAGAAGATAGCCGAAACCGCCAAACTCAAGCGAAAGCACAATCATCGCGGTACGGCTAAGCGTTAACGCTACTGCGGCGAATAAGCCGATCGCTGCAAGTACGCAGGGGAGAAAACGCCACTTGCTTTTCAGGGCTGTCAGCAGATACAGAGTTAGCCCAAAAGCAAGGCAGAAGGTCGCGCCCGCGATGTTGGGGTGCATATCCAGCACGTTCAGACGGGCGGGATTTGCGTAGATATCGTTGACGCCGATTACCAGATTGCTCAGCGGGCTCTGGAAAGGGGTGCGAAGCACCGTTGCGATGACGGCAATCCATGCGATCACGCTCAGGGCACCTGCAAACAACGCTGCCAGCAGTTGCAGACCCCGGTCGCGACGTGCGCCCAGATTATCCGCCAGCGGGAACGCCACGCAAACCATCACAACCAGCTGGCAGGCAAAATCAGCGTCTGTCTCAAGGTAGTGGCTGCCATTCAGCATCCGGGTAATAATATACCAGATCGCAAGAACAAACAGCAGCAGTTCCTCTGTGTGGTAAGCCTTTCCTTGCTTCATCAGCCACGCCCCGGAATACATGAGAAGCACGGGAAGCAGAAGATTACGAATCAACAATACGCCGCGTTCCGGAGAAAACCAGCTGAACAGGATGGCTGAAAACCACAGGGCGATCATCGGGACTAACAAGCTTCTCCAGATACGGTTTGCTTGTGAATTGCGCTCCAAACTCATGTGCTCTCCTTTAAACGCTATTTTGTTTTCACGAGGGTCTCGTGATTGATCCAGCCTCCGAAGAGCGTTCGCAACAGTATCTTCAGGTCCAGCGCGATGCTCCAGTGCTCAATATACCAGATATCGTACTCGATGCGTTTGGAGATGCTGGTATCGCCCCGGTATCCGTTCACCTGCGCCCAACCGGTCATGCCGGGACGCACCTGATGCTTAACCATGTACAGGGGAATCCCTTCCTTAAACTGTTCCACGTAATAAGGGATTTCCGGGCGCGGGCCGATCAGGCTCATATCGCCTTTGACGACGTTAAACAGTTGGGGCAGTTCGTCGATGCTGTATTTTCGCAGAAAGCTGCCGAAGCGCGTCTTGCGGGGGTCGTCGTTGGTCGTCCATGCCGTGTCCTGGTCGGTGTTCACCCGCATACTGCGAAACTTGTACATCTGGAACCAACGTTTATTGCGACCAACCCGCTGCTGGCGGAAGAAAACCGGCCCAGGACTGCTCAGCTTGATCCCGATAGCGATAAGCAGAAACGGAACAGAGAGGAGAACGATTAAAAGCGATCCGGCGATAATGTCAAACGAACGCTTGAGAAAAGCATACCCCAGATTATCCAGCGGGTTGCTGCGCAGATTAATCAGCATCGTATCGCCGACGATCTCTATGGCGGGATTTGGGGGGATAATGTCGTTATAAAAGGGAATCACAGACACCTTGGTGCCGCATTTCTCACAGGTGGAGATCACCGGTTTAATCCAGCTGGTTTCTTCCGGTTCCAGCGCTATAATCACTTCGTCGATTTCCGCGCTTTGCAGGTGAGATTCCAGATGGTCGAAGCTTCCTAAATAGGGATGATTGAGGTCCGGGTGTGTGGTGCCGATAAAACCGGCGATTGTATACTCATACTGCTTTTCTTGAGCAACATTATTCGCATACTGGCATGCAAGCGACGCAGTACCTACGATAATCACATGCTTTACGAAGTGCCCTCTGTCCCGCAGCCGCAAAAGAAGCGCGCGGATCAGCGCGCGTTTCCCGCAGAGCGCCAAGGAATTGGTAATCAGGAAAGCAGCCAGTACGCCGCGGGAAAAATCCTGAAGTTTCAGCAGGAATAGCAGGGTGCCGATCCCAAGAATCCCTAAAACGTTTGCTTCCAGAATCGCAAAGGTCTCATGACGCGTACGGTGAAAGCGAGGTTTATTATATAAACCGAATAAGGCTAAAAGCAGGAGCATGGCAACTGTATATAAGACCGCTGCAACGCTGATCCCTTCCCGCCAGGAGCGGATAGCGGCCATGTTACCACTGAAGTTTTTTATGGCGTCCAGCCAGAGCCAGGCAGAAAACCAGTAGGAAAACAACACGATGATACCGTCCGTCAGCACGTCCAGTATGGTCAGCAACCGCCGGTTGTTTTTCGACATGATTCCATCTCCGATTGGATGTTACGGTGCTTCTCCGGGGAAGAACCGCACAGGCAGAAACTTCGAATACCACAGGCACGAAAAAATCCGTTCACATTAAGCCGCTGGGAGCGTTTCCCATAAAAGGGCGGGCTGGAAGGAACGGTTCAAGAGCGGTTTTCACAAGCGAAACGCAGTCATTTCGACATTGCCTAAAACCTGTCACCTATGAAATTATAGCGATTATGCCTCTGGATGTCAATCGCTGGGGAAAGGGCGAGCCAAACTGAAAGTAAGGCAGGTTTGGATTTGCGGGAGTGTTGTAACGTATGTTATGAATTAGATGCGGAAACGTCTTGCGTGTCGCTGTTTGCAAGCAGTGTATTGATAAGGTTGCGTGTGTCCATGTCCACGATACCGCTCACAGTCAGGCCGTTTTCTTTCTGAAGTGCTTTCACAGCGGTCTGCAGGGCTTCGGTGAAATAGCCGTCGCGTCCCGTTTCCGCCGTATACAGGCCCAGCGAGATCATATCATTCTGCAAAGCCTGTACATCGTCATTGTTGTTATATAAACGCAGGTTGGTATACGCCCTTTTCACAGGCGTACCAAAGCCATAAATCCGCTGATCGGAAAGCGAATAGGTTGCGCGCTGCACACGATCCGGATTGTTACCCTCTATGACATGCACAAGGATACTGCCGCCGTCGTCACGGCTGACGCCTTCTACAAGAGCCACATGGTCGGTTCCCTCGCTGCGGCTGTGATAATAAAACCAGATGTAGTCGCCCGGATAAGGCACGTACTCGTTGGCGGCCAGATAATGATCGCTGCCGAGCAGCCATTGCTTTTCGTTCGTGGGCATCCGACCTGTGTCGGAGATGAAACGTCCTTTCTGGATAAAGAAAGGCGCGCCAGTCGACGGGCCGCCGTACCAGGGG
>DAOPZG010000096.1:0-9900 GCA_035353235.1 Candidatus Limiplasma sp.
TCCCATGATCGTGTGTGCCGCAATCGTCCCCGTTGATGGCCAGCACCGCGCCTGCCGCCGTTGCCAGGCTGGATACGGTTTTCCCGCTGTTATCCAGCGCCGTCTGAAAGCCCGATACCTGGCTTAACTGCACGTCGGCCACAAAATAGGTGATTCCGTTTCCATTCACCTGATTGATGACAATCGAGCGGTTGTCATCCTGATACTGCCAGCCGTAAGGCGGTTCGATGCAGGGTGATTCCCACGCCAGCGCGGGGGCGCAAAGAAGAACCGCCGTCATAACCGTCACGGTCCAAAAAGCAAGTCTTTTCAGTTTCCGCATATTCTGTTCCTCCACAGTTACCTGTTTCCAGCCAGCGCTGTTCCTGCCATTGGTGATACAATCGGGTCAGATTACGGATAGGGGTCGGAGATGTCATCCAGTTCCAACGAGAGCAAAGCAACTGTATTCGGTGGTTTCACACGGGATATGGTTCCGTATTTCGGTACTATTATACAACGGCGCCGCAACGGTCGTAAACCGGCGGCGTCTGTTATTTCAATATTTTACTTTTCATCATTTACTCGGGTCACATTGGCCGTTTATCCGCAGGGCAGAGGTGGAACCGGTGGCTTTCCTTACATACCCGTACTCCCGGACGATCTGCGGATTTACACCTTGCCAAACGGCACGAGGCTTCTCGTGATTTCTCCCAGGGTTTGTTCCAGTACGCTGTCCCCGTAATCCACCGGCATCGCTCGCATGGCGCTCAGTTCGTCCTCCATCCAGTCCGCCGTCACCCGCGAGGGCAAAGCCAGATACTCCGCCGTGAGGCGTAGCACACGGTGCATTTTGTCAAATTTGCGAATCCACGGTTTCAGTTCGTCACACAGTGCCTGTGGAAACTTGCCTTCCGCAAAGCAGATATCCAGCTGATCCATCTGCCGCAGGTATCCGTTCAGCTCCCGCTTCGCATCCTCCCCCTGCCTCAGAATCAGCGCCTTGCGAAGCCGCTGCAGCATGGCGTTGAGGTTGTGAGAATTGCTTTCCCGCAGGCAGGAACGCCTCGTATGATCCGTAAACAGCAGAAACGATGATCCCGCCTCGCCCAGCGCGTCGGTGAGCGCCTTTTCCCAGGCCGCGTCCGGTTGGTACCCTGCCGGGTCGCGCAGGTAGGCCGCCACCGTGTACAGCACCAGTTTGGTGCATTCGTAATACTCCATGCCGTTGCATACATATCCGTCGCAATGCGTCCCAAGGTCCGCGCTGCGCCCTTCCAGCGGGGCAAGGTGCATTTCACGGTACATTCCCGAATCGTTCACCGGATAGTTATCCCAATACAGCGGCGGATGCCCCGTCGCGGCTGCAAAGCGGACAGCCTGCTCCCCGGTAAGCGTTTGGGAGCATACCTGCGGCCCGGTCCAGAAGAGCCGCACTTCCGGCGCGATTCCTCTGCCCAGTTCCGAAATATACTCCTCTTCCCCGGTGCCGCAGTACTGCCAGGGGCATACGCAAAGCGTGATCGGCTCCGCAAAATTCTGCCGCAGAAGCGCCTGATAGCGGTTAATCAGGTCGATATGCGCGCTCGCCAGCGACCCGTACCGTTCGCCATCCCGCGCGTGTTGCAGTTCGGAGGGAATATCGTCCAGAAACAGCCCGATATGGCGAATGCCCAATTCATAAACCTGCCCGGTTTTAGCCAGCAGGCGGCGCATATCTTCCTCATCGCTATAGCAGAAGGTCAAGCCCGGCCCAATGCAGTACCAGAAATCCACCCCGCACGCCGCCGCGCGTTCCGCCACCCGGCGAAGCTCCCGCAGGTCGTCCGGGCGGTAAAGCTCCTGCCAGCGTTCCCGGTGGTACGCGTCATATTTGGCCGCATAAAAATAACTGTTCATGCCCTGCGCCCGCATAAAAGTGAACAGATCGCAGCGCTGGTCCCCCGTCCACGGTTTGCCATAGTAGCCCTCGATCACGCCGCGTATCGGAAATGAATTCTCCATCTGCATACCATCCGTCCTTTCGCGGCCGTTTCGGTTGCACGGGCACGCCTTTGCAGCATTTTTCACCGTGCCGGAGAAGGATTCCTGCTTCGGGACAAAGATGGTTTCAAAATGCGACAAACCACCCGGAATCGAGCGGAACATCCACCCATGCCCGGCAATTCCGGCCGCCGGGGCAAATTGAACCCCCGGACCGCATGGGGCCGGGGGTTCCAATATTAGGAAAACGCCGACGGTTCAAATGGAAACGGCCTGCCGTTCCCTGCCGGCGTCGCTTTTTTCTTAGCGGCAGGCTTCGCGCAGTTCCGCCAGATGTTGGGCGATACGGCCGTCCTTCAGGAACACACTGGAGGTGCCCGCCACAAAAATATCCGCACCCGCTTTTCGCATGATGCGCGCGTTGGGCAGGCTTACGTTACCGTCCACTTCAATTTCCGCGTCTTCCCTGCCCGCCTCGTCCAGAATGCGTCGCACCTCCCGGATTTTCCCCGTCGTGGAGGGGATGTACTTCTGCCCCGCGAAGCCGGGGTTCACTGCCATCACCAGCACGCCGTCCAGCTCGTCGGTCAGGCAGCGGATTGCGTCGGCGGGGGTGCCGGGGTTAAGCGCCAGCATGGGTTTACCCCCCAGATCCCGTATGGTTTGCAGGGAGCGGGCAATATGGTAACCCGCCTCAAAATGCACGGATACATAGTCGCCCTCGCGGATGGGAAACCACGCGATCTTCGCTTCGGGGTCCGCAACCATCAAGTGGATGTCCAGCGGAATAGGCGTCGCGTCGTGCAGGCGACTGCAAAAGTCCACGCCCAGCGTGTAATTTGGCACAAACACGCCGTCCATCACGTCCACATGCAGGTACTCCACACCCGCGTCCCGCATGGCGCACAGCTGATTATCCAAATTCATCAGGTCGGCGCACATCATCGAGGGGGATATTTTGCTTATCAATCTGGTTTGCTCCATGTCGGTCACCCCTTTACCGCACCCGCCGCGATGCCCTTCACGATGTTTTTTTGCATCGCGATGTAGAAAATCACGATCGGCACGGTGGAAATCACAAACCCGGCCAGAATCAGGTTCCACTGGTTGCTGTACGTGCCGTAAAAATACTGCTGCGATACCGGCAGCGTCATGGGCTGCTTGGTGCCGTACACCAGAAATGCCACCAGAAACTCGCCCCAGACCCACAGGGCGTTTAACACCGCGATGGTTGCCATCACGGGGCGCATCAGCGGCAACACCACGGCAAAGAACATGTGCATCCGCGAGCAGCCGTCGATGGTGGCGGCCTCCTCAATCTCCAGGCTCATCCCCATGGCGTAGCTGCGCACCAGAAAGATCGGCACCGGCATGCCCAGCGCGATATACACCAGCAACAGCCCGATCAGGTTGCCGGTCAGCCCCAACTGCTTTACAATGATAATCAGCGACACCATATACACCTGAAACGGCACAAACAGCGTGGACATAATCAGCAGCGTAAGGCCTGTGGCAAATTTGCTGTGCCAGCGTGCCAGCGCGTACCCGGCCAACGCCGCCACCAGACAGGTAAGCGACGTGGTGGCGATCACCATACCCACACTGGTGAAAAACGACGCGGTGAAAAAATCCTTGCCAAGCACCGTGGCATAATTGCTCAAGTTGAAACCTTTGGGCAGGCTCAGCGCGGAAACCATGATCTCGCTTTTATCCTTGAACGAGTTTAATAGCACAAAGTACAGTGGCGCCACAAAAATCACCGCCAGCGCCCATACCGCCAGCACCTGCGCAATGTGCGCGACGCGGCCGGAGCGAAGGTCTTTCTTCATCACAGCTTCTCCTCCCTTCTGCGCATCGCGCCGTTCAGCAGGAACGAGATCGCGGCGATCAGAATAAACAGAATCGTGGACTGCGCCGTAGCATAGCCTGTGCGGTTAGCGTTAAAAGCCGTGTTATAAATTTTCAGCACCATGGTCATGGAGCCGCCCGCCGGACCGCCGGAGGTCATGGTATAAGGAATTTCAAACGTCTTCATATGTGCCGCCACCGAAAGGATCAGGCAGGTAATGATCGTGGGAGCCAGCAGCGGCAGTTTAATATCCTTCAGAACATGGAAACCGTTCGCGCCGTCAATGCGCGCAGCCTCCAGCAGGTCTTCCGATATCCCCTGCAACGAGGAGAGGTAAATGATCATATAGTATCCGGCACAGTTCCAGATGGCGACGATCGACAGGTAGTAGATCACAGTTTTCGGCCTGCCCAGCACCGCCACGGTCTGCATTCCGGCAGCTTTCAGCATTTCCGGCAGAGCGCTTGTGTATACGAAGCGCCAGACATAGCCCACCACCAGCAGGCTCATGATATTCGGGATAAAAAACAGGGCGCGCAGCACGTTGCGCCCACGGATCGGTCCATCCAGCATCAGGGCCAGGGCAAGCGCCAGCAGATTGCTGCCCAGCACCGCCACCACCGTATACTTAAAAGTGTTGGAAATCGTACCGATAAAGCTGTTATCCGTCAGCGCCTCGACGTAGTTGGACAAGCCCAGCCAGTTGTAGGTCGCCTTCATGCCGTACGCGTCGGTAAACGATAAAAGCAGGCTTTGCACCACCGGCACCACAAAAAACGTGCCCAGCAGTATCAGCGCGGGGGCCAGAATGGCCAGATAAAAAGCGGCGTCTCTCCGTTTGCGGTTCATCATACTGCATCCTTTCGGGCAAGGGGTTCCCTGCCGCCGGGCACGGGTCAGGCACGAAAGCCGCTCTCCCTGCCGGCGGATTTCTCCCGGTAAAAAATGCTGCCCGGGATGGGGATGTCCCCACCCCGGGCAGCGGATCGGTTGTGCGGTTGATTACTTGCCGTCGCGGGCCTTCACCCAGAAGGTGTCCAGATCGGCTGCCAACTGATCCCATGTTTCGGTATCCAGCATTACTTTGCTGTAATCTTCCCACAGTTTGTCGGTAAACACGGAGCGCAGCACGCGGTCACCATAGGGGGTGAACTTGCCGCTGCTCAGGTAGCTGTTGATGTCGGAAGCGATCGGGTCGTAAGCAACGTTCACGCCGTTCACGGCGGAAGAAACCTTTACGTCCTTGCTCCAGATTTCGCCGGCTTCCGCGCTGGTCATGTACTCGAGGAACTTCATGGCCATATCTTTGTTCTTCGCATCTTTGGTTACGCTGAGCGAAGTATCCGGGAAGGCCAGCAGCTTCGCCTGATCGGCGGTGTCAAACACCGGGATGGCGCAGATGCCCATGTTCACATCCGGGTTGGCCGTGCGGATCGCGGAGAGCGCCCAGTTGCCCTGGATGTAGAAGGCCGCGCCGCCGGTGGCAAACTTGGCCGCCGCGTCGTCGTAGCTCATGTTGAAGGTGTTGTCCAGGTCGGAATAGCCGTACACAAATTCCTTGAGCAGGTCGAAAGCCTGCTTCCATTCCGCGCTGGTGGCGAAGGTGACTTCGTCCGCGTCACGTTTGGCGCTCCAGTCCGGAATCTGGCCGTATACGGTTTCCGCGAACAGACCGATCAGGCCGATGTAGGGCACAGACAGGTCCAGGCAGCCGGTCGCGAACGGGGTAACGCCGTTGTTCTTCAGGGTTTCGCAGGCGGTACGCAGTTCGGCAAGCGTGGTGGGCAGGGCAACATTGTTGGCCGCCAGCACATCCTTGTTATAGAACATGCCGATGTAGCCGTTGTCAATCGGCATGGCGTAGATGCCGTCGGTGTAGGTGGCGTTGGCGCCCTTCACGGTATCCGCATTCAGGTTGGCAAGAAAAGCCTGTCCGCTGAGGTCCGTAAGGTACTCCGGCTCAAACTCCTTCATCCACGTTACGATGTCGGGCATATCGCCGGAAGCGGCGCGGGCACGCATCGTGGTTTTGAGCTGATCCGAGGTCATGGACTGCAGATTGAACTCCACGTTGGGGTACTGCTTCTGGAAGCCCGCAAACAGTTCGTTGAAGGCATCCTGAGCAGCCTGCTCGTTCTTGAGGGACAGAATTTCGATGGTCACTTTATCCTCCGCAAAAGCGGAAGAGGCGACCAAGGTGCTTAGAAGCACGATGGTAAGCAGCAGAGAAACCAGCTTCTTCATACTTCGATCTCCTTTGTAAAGAGGTGTAAGGGTGGGTTATTTCATGCGTACGGAAATCCGGCCGGTATCCCCGGACGCATCAAATCAGAGGGAAAGGGCAAGCTTCGGCTTGCTGAAAAGATGGTCGAACACCAGGTAACATCCGCCCAGGGCGAACTGCTCTTCTGGCAGGTGCCCGCATTGCAGGTTGACCCGGATGCCAAGGTTATCGGTAATATAGTCCTCCATCGAGCGCCGGGCCGCATCCATATAAGGGCTGTTGTCCAGCGCCGGGCTGCCGCCCACCACCACGTAAGGGATTTCCAACGTCTTAATCAGGTTGGCCAGCGCGATACCAAAGTAGAAGCCCGCGTCCGTAAGCACGGTATGGGCCAGCTTTTCCCCGGCAAGGGCGCGCGCGACCATCTCATCAAACTCCACACGTTCGCGGGTTTCGTTTTCGGCGGCGTACCGGTCCACCATGGCCAGTTTCCCGGCATACACTTCCAGGCAACCGCGGCTGCCGCAGCAACACTGCGGCCCGTGGGGGTCCAGCGTGGCGTGGCCGATAAAGCCCGCGTTGCCCTTATCCCCGTTCATGGGGCGGTTGTTCTGGTAGGCGATGCTGCCGATACCGGAGCGAACGCCCACGTAGATAAAATCGCTGACCGCGTCACCCAGGTACAGCCGCTTTTCCACCAGCCCCAGCAGGTGTACGTCGTTTTTGAGGTAGACCGGCATTTGCAGGCAATTCTCCAGATCCTCCCGGAACGCCACGTTATGCCAGCCGCGGATACGTTCGATATTCAGGCTGGTGCCGTTCACCGTGTCCACCACGCCGGAAAGCCCCACACCCGCGCCGTCGATGAGGCGGCGGGGGATGCCGGAGGACTCAATGAATGCGTTCAGCTTGAGCTGGAAATCGGCAATCAGCTCATCTTTGCCGATGTCCTGCGGATAGGTGAGGTTTTCCCGCGCACGAATCTGGCCCTTCATATTGGCAATGGCCATGCGCACGGTCGGAAATTCAAAATCCACGCCCAGCGCGAAATGGCCTTCCCCGTTCAACCCCAGCAGCGCCGCCGAGCGGCCGCCGCTGGACTCGGAGAAACCTTCCTTCACGATCACGTTCTCCTCGCTGAGCTCCCGGATGATGTTGAGTACTGTGGGGCGGCTCAGCTTGGTATGCTTCACGATTTCTTCGACCGAAATGGGGGCCAGTTTCATGATACACTGAAAGATCAGGTATTTATTGGCTTCCTTCAGCAGCTTCACGCTGTTCCCCTTCATTTCGCGCGGCGGTATCGTCATAATCGTTCCCTCACTTCTCATGGTGGCATTATAGCAGGCAAACTTACTTTTGTAAATACGTTTTATAAAACTTTTTTATAAAATGAGTTGAAATAAGATTCGGGTCTCTGGTATAATCGAAATAACCTCAACCAGGTTTGAAAATCCCTTACCTTTACAGAGAGAAGGCTGCCTATGCAAACACCCCTCACCTATCTGGAAACGTTGGCCCACAGTCTGGTGCGCGGCTGCACCGCGCGCACGCCCGGCGGCGTCACCCTGTTTACGCCGGATGGGGTCGCCAGCTACAACGCCCTGTGGCTCAGGGACTTTTCCTATATGATGGAGTATGCGGGGGAATCTGTGCAACCGGACGAGGCCGTAGGCTGCGTCCGCTTCGCCATCGGCGGCAGGCGGGAGGACGGCTGGATGCCGGATCGTATTTATGCCGACGGCAGGGCTATCTATGCGGCGGGCGAGGCGGGCAAGCCGGTGGGGCGCGCAAACCTCGATAACACCCCATTTCTGGTCTTTATCGTTTACGATCTGCTGCCGCGCCTGCCCGAACCCGAAGCACGGGCGCTTTTTGCGGAATGGGCTCCGGCGCTTGCGCAGGGGCTGGCGGTGATTCCCCTGAGCCCTGCCGGGCTGGTTTACTCCGACCCGACAGATCCGCATTCCCCCTACGGTTTTACCGACACCGTCGCCAAAACCGGAGAGTTGATGATGGAATCGCTTCTGCTGTGGCGCGCCTGCCGCAAGATGGAAGCGATGGGCGAGCGTTACGCCGGCGGGGCCGACCCGCGCTGGACACGCATGGCTGAAACGATTGAGCGGAACCTGAACCGCCTCTACGATGCGCAAAGCGGCATGTATCTGGCCGCCACGCAGGACTGCGCGCAGATCGACATCTGGGGCAACGCCTACCTGCTTTACATCGGTTTTCCGGCGGGCGTCGCCGAAAAAACCATTTTGCAGTATCTATTGGCGCATGTGATGGATTATACTTATCTGGGTCAGATTCGGCACCTTCCCCGCGGGGAGTACTGGCAGCGCCTGCTGATTGACGTACCGCGGGAAACCTACCAGAACGGCGCGTACTGGGCAACCGCCACGGGCTGGGTCGCATGGTGCCTTAACCGCGTCGAGCCGGACGCTGCCGCCCGGCTGCTGAACGACGCGGTTGCCTGCTTTAACACAGACGGGTCTTACGAGTGCGTTAACGAAAGCTACCGCAAGCTGCCCCGTTTTGTGGTGAGCGCTACGAACACCCTGGGGGGCCTGCGCCGCATCCTCGCCGAATCGCCCACATTTTCCAATCGCTTGGAGGCTGTTAAATGAACACGCTTTTCCGGACCGATCGTATCCGCCGCGTGGTGAACGACCTGCAGGGGCTGATCTATGAAAACCCGGTTTCTGTTCCGCTTACGTGGCTGCCCGGTTATTACGCTTCCCCCGCCGACGCGGCGCGCGGCTTGCCCGGCGCCGTGCCTTTCCCCGACGATCAGGTATGGGGCGGCCGCAACAGTTACGCCTGGTTCCACGGCGAGGCGGTTTTGCCCGCTTTGCGCCCGGGTACGCGCGCGGAACTGCTGGTGACCACCGCGGACGGGGAGGGCGCGGATACCGCACGCCTGTCCGGGTTCGTGGGCGCTCCCGCCTCCCGCTGGGATTTGATGAATCCGCAGTTCATGCTGTTTGTGAACGGTCAACTTATTCAAGGGTTGGATGTGCACCATCAGGCCGCCGTTTTGCAGCCGGATGCTTCCGGCCGCGCCGTGATTGATCTGCAGGGGTATGCGGGCATGACCGACCGCCGGTGTGTGCTGCATGTCTGCGTCGCCGTGGCGCGCACCGATGTGCGCGCCCTGTATTACGACCTGCTGACCGCGCTGGAAGCTGCCGAAACGATGGATGAGAACGACCCGACCCGCCTTACGCTGATGAATTGCCTCAACGATGCCTGTTCGATGCTGGATTTGCGGGTTCCCGGTTCCCCGGCGTTTCAGGCCGGTTTACACAGCGCCTCCGCGCACCTTGCCCAGACCGTTTATACCGGCTCGCGCAGCGATGTGACCGCCGTGTGCGTGGGACATTCGCATATTGACGTGGCATGGCTGTGGGATCACGCCCAGACCCGGCTGAAAACGCGGCGCACCTTCTCCACCGTTTTACGGCTGATGGAGGAGCACCCCGGTTTCACCTTCTTCCATTCCACGCCCCAACTGTTCCAGTGGCTGAATCGCGACGATCCCGACCTGTACGAAGGGGTGAAGCGCCGCGTGGCCGAAGGCCGCTTCGAACTGGACGGCGCGATGTGGCTGGAAGCGGACTGCAACATTCCCTCCGGCGAATCCCTGATCCGTCAGATCGTATACGGCAAACGCTTCCTGCGCGGGGAGTTTGGCACCGAATGCGAGGTGCTGTGGCTGCCCGACGTTTTCGGCTACAGCGCCGCCCTGCCGCAGATTTTGGCGCAAACCGGCATCCGCACCTTCGTCACCACCAAGATCAGCTGGAACATGCTCAACAAGATGCCCTATGATACCTTCGAGTGGCAGGGCATCGACGGCAGC
>DAOPZG010000097.1:0-9891 GCA_035353235.1 Candidatus Limiplasma sp.
AGCCAGATCGGGATTCAAATCAATTGCGTACTGTGCGTCGCCGCTCCATACCAGTGCCAGCGCCGCTTCGCCGGCAACCATCTTATCTTTGGTTTCGTCTACCTGATATGCTTTCACGATGCCGTCTTTCTTTTGCTTAATCAACAGCTCTTTGGCAGCGTTCAGCTCCAGCGGATCACGGGTATTCATCGAATAACCCAGGTACTTCAGCGCTACGCCCAGGCAATCACGGATAGAATCGATCATAAAGACTTCGTCTTTATACTTGGGATCAAACAGAATGCCCCAGCTGGTTACCGGTTCCGTTACCATCGTTTTATTATACAGGATGCCAACGGTGCCCCACATGTACGGCACACTGTAAGCGTTGGTCGGATCGTAATCGGGATTGAGCAGGCTCTTTTCGATATACTGGAAGTTAGGCACGTTGTTAAAGTCGATCGGAGAAAGCATGTTCTGGGTAATCATTCGCTCAATCATATAATCCGAGGGGAAAACGACATCGAAGGAAGATGGAGAATTTTGCACTTTTACGATCATATCTTCGTTCGTCGTAAAGTTCATCATGTTGACCGTGATGCCGGTTTCCTGGGTGAACTGATCCAGCACGGCCGGGTCGATGTAATCCTCCCAGTTATAAACGTTTACGACTTCCTCGGCCAGACCGGAGAGGGGCAGGCAGAATACAAGGAGCACAAGAAGCATACACGACAAAGCTTTACGCATGGTCGAACTCCCTCCAAATTCATAATATCATAGAACGCATATGCGTCTATAACCGGGTGGTTTTTCCCGCGCGGCGGTTCACGATGAGCAGCAGAATCAGCAGCGAGAGAAACATTAACGCGCTCAGCGCGTTCAGCGTGGGCTCTATGCCGATACGAGCCTTGGAATAGATCAGCGTTGAAAGGTTCTGTACCATTGGGCTGGTGGTAAAATAGCTGATGACGAAATCGTCCAGCGACAGGGTAAACGCCAGCAGGCAGCCGGTGACCACGCCGGGGGTAATTTCCGGCAGGATCACGTGCAGCAGCGCGTAAGAGGGTGAGGCGCCCAAATCCAATGCCGCCTCATACGTATACTTGTTCATCTGCTTGAGCTTTGGCATCACCGAGAGGATTACATAGGGCGTGTTAAACGTGATATGCGCGAGCAGCATCGTCATGTATCCGCGCTCTATCTTTGTAAACGTAAAAAGGATCATCAGCGAAATACCGGTCACGATGTCCGGCATGGTCATGGGCAGGTTAGTCATGGTCATCATCACGGCCTGCGGACGCTTGCGCATCGCCTGGATGCCGATAGCGGCCAGCGTGCCCAAAACCGTCGCGGCAATGGCGGCGATTACCGCAACCGTAAGCGTTACGTACAGCGCTTTCATGATCGCCTGATCGTGAAACAGTGCCGTATACCAGCGAAAGGAAAAACCTTCCCACTTCGCGCGGCTTTTCCCCGCGTTGAAGCTCTGCATAATCAGCACGACGATAGGAGTATACAGAAACAGCAAAATCAGCCCAAGATATGCTTTCTTACCGATGTGCTTCATACGATGCCGCTCCCTTCGCCTTCAGGGTCGGCTTTGCGCAGGATGCTCAGGCTGATCAGAATCAGCACCATCATAATCAGGCTGAGCGCGCTGCCGACGTTCCAGTTCCCTTCCGTGAGAAAGCGGTTCTCAATCAGGTCGCCAAACATCATGGTATTGCCGCCACCGAGGATGCGCGGGATAAAGAAGGTGGTTACCGATGGCATAAAGACCATAGTGATTCCGGAGATCACACCGGGCACGCTGAGCGGCGCGGTAACGCGCCAGAATGTGTTCAGTCGGTTCGCGCCAAGGTCTTGCGCGGCTTCCAGCAGATTGTTATCCATTTTGGTAAGCGCGGTGTAAATCGGGAAAATCATAAACGGCAGGAAGTTGTACACCATCCCGAGCAGTACTGCGCCGTTGTTGTACATCAGCTGTGCCGCGGGCAAACCAAGGGCTTTCAACAGCGTATTGATCAGGCCCTGATCTTCTAGAAGCGTCATCCACGCCACAGTGCGCAGCAGAAAGTTCATCCACATGGGGATAACAAACAGAACAACCAGCGTGGAGCCAAGTTTCAACTGACGGTCCGCCATGAAGTAAGCAGTCGGGTAGCCGATGGCAAGGCAGATGACCGTACAGAGAAGCGCCATCCAAAGGGAGTATACCAGCGTGCCGATGTTCACGGTGCCGCGCTGCACCAGAACCGCGTAATCCGGCCCCATCTGTTCGTAGATTTTATTCACGGAATAATTACTGTCCCAGAAATTGCGGAAATTATCCAGCGTAAACGCTCCGGTTGGGTCGGTAAAGGCATAGTAGGCGATCAGCACGCAGGGAAGAAGGGTAAAAAGCACCATCCAGACCGTATAGGGCGATGCGAAAAAAGAACGCTTGATGCCGTTGGAGCGGCGTACCGATACAATGCCATACGCAACGAATCCGACAAACAAAACGCCAAACAGCCAAAGCACCCACGGCGGCAGGTACAGGTTCTGGTTCATTCTTCCTCTGCGCCTCCCTCAATGCAGGGATCAGGAGGCATAGGACTCATGATGTGGATGTTGAAAGGTACGATATTCAGCCCCACCCGGGAGCCCTGAGGCTGCATTACCGTAGAATGAACCTTAAAGGTGGTTTCGCCGGTATTGATCATCATCTCGTAATGAACGCCTTTAAACAGAACGCTTTGCACTACGCCGCTGATTTGCCCGATATCTTCGCCGACCAGCATAATATCTTCCGGGCGTACCACAACGTCCACGGGTTGGTCGGAACCGAAGCCTTCGTCCACGCAGGGAAAATCGAAACCGGAAAAATGAACCAGCTCATCGTGCACCATGGTGCCGTGCATGATGTTGCTTTCGCCGATAAAATCCGCGACAAAAGCGTTGGCAGGTTCGTCGTATACGCTTTTCGGATCGCCGATCTGTAAAATGCGTCCGTCTCGCATCACTACCACGGTGTCGCTCATGGTCAGCGCTTCTTCCTGATCGTGCGTCACATACAGGAAGGTGATACCAAGGGCCTGCTGCATCCGTTTCAGTTCCAGCTGCATATCCTTGCGTAGCTTCAGGTCCAGCGCGCCAAGCGGTTCGTCCAGCAACAGCACCTGAGGTTCGTTCACCAGCGCGCGGGCGATGGCGACGCGCTGCTGCTGACCGCCGGACAACTGATCAACGCTGCGCTTTCCATACCCCTGCAGGTTGACCAGATCCAGCATTTTTTCCACTTTGCGTTTAATGTCGTCACCCGGCAGGCGTGCGATTTTCAAACCGAATGCGATATTATCAAAAACATTCAGGTGGGGGAAAAGAGCGTATTTTTGAAAAATGGTATTGACCTTGCGTTTATAGGGAGGAGTAGACACAATATCCTTACCTTCAAACAGGAGGGTTCCGCTGGAAGGATATTCAAAGCCGCCAATGATGCGCAGGGTAGTGGTTTTTCCACATCCACTGGGGCCAAGCAGCGTAACGAATTCCTTTTTACGAATATAGAGGTTGATATCCTGCAGCACGGTAGTTCCGTCAAAATCCTTGCAGATATGCTGCAGATCGATCAGGTGTTGTTTTTCAACCATGGATGGCGCTCCTTTATGCGTAATGGCCCGCCACGGGCCGGTTAAAAACTGGGTGGTGTGCTGACCCACAACAGCTTCGCTTTCGTTTTTCCGACATTGCGAAGCACATGCGGCGCGGAGGGATGGATGCAGAAACTGCCACCTGTTTTAATGGCAAACTCACGTGTTCCGATACGCAGTGTAACCCGCCCCGCCAGCACATAACCGAATTCTTCGCCTTCATGCGGAGGCATTTCTGCGGTTTCTCCGCCGGAATCAAGTTCCAACAGAATGGGTTCCATGCTGTTTTTTTGCGCAGTGGGAACCAGCCATGTGATTTTCCCGTGCTTTTCATCATCATCCGGTTTCTCAAATAAATCGGCGGGGGCGAATACGATTTTTTCCTTGCCCTCGTCGGTAAAAAAAGTCTTCAAATCGCTGCCAAGGCATTCCAGCATATCGACCAGCGTCGCGATGGAAGGCGAAGCGAGGTCGCGTTCCACCTGGGAAATAAAACCCTTGCTCAGTTCGCATCGGTCGGCCAGCTCACCCTGAGTAAGGTTTCGCTGTATGCGCAATTGTCGCAATTTTTCCCCAATCTGCACGCGAATCGCCTCCCTGTCCGACAGCCGGAGTTCCGGCTGAAAGTTTAGTTTTGCTAAACCCCGAAACACGCAGTATTAAACCATATATCGAGGGTCATGTCAATAGGTTTCATAAAAAAATAACGCCCCGTAAACGGGACGTTAACGCTTGACGCGGAAAGGGTTTTCGGCTCGTCAGATCAGGGTGGAAAGCAAAGCGTTCACCTTGTCTTTGGTCGCAAAATTCAGGGGAGAGAAACGACCTTCCAGCGCGGATTCCAGTTTTTCTTTCGCTGCGGCACGATCGCCGTTTTCGATATCGTACTGTGCCAGAAAATACAGGGTGTCGATCTGTCCGGGTTTCAGTTGATGGGCTTTCTGGAAATATTCCAGCGCTTTCGCTTTGTCGCCCACCATCCTATAATACGTTTGGCCGAGGTTATCCAGTGTGATCGGGTCTTCGTCATCGTATTCCAGCGCTGCCTGATTAAACTGAAGCGCTTTTTCCGTTTCGCCGGCTTCCACATAAAGATAGCCAAGCGTTTCATAAATCATCCCGCTGGGGTCTTTGGCATGCTGCCCTTCCAATACAGCGATTGCTTTAGGCAGATCGCCCAGTTTATATACGCAGGCGGCATAATTGACAAAAAGCTGCTTCTTGCTTTCGCCGCTGAGCGCCGGATTGCTTTGAAGCTTTACTAAAAACTCACGCGCCTTCTGATATTCGCCGTCGCGAATTAAAAGAACAGAATAACTGAGCAAGTAGCGGGGATCGCTTAACCCGCCTGCGATGGCTTCTTCGTACAGCTGTTTTGCCGCCGCGGCGTCGCCTTTGGCAAGTTTCTGGGCGGCGGTACGGGCCTTCAGGGTTGCGATTAAACTCATGGTACATCCTCCTGTGGTTTCACTTCGTTTGCCAGTTTACGCCGCAAACGCGCATAGCGGTATTGTAACGCATTTTGTTGGGATTGTACAGCTTCGCCCCTGTTCAGACGCGGTTCGGACAGCAGAAGCAATCCCTGCCGTGTATAGACCAGCGCCTGTTCCGGGTTGCGAAGCTGGTGCTCGTAAAGCTTCGCCAGCGCTTCGCAGGCAGCGACCGGCTCCTCGTTGCGGGCCAGCAGGGCAGTATAGAGCCTCACGGCGCGGGTGGCCTGCCCTTCTCGTTTCTCCTGCATGGCCAGCGCGGAATATGCCTGCGCCGTTTTCCCACCCTGCGCCGCAAGGCGATAACACTTTTTGGCTTTTTCGGCGTCTCCGCGTTTTCCGGCGGCTTTCGCAAGGGACAGCAGATCGTCCGGTTCTAACGCAGTTTCGGGCTTGTCGTAAAACCGGCAAAGGAAGAAAAACAGCTGAGCGAGGCTGACCACATCCTGCCGGTTGTGCTTCAGCACTCGATCAAGCGGGGCGAAATCGTGATTATTCAAATACTTGAAATAGGTTTGGGGAACCTCACCGCCCGGAAGATCATCCTCCCGTTCCACGCCGAGGATCGCGCTTTCCAGCCGTTGCAGGGTACAATGGCCCAACCGTAGTTTCCACACCCGCCGGGAAGCCGGTAACATGTCCGCATGGCAATCCGGTATACGGCCGTTCGCTATCCGGTTCATCACAAAGCGGTTTTGCAATAAAGGAATGTCAAATGTGCGGCCATTAAACGTAACCAGCACGGGAAATGTTGAAACGATTCGAGATACCTCCGCAAGCATCAACGGTTCTTCGGGATAGTCCCGCATCAGGAACTGTTCCACCACAAATGTTTCGCCGCTGATATAACCAAGCCCCACCTCGAACGCCAGTGTGCCAGCGCCTCCGGAAAGGCCTGTGGTTTCCGTGTCCAGAAAAAGAAGGTCCTGCGGGCGTACCGAACGGGGAAAATCGATGCCAAACACTTCGGCGAGCACTTTCGGGCTCATGTGGCGAAAATCGCAGAAAGAGGACAGGGGGAATCGGTCGCTGCGGTGATAACAGTCAACGGAAGCCAGCGCAGGCGCTTCCGCCGGTTCCTGTTTCGCCGCTGAATCAATCATGCGCAGCTTGTCCATCAGGCTCGGCATGAATTGACCAGCTCCTTTAATATCCGCCGTGCGTTTGCCTTACCTCCGGCGCCAACCTCCGCCTCCGGGCCGACGCAGCTTGGGCAGCCGTTTTCGCAGGGACATTCCTCAAGCACATTCAAAGCATGCTCCAGCAGCAGTTCCTGCATTTCGTAGGCTTTTTCGCTCAACCCCACGCCGCCCGGGTACTGGTCGTACAAAAACAGAGTGGGCAGATCGGTTTCAGGCGCTTTCACCTGATAGATCACTTTGATGTCCCGTGGGGCGCACATCAGATAAATCGGCGCGACGATGCAGAGCAGATTGGCAATGCCGACCATGGCTCCCTGCAAATCGTCGTTTGAATAGTGCTCTGAAATCAGCTTAGGCAGTGTCCACCACATGCCTACAGTGTGCATATCGGTTTCCGGTACGCGAACGGGGCCGAAGCCCAGATTCTCATGAGTATCCAGCTTCATCTTTTTAAAGATTTTCACAATGGTGGTGATTTTCAGCTCACCCAGCGTAACGCCCACATTGTTTGGCAACTCTTTTTGCTTCAGCTCATCCAGAACGCCGAGGCTCACGTTCAAATCCGCATCGGTATAGTAATCCACATCTACCGCGCGCAGGAAGGCCTTGCACGCGTCGAAATCCAATTTTTCCACCTGATACTGCCGCGCCTCGTGCATATAGATCGCATTCTCATGCAGGAGCATCGGCACGGTATACCGGTCCATCTCCCCGATCACGCGGTGATGCGCGGGGTTGGTAATATCGATAATGATAAAGTTCTCCGAAGAGGCGGAACGGAGGCTGATTTCACTGGCGGGGAAATCTTCCGCCGACCAGTGGTATTTACCGCCGATATGGCGCAGGATGCCACTTTCTGAAAGATAATCCAGAAACTGCGCCGTATCCTTCACGTTGCCGAATGCTTCTCCATCTTCGAACGGGAGTTCGTAAGCGGCGCACTTGATATGGGACAGCAAAATATACAGGTTGTCCGGGTGCAGCAGGGCGTTTTCCGGAGACTGCGTGAGAAAATATTCCGGGTGATTGACAATATACTGGTCAATCGGCGCGGAAGAAGCCACCAGCACCGTAAGCGCCGTATCCTTCCGCCTGCCCGCGCGCCCCGCCTGCTGCCATGTGCTGGCGATGGTGCCAGGATAACCGCAAAGCACGCACGCGGTCAGAGAACCGATATCGATGCCCAGTTCCAGCGCGTTGGTAGAAACCACCATATCAATTTCCCCAGCGCGAAGACCCTGTTCAATCGCGCGCCGTTCGCTGGGGAGGTAACCACCGCGATAACCGCGCACCCGACCGGAAAAACCGTACGGATCGCGCGCCTGCTCTTTCATATATCGCGTAAGCACTTCTACCTGAATGCGGCTTCTGGCGAAAACAATGGTCGGGATGCCGTTGGCCAGCAGTTTACCCGCAATATCGCGCGTTTCATTGACCGCGCCGCGGCGAATCCCAAGTTGCCGATTGATGACAGGCGGGTTATAGAAAACGAAATTACGTTCGCCCATGGGCGCGCCGTTATTGTCGATCGTAAGGATTTCCCTGCCGGTCAGGATATGCGCAAGCTCCTGTGGATTGGCAATGGTAGCACTGCATAGAATGAAACGGGGGTGGCTGCCGTAGAACGCGCAGAGGCGCAACAGTCGCCGTAAAACGTTAGCAAGGTTGCTGCCGAATACACCACGGTAGGTGTGGATTTCGTCAATCACGATATATTGCAGATTCTCAAAGAGCTTCACCCATTTGGTATGGTTGGGCAGAACGTTGCTGTGCAGCATATCCGGGTTGGTCACCACAATATGCCCGGCCTGCCGGATAGCCTTACGGGCCGCACCCTGAGTATCTCCGTCGTACGTATAGGCTTTGATATCCACACCGAGTGCCTCCACCAGCTCGTACAGCTCGCTGGCCTGATCGGCGGACAACGCCTTGGTGGGAAACAGATACAGCGCACGCGCATCCGGGTTTTTTAGGATGGCGGAAATCACAGGCAGGTTATAACACATGGTTTTTCCGCTGGCTGTGGGGGTAACGACGACAAAATCCTTCCCTTCGGAAGCCGCGGCAAAGCTGGCCGCCTGATGGGTATACAGCTGATGGATGCCTCGTCTGTGCAGCACAGCCTGAATACGCGGGTCCAGATTATCGGGAAAATCGACATACCGACCTTCCGCTGCGGGCAGCGTTTTCCACGCTGTCACGTTCTCCATAAAGACTGGGTCGGCTTTCAGGCTGGAAATCAGCTGGTCTACGTTCACGGTTTTCCCTCCATCATCGCCGAAAGCCGCGACAAGCGCGGCTTTCGGCGGCGGGTATCTATCAGTCTAGATTCGCCGGTTGCAGATTGTTTTCCTGTTTAACCAGCCCTTCTTTGGCAAATACGATCTTTCCGTCCTGCACGTTCAGGCGAACGGTATCGCCCAAAGCGACGCGGCCCGCGATAATCTCCTCACTCAGCGCGTCTTCCACGGTGCGCTGAATGGTGCGGCGGAGGGGGCGAGCCCCGTAGTTGGGATCATAGCCTTCTTTGGCCAGATACTCCACAACGTCGTCATTGTAACGCAAGTGCATGCCACGCTCCTCTAAGCGTCTGGTTACACTGCTCAGCATCAGACCGGCAATCTTTTGAATATCCTGCGGCTCCAGCGCATGGAACACAATCAGGTCGTCCACCCGGTTAATAAACTCAGGCCGGAATACATCCTTGACTTCGGCCATGATGCGTTCTTTCATGGTTTCGTAATCCCGAACGGTTTCCACACTCCCACCGAAACCAAGCGTACGGGAACTGGTAATGCTGTGAGCGCCCGCGTTGCTGGTCATCACGATGATGGTGTTTTTAAAATTCACCACCCGCCCGTCACTATCGGTGAGGCGTCCGTCTTCCAGAATTTGCAGCAGAATGTTAAACACATCCGGATGTGCCTTTTCCACCTCGTCAAAAAGTACGACGCTATAGGGTTTCTGGCGCACCTTCTGGGTCAGCTGTCCGCCTTCTTCGTACCCTACGTAGCCCGGAGGCGAACCGACCAGCCGGGAAACGCTGAACTTCTCCATGTACTCGCTCATGTCGATACGGATCACAGCGTTTTCATCGGCGAACATCGCTTCGCCAAGTGCGCGGCATAGCTCGGTTTTTCCTACGCCGGTGGGGCCAAGGAAGATAAACGAACCGATAGGGCGTTTGGGGTCCTGCAACCCGGCGCGCGCGCGGCGAAGCGCACGGCTGACGGCGCTGATGGCCTCGTCCTGACCGACGACCCGCTTATGCAGAATATCTTCCATATGCAGAAGGCGCTGGCTTTCATCCTCGGTCATTTTTCGCACCGGGATGCCGGTCCAACTGGCCACGATCTGGGCGATATCTTCCTCAGTGACCACGTCGTGGGTCGCGTTCTTTTTCTGCTCCCAGGCTGCGCGTTTTTCAGTGATGAGGTTGCGCAACTGATGCTCTTCGTCGCGGAGCCGGGCGGCTTTTTCAAAGTCCTGATGAGCAACCGCTTCATCCTTCTCCATTTTCAGGGCTTTCAGGCGTTCTTCCTGCTCTTTCACGTCCGGTGGCGCGGTAAAGCTGCGCAGACGCACGCGGGAAGCGGCTTCGTCCATCAGGTCAATCGCCTTATCCGGCAGGAAACGGTCGCTGATGTA
>DAOPZG010000098.1:0-6592 GCA_035353235.1 Candidatus Limiplasma sp.
TGGATCGGGTTTTACAACAGGCTTATACAATCGGCCGCAGAAATACCACCGACATCATCGGCACGAGCAGAACGCCCTTCCGGGAGCGGGTGGAAACTGCGTTGGACCTTTTGGAACATTATGTATACCTGAAGAGCGATTCGACTTACGATCATGACGCGGTGAAAGCCAAAGTGGCCGAAATCGTCGCCTATGTGAACCGTGACCCGGTGGATGCGCAAATCGCTTCCTTTGACTTCAACACGCGAACCTTCACCTTTTCCGATGAGCAGCCGGGTTTGGCAATCGACGGAGATGCGTTGTATCAGCAGGTAATTAGCAAGCTGGATGCCGGAGCGACAAACGAGACGATTACAGTTCAGCCTGTGATTACCTCACCAAAAATCACAAAAGCAGATCTGGCGAATCATTTTAAACTGGTTTCCGCTTTCACAACGGATACCACGTCATCCAGCAATCGAAATAACAACATCAGTCTGGCTTGTCAGGCGATTAACGGAACGGTGCTGATGCCGGGCGAAACCTTCAGTTTCAATGAAAAGACAGGAGAACGTACGGCGGATAAGGGATATAAGATGGCGGGAGCCATTTCCGGCGGTACGCTGGTAGATGATTATGGCGGCGGAGTTTGCCAGGTAAGCTCCACTCTGTTTAACGCTGTGGCACGCGCCGATCTGGAGGTAACCAGTCGCAGCCCGCACGCGTGGCCGAGCAGCTATGTAAAAATTGGCGAAGACGCAACAGTGAACTGGCCATCACTCGATTTTAAATTCACCAACAACAAGGACACCCCGATATTTGTTATTATGTATTACAAGGATCGTCAATGCTCCGCAGAAATCTGGGGACAAACGCTGGGTGATGGCGTAACGATTGATCTGGACTCAAAAATCGTAAAGACGATCGAACCTTCTTCATCGGTAAACTATGTACAGAATACTTCCCTGCCTGCCGGAACCAGTAACGAAACGGTAAAGGCGCGTACCGGTTACGTAGTGGAAACCTATCAAGTCTGGTATCAAAACGGAACGGAAACAAAACGGGTGCTATTGCACACATCCACTTACAAAGCCTATCAGCGTACGGTGGAGTATAACTGACGTGGTAAGAGGGGGGATAAGCGATGATTCAAATGATCGTGATTACCCTGTCCGCTCAACCTTATGTTAAGATTGAGACTGATGAAATTCTGATCAGGGATGCGCAATCTGCGCTGGACTTGATCGCTTCTGTCAGGATGCGGACCGACTGCGACCGTGTTGCGATCCCCCGGGAAGCATTTGAATCCTCATTTTTTCGGCTGAGCACTGGCCTTGCAGGCGAAGTGCTGCAAAAGTTTGTGAATTACCGGATGAAACTGTCGATATTTGGCGATTTTTCTCGGGAGAAAAGCAAACCGCTGATGGACTTTATCAAAGAGACTAACCGAGGAAACCAAATTTTTTTCGTCCCAACTGCGGAAGAGGCGGGTCTAAGGCTTTGTGGTGGTTAAATTTTAAGCGTCTGTTACAGACGCTTTTCTTGACCCTGCCGCATGGATAAGGTATGATGTAACTAGAAAACGAAGGGAGCACAGTCAATGAATCTGCTGGTAACCGGAGCGAACGGTTTTATGGGCAGAAACCTCTGCGAAGCTTTGCTACGCAGGGCTGATTCCGTGATGAAAGTAGACGTGGATACTCCGCCGGAAATGCTTTTGCATATGGCGCGGAAAGCGGATTTTGTATTTCACCTGGCGGGGGTGAACCGCCCAAGAGAAGATAGCGAATTTATAACGGGAAACAAGGATTTTACCGAGACGCTGCTTCAGTTGCTGGAAACGGGCAGGAAACCGCCGGTTTTGATGAGTGGGTCCACGCAGGCAGCACTGGATAATCCCTACGGACAAAGCAAAAAACTGGCGGAAGAAGCGCTGTTCGCGTATGCGAAGCGTACCGGATCGCCGGTGTACCCATACCGGCTGACCAATGCGTTTGGCAAATGGAGTCGCCCTAACTACAACAGCGCCGTTGCCACCTTTTGTTATAATACAGCCCGAGGATTACCGATTACGGTAAGCGATCCGCTGCGGGTAATGCAACTGAACTATATCGACGATATCGTAGCGGAGTTTCTGCGCGCTCTGGAGGGACGTCCGACACCGGGCGCCGATGGATATTATCGCGTTCTTCCCGAACACTCCATAACACTGGGGAAGATTGTGGAGCTCCTCACGTCGTTCCGTAACGCACGGGAGACCCTGAACCTGCCGGATGGAAGCGACGATTTTACAAGAAAACTGTATGCTACCTATCTGAGCTTCCTGCCGGAAGACGGATTTGCCTATACCCCCCTTTCACACGAAGACGCACGCGGCTCTTTTACGGAACTGTTCCATATGGGCGGATACGGGCAGGTCAGCGTTAACCTTCAGAAGCCGCATGTGCTCAAGGGAGAACACTGGCATGATACCAAACATGAGAAATTCGTGGTCGTATCCGGGCATGGCGTGATCTGTTTCCGCAAAGCGACGGGCGGTGAGGTAATCCGATACGAAGTGGATGGTTCATGCCCGACTGTGGTGGAAATCCCCCCGGGATATACCCATAACATCGAAAACCTTGGAGAAACAGACATGGTGACCCTGATGTGGGCCAGTGAGACGTTTGATCCGAACAGGCCGGATACGTATCGCCTGCCGGTGAAACCCGATGAAAACAGAAGGTGCGGGCAATGAAAAAGCTGAAACTGATGACGATACTGGGGACTCGTCCGGAAATTATCCGTCTGTCGGCGGTGATGCGCTGCGCGGATCGTTATCTTGAACACATCATGGTTCATACGGGCCAGAACTATGCACCGGAACTCAACGACATCTTTTTCAGCGATCTGCGACTGCGCAAGCCGGATTATTATCTGGAAGCAGTCGGCGCTGATCTGGGTGAAACGATGGGCGCGATCATCTCAAAAAGCTATCATGTGATGCAGCAGGAGAAACCGGACGCGGTGCTGATTCTGGGCGATACCAACAGCGCTCTTGCGGCTATCTCCGCCAAACGGTTAAGAATTCCAATTTTTCATATGGAAGCAGGCAATCGCTGCTGGGACTGGAACGTCAGCGAAATGATCAACCTAAAAATCGTGGACCATATCAGCGACATCAATCTGCCGTATACCGAACACAGCCGCCGCTATCTGCTCAGCGAAGGGATCGATGGTAAAACAATCTTCGTGACTGGTTCGCCGATGCGGGAAGTACTGGAGAATGCGCTGCCGGAGATCGATAAAAGTGATGTGCTGGAACGAATGGGGCTTACGAAAAGCGGGTACATCCTCGTTTCGGCCCACCGGGAAGAAAACATTGATCTGGAGGAAAATTTCCTCGCGCTGATGAACGCCATCAACAAAATCGCAGAAACCTATGCCGTGCCGGTAATCTACAGCACCCATCCGCGCTCGATGAAGTTTATCCAGAAACGCAACTTCGTATTTCACCCGCTCGTACAGAATGTGAAACCCCTCGGATTCATGGATTACAACAAACTGCAGCGTAACAGCCTGCTGGTCCTTTCCGACAGCGGAACGCTCAGCGAAGAAAGCGCAATGCTTGGCTTTACCGGGGTTCTCATCCGTACTTCAACCGAAAGGCCGGAAGTGCTGGACAAGGGCACGGTCGTCATCGGCGGGATTACGGAAAAGAGCGTATTACAGGCGGCGGAACTGGCTCTGGCTATGGACCGGGGCGGGGAATCGCGCGCAATGCCGGCTGATTATGTGGATACCAATGTAAGCGCAAAGGTGATCCGGCTGATTCAGAGCTATACCCCGATCGTAAACGAGACCGTTTGGTTAAAAAATCCGGTTTCAGCATCGCAAAACGACGTTTAATATAATATAACACACTTTACAGTGAAAACAGCATGACAGTATCCTGCTTGACCAGTATAATAAACAACGTAGGGAAGACCAAGATTAAAGGGAGGTTTTCATGATGAAACACAGAGGCATGATTCGGTTACTCAGCATCGCCGTCGCCTTGCTGCTGCCGTTAGGTGCGATGGCACAGGGTACCGCGATGGATCTGCTGGAAAAGGCAAAAACGGATGGGAAAGAAGTCGTCACGACCGTTACCTTCGAACCCGGCGCGGAACTGGCCAAGGACCAGACTGTCGCAGATATGAGCAAGGCGACCGCGCTTCGCTTTCTCAAACTGCCGGGCGGATATGGCGCATTCGCAGTCGCGCTGAACAGCGTTGATGTGCTTGCCCTGCAGATGCGTGCCAGTGAAGATGGGATTTACGTTCAAAGCGAAATCCTGGGAGACAAACCGTTGTACTTCACGGTGGAAGACCTCCAGAAGGGTTTTGCCGACCTGATGAAAAACAGCGGCATGGATGAGCAGGCTATGGCGCAGTTTAACGAGAGCTTCAACCAGATGATGGGCGCCGGGCTGATTATGGATGTAAAGAGCAACGAAAACCTGTCCGAAGAGGAAATCAAACAAAAGGTTTTCGCGGCGATGGGTGTTGACGATGCCTTCATTGCATGGGTCAATGGCATTGAGGCGAAAAAGACGGTCACTAACGGTGAGTTCACCCTCGGGGACAGCGACAAGGCCGATACCAAGACGGAGCTGACCCTGACAGCGGACGATATGGTCGCGCTTTACGATACGCAGTATGTGAAGGACCAAGTCGCCAAACAACTTAAGGCCGCTGACAGCACGATGACCGAGGAACAGGTTAACGCCAAGACCATCGAAACCCTGACACAGGTGAAGGATGAGTTTGCCAAGTCCGGCTTTACGATGCCGATTATGGTCTATACCAACGGAACGACGGATTTCGTCGCGATGGATATGAGTATGTCCGGCACCTTCTCTTCCGGGGATATTAACACGATTACATATTCCGTACCCGTCGATTCTGCTGATGTAGTGGTTGCTACCGATGATACGGCTGCGGCGGATACCACGGCCCCCGAAGCGACGACTGTTCCGAGCGTACCTACGAAGCTGGACGTCTCCATGCAGATCATCACGAAGACCCCTGAGAACGGCAAGAATTATACCTTTACGATGAACATGGCGCAGGATGACAAGAGCCTGTTCACTATGAACGCAAACTTGAACCGCGCTGACCAGACCGTAAACGGCGCGCTGGCGGTGCTGGATCAGGATGGAAAGTCCGTGATGAATCTGGCGCTCACCGGTGATGCGACGGATCCCAAACACGTCACCGGGGCACTGGAGGGTACTGTGAGCAACGGCGACATGAATTCCGCTTTCTCCCTTGCCATGGATCAGGTGGTAGCGGATACGACCGTTGATACGGCACTAAGCCTCTCCTACGGTGACAGCCTCGAAGCGATTAAAGCGGATGCTGCAAAAGCCCTTCTCGGTACGTTGAATATCAACATGACGGTGCAGGACGATAGCGGTTACTTCGCCGCTCTGGGCAAAGCAACTCCGGATACCAGCCTGGAAATCATGAAGATGAGCGACGCTGACCTGGGCGCATATGTAAAGACACTGGAAAGCAACGCGATGCAGGCATTGTACAAAGTCATGGCCAATCTGCCGCAAAGCGTGTCTCAGGCCCTGACGTCCACCATGGGGAACTGACCTGTAAAAAGCAAACGAATCACCAAAACGCCGCCCCGGAGAACTTCTCCGGGGCGGCGAATTATCCATGCAGGGGTTACGGGTCAAAGCGTATTTTGCGCAGGTTAAACCAGCATGCGTTATTGATCGCCTTTCCGATGTAAACGCACTACGGTAAGACACAGCGCGAAATAAACCAACCACATGATTAAAAAAGCGGGTATGCCATTCAGAACGAACATGGGATAAGGCGCTGGCAACCCGGTGATCAGCATGTTATACAGAAAAGAAACCGGCATGAAGCTAATGAACCAGATATTGATCGACCAGAAATTGCGCTTTGCCTGTGCCCTTTCAGACGGCTCAGAAATCACCATGCCGATTAAGAAGACCATACAGCCCAGTGCGGTCAGAATCAATCCGATAACCAGCGCCATTGGAACCTGTTCCTCGTACCAGACCGCGCATGAAACGATTAAACCGATGAAGTCAAGAACGGTCGCCACAATCGTAAAGATATTGGCGTGAATCAATTTTTGACCTGCCTGTCGAGGGGCCTCCGTTCCTTTCAGCAGATAGTCTGTCGTCACGTTGAATAACTCGCTCAACGTAATCACCTTTTCTATATCTGGGACGCTCTGCCCGCTTTCCCACTTTGAAACCGCCTGTCGCGTAACACAGATCTTATCAGCCAGGTCTTCCTGCGACATCCCGTTTGCTTTTCGTAAGTTTTGGATTTGGGTTGCAATATCCATAAGGTGTCATCCTCCTTTAACAAACACATTTTAACAGAAAATGCGGTTGCATTGCCAGCGAGTACTGTTGGAATATTGTCAACCGAGGGTTGCGAAACCATGATGTTGGCCAGATCACGAATTGTTGAACCCAGTTCTCGGGCACAACAAAATATCGTAAAGAGGCATCAAATGTACGAACAAGTAGCCGGAACTTTACAGGATGAGTTCTCAGACGATTTTTTGCTTGACAGGCAGTTTGAATCGTATACAATAT
>DAOPZG010000098.1:6602-9808 GCA_035353235.1 Candidatus Limiplasma sp.
AACTCAAAACGAAGGGGGAACCATCATGTCTAACATTCCCGTAATTAAGTTGGGTGTTGTGGCAGTAAGCCGCGATTGCTTTCCCATCAAACTTTCCCGCGCCCGCCGTGAAGCGCTGGTGAAAGCCTACACGAAGAAGTACGGTCAAATCGTCGAAGTGCAGACGATCATTGAAAACGAACTGAATGTAGAACCGGCACTGAAGGAACTGAAGGACAGCGGCGTGAACGCGTTGCTGGTGTATCTTGGCAACTTCGGTCCCGAAGGCCCGGAAACGATTCTGGCGCAGAAGTTCGACGGCCCTGTGATGTTTGCCGCCGCGGCTGAAGAAACCCGTGAAACCGTGAAAAGCGACCGTGGCGACGCGTACTGCGGAATGCTGAACGCCAGTTACAATATCGGTCTGCGCGGGCTGAAAGTCTACATCCCCGAATATCCTGTGGGCAATGCGGAAGAAATCGCGGATATGCTCAACGATTTCTGCGCGATCGCACGCGTTGTGCTGGGCGTTCGCAACCTCAAGGTAATCACCTTCGGGCCGCGCCCGTATGATTTTCTGGCCTGCAATGCGCCTATCAAGCCGCTGTACGACCTTGGCGTGCTGAACGTGCAGGAAAACAGCGAACTGGACCTTTTCGCTTCCTTCAACGCGCATGCGAACGACAAGCGCATCCCCGCAATTATTAAGGATATGGAAAAAGAACTGGGCGAAGGCAACAAAATGCCCGGAATTCTTCCCCGTCTTGCTCAGTATGAAGCGACCCTGCTGGATTGGGTGGAGCAAAACCTGGGCGCCGCCAAGTACGCCTTTATGGCCAATAAGTGCTGGCCTGCGTTCCAGACCCAGTTTGGGTTTGTTCCCTGCTACGTCAACAGCCGCTTTGCCAGCAACCTGATGCCCATCAGCTGTGAAGTGGATATTTACGGTGGCCTGAGCGAGTATATGATCGGATGCGCGCTGGCAACCCCGCCCACGATTCTGGATATTAACAACACAGTACCCGAAGACCTGTACAACGAGGAGATCAAAGGGAAGTACAACTACCGCCTGACGGATACGTTCATGGGCTTCCATTGCGGCAATACCCCCATGTGCCACCTGAAAAAGGGTGAAATGAAGTATCAGCTCATTATGAAGCGTTCACTGGAGCCGGATACCGAGCCTAACATTACGCGCGGCACACTGGAAGGCGACATGAAGCCCGGCGATATTACCTTCTTCCGCCTGCAGGGCGCGGCGGATGCTTCATTGCACAGCTACATCGCGCAGGGCGAAATCCTGCCTGTTGCCACTGGTTCTTTCGGGGGCATCGGCGTATTCGCCATCCCGGAGATGGGTCGTTTCTACCGCCATGTGCTGGTAGAAAAGAATTATCCGCACCATGGCGCAGTTGCTTTCGGCAGGATCGGCAAGGTACTGTTTGAGGCGATGAAGCTTTTAGGCGTGCAGGATATCGACTACAATCATCCCGCAGGCGTGCTGTACCCGCGCGAGAATCCCTTCGCCTGAGCTCGAAACCTCTCCGTTCGCGGACCCGAATTCCTGAGGGAATGTTAGCAACCTTCAGAGCGGATATGTATCGCAAGATATGTATCCGCTTTTTATGCTTGAATATTCATTAGGAACCTTGCAATGATGAAAATATTGAGTATCATAATGATAAGGGACCTAACGAACGGAGGCAGAAAAATGGAGGACGCGACGAATATCACACTGCTGCGGCTGGTTCACCAATGTGCCCACAGAATGCATATGCGTGAGAAGTATCGCGGGCAGGGCTGGCTGATGATCCTGTTGAAGAATCGCGGCACATTAACCCAGCGTGAGCTGGGCGAGATAACCGGAAGGCGATCCGCTACCCTGAGCGAGCAATTGGAGGGAATGGACAATGCAGGATATATTACAAGGGAGAAATGTGAAGCGGACAGGCGTAATGTGGATGTCACTTTGACCCCGCAGGGATATGAAATGGCCTGCCAGGTCGAAGCGAACCGTGCGGAAGTGGCACAGCGGCTTTTCAGCGTTCTGGACGAACAGGAAAAGCGATCGTTGACCGAATTGTTGCAAAAACTGGCGGACGCCTGGGCGGAACTGCCGGCGGAAAATGAGGAGTAACGCCTGTGAAGCTTGTTTTACAGTATATCAGGAAGCATTTGGGTATCTTTCTGCTTTCCATGTTCTTCTTAAGCATCGAGGCTATGGCAGACCTCTTGCAACCGACATTTATGGCGCATATTGTGGATGATGGTGTAAAATCAGCGGATTTCCAGCAGATTTTACGTTATGGCGCGATCATGCTGGGAATCGCGGCAGCAGGCGCGGTGGGTGCAGTGATGCGAAACCTGTTTGCCAGCCGTACCTCCCAGACAATCGCACGGGAGCTGCGAAGCGATATGTACCGGAAGGTACAGACCCTGTCATTGGAAAATATCGACCGATTACAGCCGTCTTCCATCATAACACGCATTACCAATGATGTTACGCTAATCCAGGAGTTTATCAACGGTATGATGCGGATTATGGTGAAAGCGCCTATTACCTGCGTGGGCGCCATCATACTGATCGTTGTGCAAACTCCGCGGCAGATTCCTATGATGGTGGTCATACTGGCCATCGCTGGTATCCTGATCGCCGCAAATATGAAAATCGGGTATCCGCGTTTTGGGAAACTTCAGAAGGCGCTGGATCGCCTTAACAATGTAAGTCGGGAGTTCCTCTCCTCCATCCGGGTGGTAAAGGCGTTCAACGCTGAGAAACAGGAAAGGGAGAAGTTTGAAGAGGCTTCACAGAACCTCGCGGGTGCGGGCGTTTCTGCCATGCAGGTCATGGCGGTGTTTTCTCCGCTGATTAACCTGACGGTCAATATGGGGATCGTTGTACTCCTTTGGCTTTCTCAAAGTCAGGACAGCGCGGAAATCGGCCGGTTGATGGCTTCCGTGAACTATATGACACAGGTACTGTTCGCGCTTGGCATGGTGACGAACATCCTCAATACGGCCGTACGCGCAATGGCATCCTCATCACGGATCAGCGAAATACTGGAAGAACAACCCGCGCAGAAGACGGCGGAGAATCCTCTGGAAACGGAAATGAACGGCGCAATCACCTTTAGCGATGTATCCTTCGCATATGCGGGCGCGGGACGGGAGGCTTTGCAACATATTTGTTTCTCGGTCACCCCGGGCGAGAACATCGGCATCACCGG
>DAOPZG010000099.1:0-9795 GCA_035353235.1 Candidatus Limiplasma sp.
CGCACTGCCAGGTACGGCCGATGCAGTCCCGCAGGTGGAAGTCGATCTTGGGGCCATAGAACGCGCCGTCGCCCTCGTTGATGGTGTACTTAACCCCCAGGTCGTCCAGCGCGCCCTGCAGGCCTTCGGTGGCCTGCTGCCACATCTCGTCGGTGCCGATGGAGTTTTCGGGGCGGGTGGAGAGTTCCACCGTGTAGGGGAAGCCAAACTGGGTATACACCTTGTCGATCAGGCGGTATACACCCTTGATTTCATCGCGAATCTGCTCCGGGGTCATGAAGATGTGCGCATCATCCTGCGTAAAGCAGCGCACGCGCATCAGCCCGTGCAGCGCGCCGCTCTTCTCGTGGCGGTGCACCAGCCCCAGTTCGCCGCTGCGGCAGGGCAGGTCGCGGTAGCTCCACAGCTTACGCTCATATACCAGAATGCCGCCCGGGCAGTTCATGGGCTTGATGGCGAAATCCGTATCGTCGATCCTGGTGGTGTACATGTTATCCTTGTAGTGGTCCCAGTGGCCGCTGCGTTCCCACAGGGCGCGATTGAGCATGATAGGGGTTTTAATCTCCTCATAGCCCGCCTTCAGGTGGATTTTGCGCCAGTAATCCTCCAGAATATTGCGCAGGATCATTCCCTTGGGGTAGAAGAACGGGAAGCCCGGGCCTTCGTCGCGGATGTCGAACAGGTCCAGATCGCGGCCCAGCTTGCGGTGGTCGCGCTTTTTGGCTTCTTCCAGCTGCTGTACATAGGCTTCCAGCTCGTCCTTGCTGGGGAAGCTTGTGCCGTAGATGCGGCAAAGCATCTTGTTGTGCTCGTCGCCGCGCCAGTACGCGCCCGCGATCTGCGTAAGCTTGAACGCTTTGATGTAGCTGAGGTTGGGCAGATGAGGGCCTACGCAGAGGTCTACGAAATCGCCCATTTCATAGAAGCTGAGGGTTTCGCCTTCGGGCAGGTCTTCGATGAGCTGTACTTTATAAGGCTCGCCCTTTTCCTTCATCAGCGCGATGGCTTCGCTGCGGGGCAGGGTATAGCGGCGCGGGCGGATGGATTTATGTGCGATCTTCTGCATTTCCTTCTCAATCTTGGGCAGGTCGTCCGGCGAGAAGGGGGCGGCGACGTCGAAGTCGTAATAGAAGCCGTTTTCAATGGCGGGGCCGATAGCGAGCTTCGTATCCGGGTACAGGCTCTTCACCGCCATGCTCAGCAGGTGCGCGCAGGAGTGGCGGTATACCTTGCGGCCGTCCTCGTCCTCAAAGGTAAGCGCGGTCACCGTCGCGTCCGCGTCCACCGGAGCGAACAGGTCGGTCAGCCGATCGTCGGCCAGGCGCACGGCGTAGTATTTTTTGTAATCGTCCGGGTAGAGGTTTTTCAGCAGGTCGCCGACGGAGCTGTGATCGGCCACTTCGTAGGGTTTTCCGTTCAGGGTCAGTTTCATGGGGTTCCTTCCTTTCCGTTCTTGGCAATCGCTGAATCAATGCTCTTTGCGTCTGCCTTCGCAGAGCGCTGCCGCTTTGTGCTCGAAAAGCCTTGAAATAGCGCCGCTATTCCTTCGTCTTTTCTCGCCCAAACCGACGGCCCTTTGCATTGGCAGCCACAAAGCGATAGAATCAGCGGTTACCTTGGGGACAGAAAAAGTCCGTCCCCGCGCAAATGGTTTTGCGGGGACGGACGAAATGCTCGTTCGTGGTTCCACCCTGCTTGGAAACAGGTTCTGCCTGCTCCCACTCATTGGTAGGCGCCGTATCGCGCGCCGTGCGCACCGTCGGCGGCTGGTGTCCGCATCCGGTTCCGCTCGCCGTTTGCAGCCTGGGCGGCGATCTCTGTGGCGGTCATCCGGGGGCGGCGCGTTCCGCGTCACTCGATGATGGGGCTAGAATAGCACGAGTTTTGACCGGTGTCAAGCCTTGGATCAGAGCGGATTGACGCAGAATGGGAAAATCAGGCAAGAAAGTTCGGAATATGAACTGAATTCCATAATTTCGGATAGGATTTTTTTTGAAAACGTCGAAAACAAAATAGGATACTAACAATACAATGATTATGATATAATAAATAGATGAAAACGGCTTTCAATGCAGCCGCGAAGGAGGAACAGGATGGCAGCTTTATCGCCGGCGGTGGACAGCCTGAGGCGGATGATTGAGAAATGCAGAAAAGCCGTCTTTTTCGGCGGCGCGGGAATGAGCACGGAAAGCGGCATCCCGGACTTTCGGAGCGCGCACGGGATCTATCAGCAGGCCGAAGGAAAAAGTTACGAAGAAATGTTGTCAATTCGTTATTTTCTAAACCAGCCGGACGAGTTCTGGCATTTTTACAGAACCGTGATGCTCCATCCGGAGGCGAAACCGAATGCGGGCCATTACGCGCTGGCGAGGCTGGAGCAGCAGGGGAAACTAAAAGCGACCGTAACCCAGAATATTGACGGTCTGCACCAGGACGCGGGCAGCCGACGGGTGTACGAGTTGCACGGTACGGTGCGCCGCAACCTTTGCCTTTCCTGCGGCAAGACCTACGGGTTGGATACTGTTCTGGCCCAACAGGGAACACCCCACTGCACGTGCGGCGGGATGCTGCGCCCGGACATTGTGTTTTACGGCGAACCGCTTAACAGCGACGTGATGGACGAGGCGCTGCGGGCCGTGATGGATTGCGATCTGCTGATTGTCGGCGGTACGTCGCTTACGGTGTATCCGGCAGCTGGATTGCTGAATTACCGCCGGGAAGCGAAACTGGCGCTGATCAACCGCGACGCGACGCCCTACGACCAGCGCGCCGATCTGGTAGTGCGCGATCCAATCGCTGCCGCGCTGGACGCGGCGATCCCCCAATAGGGTAATCACTGACCGGACCCTGACAGAATGGTAAAAACCTGCACCGACGGGAGTGGACGGAATGATCTACATCACCGGCGATACCTACGGCAGCCCCGCGCGGCTCAGCAAGGAAACCATGCCTTTTGCGAACCGGTGGACCAAGAAGGATACGCTGATCGTATGCGGGGACTTCGGCTATCTGTTTTACGGCGGTCCGCGCGAGGAGCTGACCCTGCGGGAACTCAGTTTTCGGCCGTACACCATCGCTTTTGTGGATGGCAACCACGAAAACTTTAACCTGCTCAAAGAGTGTCCGCTTGTCACATGGCGGGGCGGTACGGCGCGGCGTGTGCGCCGCAACATCTACCAGCTGATGCGCGGCGAAGTATACGAGATGGAAGGGCACACCCTGTTTACCATGGGCGGCGGCTATTCCATCGACCGTTCGCGCCGACACGAAGGGGTAGACTGGTGGCCGGAGGAGATGCCCGGCGCGGAGGAATACGCTAACGCGCGCCGCAACCTGGAGAAGTGCGACCACCATGTGGATTACGTGGTTACGCATACCGCCCCCCTGTCGGTAATCGGGCAGATATTCGGCGAGTACGAAGGGGAACGCGAGCTGAACGTATACCTGCAGCAGGTGCTGGACACCGTTTCCTACAAACGCTGGTATTTCGGGCACCTGCACATGGACGCTCCGCTGGACAACAACCTGTACGCGATGTTTTTATCCGTGCGGGAGCTGAACACGGGCAATGTATTATGGTAGAGCGGGTGAAACCGCAGGATTGGAGGAAGAATGATGTTCTTCCTCCACTTTTTTATAACGCGCCTATGGGCGCGAGGTTTCGCACCTGTGGGTGTGCGCGGGGGTAGGGATGTGTCCGCAGACACATCCCCGCCCCCGCCTGCCTGCGGGCACATCATAAAAAAGTGAAGGAAGGGTTTCCCCTTCCTTCAGCCCTGCGCTTTCACGCGCACATCCGTTGTTTAACCTTCCGTAAGAAAAGCATGGTTGTCTTCCCCGACCTGTACGCGGTAATAGAGGTCGGCGCTCGCGCCCGCCGCGTCGGCTTTGTCGGTGCAGGTTAAAAAGGTCTGTACGCCCTCGGCGCTTCGCAGCAGGGCGGCGCGACGGCGTACGTCCAGCTCGCTGAAGACGTCGTCCAGCAGAAGGGCGGGTTTTTCACCCATTTCATTTTCAATCAGCTGGATTTCGCCCAGCTTCATGCTGAGCACCGCGGTGCGGGTCTGCCCCTGGCTGCCGAAAGCGCGCAGCTCCTTGCCGCAAAGCAGCATGGCCAGGTCATCCCGATGGGGGCCGTAGGCAGTGTACAGGCGCTGCCTGTCCTCGGCACGGGTGCGTTTTAACCCTGTGAGCATTTGCTTGTAGGGGGTTTCGGTGGAGGCGAGGGGGCCGACATAGCGCAATTCGAAGGTTTCCGCCGGGTCTTCGGCAATGGAGGCGTACTGCGCGGCGGCGTTCTGGGCCAGTTCGCCCAGAAACCAGCGCCGGGCCTCCACCACGTAGACGGCCGCGCCGGCCAACTGCTCGTCCCATGCGTCCATCTGGGTGTCAAAATCGGCAGCGGGGGCGCCGCGCTGGGCGCGCAGCAGGGCGTTGCGGCTTTCCAGCACGCTCAGGTACTGTCGCAGGGCTTTCACATAGCTGGGCCGTATCTGGCTTAACTGCATATCAATAAAGCGTCTCCGGGCGGCGGGACCGTCGCGTACAATGCGCAGGTCTTCGGGGCCGAACATCACGGCGGTGGCGTGACCCATCATATCCGAAATGCGCTGGGCGGGCTTGCCAAAAAGAAGAACGCGCTTCTGCGGCTTTTCCAGCGGGTACAGGCGTACTTCCAGCTCGTGGCGGCCATCCAGCCGGCGGGTTTCGGCGCGGACAAACGCCACGCTCTGCCCTTCCTCAATCATCTCCCGGTCGGCGGCGGTGCGGTGGCTGCGCCCCAGCGACAGCAGGTGCATGGCTTCCAGCAGATTTGTTTTACCGGAACCGTTAGCCCCGTAGAGCACGGTCGTACCCCGGGTGGGCGCAAGCTCCAGCTCGGCGTAGTTGCGGAAGTGCATCAATCGCAGGGAGGAAAAATACATTGGCGTAGTTCCGCCTTTCCTGAAAATGCGAGGGAAGAATCGGGTGGGGGAGAACAAGCAGGAGGAGCCGCGTTGCCCGGATGGCGGTGAACACGGTATACGCGAAAACGTGGCGACAGGGAACGCTGGATGGGAATGGAGCATGGGTAAACGAAAAAACCGGAAACGCCCAAGGCGTGTTTGGCATTCGGAGCGGGGCCGAAACCGCTCAACGGGGCTGTCTGCGAAAGAAAACCAAACATCGCTGGGAGTATGAGGCCTACAGGAGAAACCCGGAAATCAGCGAAGGGCATACGGCGCACAGGGGTGTTACAGCGCCCGGAGAGCGATGTGAACGAAGCGGAAACCGCCTCAGGCGCGAAGGCGCATCTGGCGGGTGATCACCACACGGGCGTCGCCCTCCGACAGGGGATCGCCGAAAGCGTCCAGCCCGTTCACGGTGTAACGGCGAATGACGAGGGTGTCGTCGTCCGGGGCCTCCACGTCGAGGTAACCGGTCTGCAGCACGGGGTGGCGCAGGCGATGGCGAAGCAGCGCCGCTACGCGGCTGCGGAAGGCTGTGTCCCCGTTCTCCCAGTCCATGGGCGCGCGGTTCCATGGGTCCGCCATACCCTGCATGCCCAGCTCGTCGCCGTAATAAACAGCGGGCGTTCCGGGCAGGGCGCACAGCAGGTGAAGGGCTTGCAGGTAGCGTTCCTTGGATACGATCATCTGCGAGGGGGTCAGCCGCACGGCCTGCGCGTCCGCGCGGGGCATCTGCGCCGGGCCGGGCCTGTCGTACCCCGAAAAGGCGTTCAGCGCCCGCACGCGGTCGTGGCTGCCCAGCAGGTTCATCAGCGAATACAGAAAGGGCGGGGGATAGACTTCCCGCTGATGCAGGATCAGCCGCGCCAGATCCCGTGCGGGCGCCGCCCCGGTGAAAAAGTCGATCACCGCGCGGCGCAGGGGATAATTCATCACGCTGTCCAGCGTATCCCCCAGGCAGTAGGAACGGGGCTGACCGTAGGCGACCTTGTTGCTGGCGTCTTCCCATACCTCGCCCAACAGCGTTCCCTGCGGGTCGGTATCCTTAACGGCCTTGCGCATGGCCTGAAGCAGGTTCACAGGCAGCTCGTCGGCTACGTCCAGCCGCCAGCCGCACGCGCCGCGCCGCATCCACAGCGGCAGCACCCCGGTTTCGGGCTCCAGCAGGTAACGGCGGTACCCGGGATTGTCCTTTTCCAGCGCGGGCAGGGTGTAGAACCCCCACCATGCGTTGTAACGGTCGGGGAAATCGGTGAAGCGATACCAGGGATAATAGCGGGAACTGCGGCTCTGGTACGCGCCGACCTCCGGATACCGCCCGTAACGGTTAAAATAACGGCTGTCCGCCCCGGTATGGCTGAACACCCCGTCGCACAGGAGGCGCATGCCGCGCTTGCGGGCCTCGGCGGCGAGCGCCTCGAAATCCGCCGTGTCGCCCAGAATGGGATCAACGGTTTCGTAATCCCCGGTATCGTAGCGGTGGTTGGTACGTGCGCGCACCACTGGGTTCAAATAGAGGATGGTTACCCCCAACGCCTTCAGCTCGTCCAGATGTTCGGCAATCCCCGCCAGTGTGCCGCCGAAAAAGTCCAGCGCGCGGTTATCGCCGTTCTCCGGGTCCGTGTCCAGCGTGGGCGGCTCGTTCCATCCGGCGTGAAAGGTCGCTTCCGGGTGGGCCTGAGCAATCCGCCGGGCGCGCTCCTGCGACGGGGCGGCGGGGCCGCGGGCGAACCGGTCGGGGAAAATCTGATATACGATCCCGTGGCGCAGATAATCGGGCGTGCGGTAAGCGGGATCGTACACGGTAATCTGATAGCTGCGCGGCGCACCGAAAAGCTCGGCTCCCTCGCCGCCCAGTTCGTCGGACGCATTGCCGTAGCGCAGGTCTCCATTGGGCGTGGATACGATAAAATCGTACCAGAAGAGTATTGGCACGGAAGGAACGGTGAGGGTCGCTTCAAACAATCCGCTGTTCATACGTTCCATCGGGAAGCGATGCTCGGTTCCGTCCCAGGTGCGCAGGGTGACGGCATCACCCTCATCGTTGAGAAAACGAAGCGTGATCCGGCCCCCGGCAGGCACAGGCCCCACAGGAGTGCGGTACACGGGCGAATGGGAATTATGCAGGATCATCGGGCAGGGAGTCCTCCTTAACGGGGGTTTGCCGACGGGACCGCCTCAGGCGGATGGCCGCGCGGGTAACCCCATCATATCCTGTTTGCGGATGTTTCGCAACTGTACGGCGTTTGCAGGCAAAGACGAAAAACCGCCGGCAGCGAAACCACTTACGGCTCCGCTGCCGACGGCCGGCAGGACACCGACAGTTCCCGGCAGAAGTTGCTCGCTGGGCAGGCCATGCGGGTTGCCGGAAGCGCTGTTTCCTGCGGGATGGTTAACCCTCTTTCTCTGCCTGTGGCGACGGGCATGGCGGAAAGCGCCGCTTAGGCCTGCTGGCGGGTCAGCGCATCCAGCACCGCCTGAGTAGCGGCCTGTTCGTCCGGGCCGTCGGCGACCAGCATGGCCCGGCCGTCCGGCAGCTTTGCCTGTGAAAGCAGACCCAGCATACTTTTCATGTTCAGCACCAGCCCCTCGCATTCCAGCGTGAGGCGGCTTTCATATCGGCCTGCCGCCGTTGCCAGCCGTGCCGCCGTCAGGCGGGTAAAGGGCATCAGCGGCCGTAAATCCAATTCTGTGCGTATCATTGCTTGATCCTCCCATCACGTCGGTCGTTGGGTTCGGAAAACAGAAACAGAGAAGCTTTAACTTTTCCGTGGTTCATCGGAGCGCGTGCCTTCTGCCGGGGGCGGCGTGCCGTTTGCGGGTTCCTCGCCCAGCTCGTTCGTGATCCATGCGGTCAGCCGTCGCATCCGGTGGTTTACGCCGCTTTTGCCGATGGGCGGCGTCAGCGATTGTCCAAGTTCCTCCAGGTTCATGTCCGGGGCCTGTACGCGCGCGCGCGCGATCTGTTGCAGGGCAGGCGGCAGCGCGGAAAAGCGATCGGTTTCCATCAGACGGCGGATCTGCGCCAGTTGCCGCTGGCTGGCGTTCATCTGCTTTTGCAGGTTGGCGCTGTCGCAGTTCATGGCGCGGTTAACGGTGCCCAGCACCTGCCGCTGTACGCGCAGGGATTCCAGCCGGGTTACGGTCTGGTGGGCGCCCGCGGCGGTGAGAATGTCGGATATCTGGTCGCTTTGTTTGCAGTAGATGCCGACAGACCCGCGGCGTTGGATACGGTGCACGGGCACGCCGAGGCTTTGCAGGCATTTGGCTATGTTCAAATCAAGCGGTTCGTCGCGTACGGCAAACTCCAGATGGTAGCCCTGTTCGGGGTTGGTGATCGTTCCACAGCCCAGCAGCGCGCCGCGCAAAAACGCGCGACGGCAACAATCCCGGTTCAGGCGTACGCGCGGAGCGGTGGAGCGCAGGGTGGGTGCGTCGCCTTCGGGAGCGTCCATCATCCCCAGCCGGGCCAGTAAAAGCGGCGCCTGCTGCGGGCCTACGGTCAGCACGCATTTGCGCCTGCCGCCGAAACGCGCGTATGTCACGTAATGAAGCTGCGCTAAAATCTGAAATTCCTTCTGCAGTAATACGAATATCCGCCGCGCGACAGCCGGACTTTCCACGGCAAACTGTACGCAAAGCTGGCCGCGACCCAGCAGGGAGATCGAACCCAGCGTCATATACAGGGCGGCCAGCTCCGAAAGGCGGCAACAGGGTTTATCACACGCTACGCGGCAAAGCTCCTCCCGGCAATCCGATGAAAAAGACATCTTTACACTCCGTTAGGCAACCGGCGGACGGCCGCCTGTTGAAGGTCGTATGGGGAAGGCGGAGGAATGGGGTTCGATCTCCCCGCCCGGCCCGGGGCAGCCCTTTTCCTGTTGCTGTTATTGTACGCAAAAGCGTCCTGCCCGTCAAGCGGAGGCAAGGCCCTTATGGAGGGGCTGTGGATTGAATCGGAAAAATAACAGTCACAGCCGGAAAAAACCGCTTGACAGGAAGGAAGCGCCTACGTATAATAGTCGATGCAGCTAGCGCAATGGGGAATTGTGTAATGGTAGCACCTACGACTCTGACTCGTATTGTCTAGGTTCGAATCCTAGTTCCCCAGCCAGTCTGGCTCCATGGTCAAGCGGTTAAGACGTCGCCCTCTCAAGGCGAAATCAGGGGTTCGATTCCCCTTGGAGCTACCAGCAGCAACACCATGATTGTCCCGGAGCACACTCTTGGCGGATGGTGTTTTTTTATACCCTAATTTGCTTTGCCTACCCCCATGGGGACACACGCGCGGCAAGTGGGCACCCGTTTCCGCAGGATAAACGGAGCGCACGGTTTCCGTTCACCGGAAAGCCGGAGACGCAGGCCACACAAGAAAGTGGTTGACATTCATCCGGCGGTTGCATATAATATCAACGTTGCATTTTGCGATCGTGGCGGAATTGGCATACGCGCACGTTTGAGGGGCGTGTCCGATAAGGGTACGGGTTCAAGTCCCGTCGATCGCACCAAACAAGAAACACATCCTGCTGTTATTGATGTAATGACACGGGATGTGTTTCATTATACAGATTATTACAGACAGTGTGGAATTTTAATATTATACTATTATAAGATACTCATGGTATAATAATATGTTTTCTGGTGAGTCTCTCATAGAGTGATTGAGTTATGATCAAAATAGGAAGAAGGATAATATGGCTGAATATATAATGAAAAGAGGAGATGTGATTCGTTATGTTGATATGACTATTTCTGAAGGATTCTCTATTCAACATGGTATGAATTACAATGTTAAACTGTACCCCGTAAAACGGACACGGGAAAGAGTGGCATTTAAGCCGACGTC
>DAOPZG010000100.1:0-9702 GCA_035353235.1 Candidatus Limiplasma sp.
CAGGCGCCGGATACGGTAAAGCCGTAATCCGTGTAAGGGATCGCCTCACGATACCTGGGCATCATCCGCGGATAAATAACCCGCGTAAGCCACCCGGCCTTCGCATGGCGGTTCGTTGCCTGCCCCCGCACTGCGGCGGCAATGCGGCGCAGTTTCCGTTCCGTAGCGGGCACGCGCCACCGGGGCGAAGGAAACGGCGGATAGACGATGCACAGATTGGCGACGGAAAAAAGACGGCGGGCATATTGCAGACGCACACCCTTGCGCCGCAATATCGCGTCCAGCGCCTCGAAAGCGTAGCCGTTGATAAGCGCCAGCGTTGACACGGCAAACACATAAGCACGGGGGTTGATCCGCAGCCCTTCGATGAATTTTTGCGCGCTTTCGTTCAACGTCCAGTGGTAAACGGGAAACACAAACCCCACCACCTCCGCGTCCTCCGCCGAAACCTCCGCCGGGTCGCAGCGCATCGAAATCAATTCCGTATCCCCCAGCGCCTGCGCAATCCCCTCCGCTGCCCGGTAACTGTTGCCCGTGCCGGAAAACCAGTAAATCACCCGTTTCGCCCTTACAGCCATGGTTGCTCTCCTTCCCCGAACTGTCACAGTTGCGACACTCCGCGTACCATAGTATAATAGCTCTAACCAATGGACGCAACCCCTGCCGGATCAGGTGGCGCAGCCGTCCCTCCGGTGTGACACGACCCTTCCCCCTCGCAGAAAGGAGCTCCCGTTCGTGAAAAACCCGCCCGCCAACCCCATTGCCCGTCAATCCCAGGCCTGGCTTACGGAAGCGCTGCTTCGCCTGATGGAGCGCAAGCCGTTTTCCGAGATTACCGTAACCGAGATCGCCGAAAAAGCGGGCCTGTCCCGCCGCACCTTCTACCGGATTTTCGCCACCCGGGAAGAAGTGCTGACCCACTACGCAGACACCCTGTACGCGGCGTTTCTGGAACAGCTGCAGGCGCGGCCCGCGCACGACTATCAGGAGGTGATGCGGCTGTATTTTCAGTTTTGGTACACGCACAAATCCTTTCTGATGCTGCTGAAGCGCAACGATCTGCTGCCGATGATCGCGCAACAGTACGGCCGCTACTTTCCGGAGGTTTTCCGGCTGGTGAAAGCGGATCACCCGCTGGCGCACGACCCCGAAGCGCTATCCTACGCCATGGCCTACAGCGCGGGCGGGCTTTTCAGCCTGCTGCTCCGCTGGGCGGAAAACGGCATGGAAAAAACCCCGGAAGAAATGATGGCGCTTGTGGAAAAGGCAATGAAGCAGGCGTAACCGCATCCGGCACGGCCAACGCGCTCCTTTTCGCCTGCGCACGGTTTTTCCCGCCCGGAGGGCGCGCCCTCCCCGTTTTTAGTCAAAAAGGAAAAACTGTGTGTTGCATTTTCCCGCAAAATCTGGTATTGTCGGTAGCGACAACCGAATACCTTATAAAGAGTGGTCGAGGGACGAGCCCGATGACACCCGCCAACCTTCGTGAAGAGCGAAAGGTGGTAAATCTCGCAGCGCGGCAGCGCTGGCAGATAAGGTTTGTTAGTAACCTCACGCGCCTGCATTGCCCGCAGGCGCGTTTGTTTTGGCTGAAACCGCGCTTGCTTCGCCGCCCCTGCGGCGGCCGTTTCCACAGCCTTGCGGTTGTCCGAACCAAAAAAGGAGGCTCATCCATGCGAACCGTATTCACATCCGAATCCGTAACCGAAGGCCACCCCGACAAGCTGTGCGACCAGATCAGCGACGCGGTGCTCGACGCAATCCTGACCGAGGACCCCGACGCGCGCGTAGCCTGCGAAACCTGCGCAACCACCGGGCTTGTACAGGTGATGGGGGAGATTACCACCAGCGCCTATGTCGCCATCGACGATATTGCCCGGCAGGTGATTAAAGAGATCGGCTACACCTCCAGCGACCTGTGCTTCGACGGCAACAGTTGCGCAGTGCTTGTGGCCGTGCACGCGCAGAGCCCGGACATCGCCATGGGTGTTAACAGCGCGCTGGAAACCCGCGACGACGGGCTGGCCCCGGAAGAAAACCTGGGCGCGGGCGATCAGGGCATGATGTTTGGCTATGCCTGCGACGAAACGCCGGAACTGATGCCCCTGCCCATCAGCCTGGCCCACCGGCTGACCCGGCGGCTGGCCGCTGTACGCAAGAGCGGGGAGCTTCCCTGGCTGCGGCCGGACGGGAAAAGCCAGGTGACCGTCGCCTACGAAAACGGCAAGCCCGTCGCAGTGGACACCGTGGTGCTTTCCACCCAGCACAGCCCGGACATCAGCCAGAGCGCCATCCGCGAGGCGGTGGAGCGCGAGGTGATCCGCAAGGTGATCCCCGAAAACCTGTTCACCCCGCAAACGAAGATCTACGTCAACCCTACCGGCCGTTTCGTACTGGGCGGGCCCGCGGGGGATACGGGGCTGACCGGTCGCAAGATCATCGTGGATACCTACGGCGGATACGCCCGCCACGGCGGCGGCGCGTTCAGCGGCAAAGACCCCACCAAGGTGGATCGTTCCGCCTGTTACGCCGCGCGGTATGTGGCCAAAAACATCGTGGCCGCCGGGCTGGCCGCCCGCTGCGAAGTGGCGTTGGCGTACGCCATCGGCGTCGCCCAGCCCGTGAGCGTGCAGGTGGATACCGTCGGCACCGGCCGCCTGCCGGATGATGTATTGAGCCGCGAGGTGCGCAGTTATTTTGACTTGAGCCCCTCCGGGATTATCCGCACCCTGAACCTGCGCAGGCCCATTTACCGGCAGGTGGCCGCGTACGGCCATTTCGGCCGCCCGGACCTCAACCTGCCCTGGGAAAAGACCGACCGCGCCGAAGAGCTGAAAAAACCACTGAAATAACCGATAACAGACGGGGCCGCGAAGCGCTTGCTTCGCGGCCCCGGTTTTATGCTGTTTGTCTGTTCCGCGCGCCGGTTTACCGGGCTTTGCGGGAAAACCGCAGTGTGGACAGCAGGTAGAAGATCGCCGTACTGCCGACCAGAATCGCGAGGCTTACGCCGGTCGATAAGGTCTGTCCGCCCAGCTGAAAATATACGCCCATCTCCTGCTGAAACTCCGTCGTAAGTGCTGCGGGCGCGCCCGCGAACACCTGCTGCATGGGCACGGCCATCATCACCTGCCGCAGCAGCAGCGCCGCGTGGGACAACGGGAAGATTTTGATGACCGTCTGCACGCCCGCCGGAAGCATGCCGATTGGCAGATAGATACCGGTTAAAAAGCCCACCAGCGTGCCCAGAATGCTGCTGGCCGTGCCGAAAGCGTTCTGAGTTTTGATGAACGACACCACCAGCGACACCATCGCCGTGTTGCACAGCGCGGAGAGCAGGATCAGCCCGATTGATTCCAGCGCGGGGCCAAAGGCGAGCATCGCGCCGCCGCGCATCACGATATACACCTCCGCAAACACAAAACCCAGCAGCGACATGATGCTGCCCACCAGGAACGAGGCGATTTCGTACCCCGCCACAATCTTGCCGCGGCTGACCGGCGAGGCGCTGAAGTCCTTCACGATCTTGTTCTGCCGGTCGTCTACCATGGTGCCGAACGCGCCCATCACCGTGGTAAGCGAAGTCACCGCCAGCACGCCCGCCATAATCCAGCTGTCCATCATCGCGCGGGTACCGGCCACCTTGGGCAGGTTCTGCTGCCACACGTCGCCCAGAAAAAGCATGTACAGCAGAAAGATAATCAGCACCGCCAGCAGGGAAAAGAAAACCGACGCCTTGTCCCGGAAAAACACCTTCAAATTACGCTCGATCAGGGCTTTCATTGGCGGATCTCCTTTCCCGTAATGCCGATAAACGCGTCATCCATGGTACCGTTGAGCACTTCAAAACCGCTGTACAGGCCACTCAGCCCGTTCAACAGCGGCAGCGCGTCCAGCGTGGAGGACAGTTTGACCAGCACCCGATCCGCCACGCGCGTACAGGCCAGCCCCCGGTCGGCAAGCGCCGCCAGCAGCCCCGGCAGATCGGAAGGCGTCAGTTTCAGCTGGTCGCTGGCGTAAGCCTCCTTCAGCTCCGTAGGCGTGCCTTTGGCGGCGATCAGTCCATTGTCGATCACAATCACGTAGTCGGCCTCGGCGGCTTCCTCCATGTAGTGGGTGGTCAGGAACACGGTCAGCCCCGTTTCCCGCTGCAGGGCGCGCACACTGTCCCATACGCTTTTACGCGTTTGAGGGTCCAGCCCCGTGGTCGGCTCGTCCAGAAAAAGGATTTTCGGCGTGTTGATCAGCGCCCGGGCAATGTCCGCGCGGCGCTTCTGCCCACCGGACAGCTTGCCGTAGGGGCGGCGCAGAAAATCCCCCACATCGGCGGCCGCCGCCGCGCGGCGGATCGCCTCGGCCTGCGTTTCCCTGCCTGCCGGATACAGCCCGCCGCGAATACGGATATTCTCTTCCACCGTCAGCAGCGGGTCCAGCAGGTGATCCTGAAAAACCACGCCGATAGCGGCGCGGATGGCCGCGTCGTCCCGGCCCAGTTTATGGCCGTCAATTTCCACTTCGCCCTGATCGGGTTTCAGCAGCGTACACAGGACGTCGATGGTGGTGGATTTTCCCGCGCCGTTAGGCCCCAGGAACGCGAACAGCTTGCCGCGTTCCACGTAAAAATCCAGCCCTTTGACTGCCTTGACGGCGCCATAGGCTTTTTGCAGCCCCTTCACTTCGATGATCTTATCCACGCTGTTTCCTCCATCCGGCCCCTCCGGGGCCCTGTCCGGCCGCGCCTGCGGCCTTCCGCCTCTCTGTTCAGACCTGTTTGAGTATAGCATCCGTCGGATGAGGAAACAACGAACCCCGGATTAGAAGGTCATTAAAAGCGTTTCAAAAATACAAAAACCGCGCCAGCTTGCTGAAAAAGGCCCATCTGCATTGTCAGCTTCGGATTGGCAAGAGGGTTCACTTACAAACGGTAAGCTCAACCCCTTGCCACCCTTGCTTCCTCGCATCTGAACCTTTTTAAACAAGCTGCTCTTTTCTGCCGGGAATTGGTTTGTCAACGGTCTGACCGCGCGAATACATTCGCGCGAAAGGTTCATATACAGAACAAACCGGTCTACCCCTCGCTGCCGGTGGAAAATCCGCCAGTTACGGTTCGGTCTTCGGTTCCGCGAAAACTTCCTTATCCATCGCTTTCTGCGCCACTTTGTTGGTATCGATGGTATAACGGTACACCACGAAACGCTGGTACAGGTATTCCGTAACAAAATTGATTACCATCGTGCCGCCCAGCACCAGATAATCGTTCCAGCCCGCGCCGGTCAGCGCGTCGCCCCACCAGATGGACAGCGGCGTGAACACCAGATAGTACAGGAAAACCAGTATCATCGCCTTGGAGATGTTTTCCACACTGCGGAAGGTGTACCGGCGGTTGAACGTGAAGTTCCACAACACGCTCAGCACCAGCGCGGTGCCATACCCCAGCCAGTAGGGAAAATGGAAAACTTCGTTCATCAGCGTGAAGGATAAAAACTGGATTCCGCCCGCAGAGATGGAAAACAGCGTAAACTTGAGCATTTGCCAGGTCTGCTGGCGGGCAGACAGTGTTTTAACCTGTTTCCCGGTTTGTTCCTTCTGCATTTTACGCACATCCTCGTTTTTATTCCGCTGCTATCCTACCGCGAACACGGCTTCCCGTCAAGCGCGGGCCGTCCGTGAAGATACTTGTACGTTTCCGGCAGTCGCGCAACGGCGCGGCGCAAACCCGCCCGGACCTTCTTTATTCGTCTATGCGGAGGGGAGCGTTTCGGCAGCGTAGCGCACCGAGCCCATCGCGTCGCCGGAATAGCTGTCCGCGCCCAGATCGCGCGCCAGCTCTGCGGTCAGTACCGCGCCGCCGACCATGATTTTCACCTCCGGCAGTTCCCGGCGAAGCTGTACAATCGTTTCCCGCATGGCGGGCACCGTGGTGGTCATCAGCGCGGAAAGGCCCACCAGCTTCACGCCCGCTTCCTTCGCGGCGGATACCACCTTTTCCGGCGGCACGTCGCGCCCCAGGTCGATCACGCCGAAACCGTAACTGTTCAAAAGCGTTGCCACGATGTTTTTGCCGATGTCATGCACGTCCCCGTGCACGGTCGCCAGCAGCACCGTACGGCTGGCGGATGGTTTGCTTTCCGGCATCCGTTCGGTCGCGGCGGCAATAGCCCGCTTGGCCGCGTTGGCGCTTTGCATCAGCTGCGGCAGGAAAAACTCGCCGCGCTCATACCGCGCGCCCACTTCGGTCAGCGCGGGAATCACGCCGTTTTCCACCACGGAAAGCGGCGTTTCGCCCGCGTCCATCCGGGCGCGCGCCGCGTCCTCCGCGGCTTTGGCCAGCCCGCGCAGGATGGCATGCGTAAGCGCCTCCCCATCGGCGGCAGGCGCGGCGGCAGGGGCAGACGATTCCTGCGGCGCGGCGGCCGTACAGGCGGCGCATGCGCACGCGGTCGTTCCCCCCGCAGGAGCGGTTGGGGTCACCTTCAGCGCCGCCTCGGCCTGTCGGATCGCCTCGCCCGCCAGCCGCACGGCCTCCCGCGCCGCCGCCGTTTCCGGGGCGGACGCTTCAGGCGCGGACTTTTGCGCCATAACGGAATACCGGGCCAGATAACCCGCAAAACCTTCGTCGTAGCCCAGCACGGCGCACGCGGCGTCGTACGCGGCGCGCACGCTTTCGTCCAGCGGGTTCACAATCGCGGCGGACAGGCCCCGTTCCATTGCCATGGCAAGGAACCCGGCGGTCAGCAGCCCACGATTCGGCAGGCCGAAGCTTACGTTGCTTACCCCCAACACGGTTTTGACGCGAAGCTCGTCATGCAGGCGGCGCACGGTTTCCAGCGTCGTTCGGGCGGCGTTGGGGTCGGTCGCCACGGTCATGGTCAGCGCGTCGAACAGCAAATCCTTTTTCGGTACGCCGTATTTATCCGCTTCGGCCAGAATGCGCCGGGCAATCGCGATGCGGCCCTCCGCGGTTTCGGGGATGCCGTCCTCGTCCAGCAGCAGGCACACCAGCGCCCCGCCGTACCGGCGCACCAGCGGAAACACCGCGTTAAGCACCGCCCGCTTGCCGTTTACACTGTTGATGATGGGCTTGCCCACGTACACGCGCATCGCGCGTTCCAGTGCGGCGGGGTCGGCGGTATCCAGCTGCAGGGGCGCGCCGGTCACGCCCTGCACGGCCTCGGTCACCTGCGCGAGCATCGCGGGTTCGTCAATGTCCGGCAGACCCACGTTCACGTCCAGCGCGTCCGCGCCCGCTTCCATCTGCGCGGTGGCTTCGCCCAACAGATAATCCATATCCCCATCGCGCAGCGCCTGTTTCATCCGCTTTTTTCCGGTAGGGTTCAGTCGTTCGCCAATCGCCAGCGTCCGCCCGCCCAGCAACACCGTGTCGCTCCGGCCGGAAATAGCGGTCGGGGCCAGCCCGTCCACCAGGTCGGCGGCCGAGCCGTTCGCCGCGACGGTCATCCCCCGGGTAGCGGCGACGACGGCCGCGATGTGCTGCTCCGTGGTGCCGCAGCACCCGCCCAGTCCCCGCGCACCCAGCCGCGCGGCTTCGGCCATGTCCTGCGCAAAAACCTCCGGTTGGGTGGCAAACACCGTTTGACCGTCCACAATCGTCGGCACGCTGGCATTGGGCATAAAAAACACGGGTTTACCCTCCGCGCAGGCCAGCAGACGCTTCAGGTTGGGCAGCAGCGCCGCGGGCTCGCGCCCGCAGTTCATCCCCAGCGCGTCCACGCCCTCCATGCCGGTCAGCAGCGCCGCCACACCCTCGATATCCGCGCCGGTCAGCAGCCGTCCGTTCACGTCAAAGCTCAGGCTGACCAGCACAGGCAGTTCCGTGCCCGCCGTCCGCTGCGCTTCGCGGTATCCCAGCACCGCGGCCTTCACCTCGCGCAGGTCGGTCATAGTTTCGGCAATCAGCAGGTCGCACCCGGCTCCGATCCCCTCCAGCGCCATATTGCGGTAGATGGTGACCGCGTCCTCAAATTCCAGCTCCCCCAGCGGTTTTAGCAGCCGCCCCACGCTGCCCGCGTCCAGCGCCACATACGCCACGCGCCCGGATTCGGCCACGGCTTCCCGCGCCAGCCGCACCCCCGCGCGTAAAAGCGGCTGCCAGTTTTCAAAATGCAGGGGATTAGCCCCGAACGTATTGGCCGTCACCATATCCGTACCCGCGTTTAGGTAGCTGCGGTACACCGCCTTCACCTCGTCCGGGTGGGACAGGTTCCAGTTTTCCGGCGGCTCCCCGCCCGTAAGTCCCCGCGCCTGAAGGCGCGTGCCCATCGCGCCGTCGAAATAAACGATTCTCTGTTGAAGCAGCGTCAGAAACGGGTGCATGGTCATCTCTCCTTTATCCGCGTTGAGCACGGTTCCCCGCCGGGATCAGGCTTTGAGAATCGCGCCGAGATTGCGGAACACATCCGCCGCCACATCCGCGCGGTTCATGGTATACAGGTGGATATTATTCACCCCGTTGGCAATCAGGTCGATGATCTGCTCGGTCGCGTAGGCCACGCCCGCCTGCCGCATACTGGCCGGGTCGTCGCCGAAGCGGTCTACGATGGACCAGAAGCGGGGCGGCAGCGTCGCGCCGGAAAGCGACGCAATCCGCTTGATCTGCCGCGCGTTTACCACCGGCATAATCCCCGCGCCCACCGGCACGCGAATGCCCGCGTGCAGCGCCCGGTACATAAAATTATACAGGGTCGCGTTGTCAAAAAACATCTGCGTGTTCAGAAAATCAACGCCCGCGTCCACCTTGGCTTTCAAATAGTCCAGGTCCTGGGCGCGGTTGCCCGCCTCGGGGTGCCCTTCCGGATAACAGGCCGCTCCCACGCAGAAGCCGCCGCGTTTTTTAACATACGTTACCAACTCCGCCGCGTGGGTGAAGTGATCGCCCGTGGGGAAGTCCGTTCCCTCGGGGATGTCGCCGCGCAGCGCCAGCACGTTGGTTACCCCGGCAGCCTCCAGCTCGTCCAGAACGCCGCCGATATTGGAAACCGTATCATTGATGCAGGTGAGGTGCGCCAGCGCCGGTATGCCGCAGGCCTGTACCGTCTGCGCGATTTCCCGGGTAAAGTGGGGGGTTCTGCCCGCCGCCCCGTAGGTAATGCTGATATATGCGGGCGAAAGCGCGGCGATATCCCGCACCACGGCGCGCACTTCCTCCGTGCGGGCAAACTCCTTGGGCGGGAACACCTCGCAGCTCAGGTGTACGCTCTGATCAGACAGCAAATCCACGATCTTCATACGCGGCGCTCCTTTTTGCAGGTTAATCGGGGAAACGGGTTACGGTTTGGGCGCGCCGCAGGCAACATGCCCATCCAGCGGGCTTAATCCCTTGCTCAGTTCAAACGGCGTTTCCTGATAGACGAAATAGTTGAGCCAGTTGGAAAACAGCAGGCTCGCGTGCGCGTGCCAGCGCATCGGCGGAGCCAGATCGGGATTGTCATTGGGGAAATAATTCTCCGGCAGGTCAATCGGTAAGCCCTTGTCCAGATCGCGGTAATACTCATGCGCCAGCGAATCCCGGTCGTACTCGCTGTGGCCGGTGGCGAAAATCCGCCGTCCGTCCCGGCTGCGCAAAAGGGCCGCGCCGGTCTTTTCCGAAGTCGCAAGCACAAGCAGGTCGTCGCACTTGCCAAGCGCCGTTTCATCCAGCGCGGTATGGCGGCTCATGGGCACAATGAAAGTGTCGTCAAACCC
>DAOPZG010000101.1:0-9633 GCA_035353235.1 Candidatus Limiplasma sp.
GCTCCCCTCTCGGTTGCTGACCATGCTCAGCACACAAACGAAAAGCCCCGCCTTGTGCAGAAGGCGGGGCTTGACTATGCCGATTGGAGGGGTATATCAGCGAACGGTAACCTTGGTGACACGGAAGACCATATCGTTAAAGAACATGGAGAAGGAGTAGGTGCCCGTTTCAAACTTGCCATCGTTATCATCCGCGCAGCGTTGCAACAGGTCGGTCACATCGAAAAACCAGCTGCAGATGGTCTTTACCCGGCAGTCAGTAATATCCCAGCTGTTATAGGTCGCGTAGTAGTCGCCGCCGGGTGTGGTCATTACCAGCATCGCGTCGATGTTGTATTCGGCGAAACCATGGGCGAACTGCCATTTCGCATAACAGTAAAAAGTGGAATTCTTCAAACTGTCTGCCAGCGTGCTCGCCTTGATTTTGGTAATTTTTGTTGTTTTAGCGTCGTACAGGCTTTCGCCGGGGCTCAGTTTGGCCGTACTGCCAAAATTGAGCATGCTTGGCACCGCGCCGTATTCGTCGAATTTGTCACCGTAATAAACGTCGTCCTTGAAGGGTTGATCGGGGGTGGCGAAGGCGGCCGAAGTCGTAAACAGAAGGCAAACCAGAAGCAGGCAGCTGATCACTTTTTTCATTGTCTGGACCCTCCCCTATTTTTTACAATCATAACAAAGTTGGGAAGAGCTGTCAAGAAAACGCTGTATTCCCTGCTTCCCGCCATCTCACGGCGCAGGCTTCGTATCCGGTACGGTCACGTACGGCGACGCCGCGCGGTTGGACAGGTGAAAAATCAGTTCGGCCATTTCCTGACACGGCACATCGCACCCGGCTTCCAGCCATTTCACGATCACGCTGATGCACCCCATCACCAGAAAATTGTAGGTGTATTCCGTCACGTTAGGCGCGCTGCTTAGAATGATACGCCCCTGCAGGTATTGCATTGTCGCTTCCACGAAAACGTTCTGGAAGGAAGGGCTGCCCTGCGGATTCAACAGTGTCCTAAAAAGACCGGTATGTTCCTTCACATAGGTCAGCAAATCCCTCAGATACTGGATGGTGCCGGGATCGGCGCCGATTTTCTCCATATGCTCCTTCATATGTGCCATCACATCGGCCTCAATCTCGTTTAAAAGCGCGTACTGGTCGGCATAGTAAAGGTAAAAAGTGGAACGGTTGATGTCCGCGTTTTCGCAAATTTCTTTAATTGTGGTTTTAGCAATTGGCTTTTCCTGCATCAGCTCGATCAGGCTGTTCTGCAGCAGCTGCCGCGTCAGCTTGACCCGCTGGTTTTCCTTATTCATATGATTTCCTCCGTTCACTAAATGTTTACAGGCTCGATGTCGTCGATCCGTCACTTTTTCTGAAAATGTCTATATCACATCATCGCAAGTCCAACTGACGGTTGTAAAATCAACATGCTGTCGATATTATAATCCTGATGGGGTCTCCCGTCAAGTTTTCCGTTGGAAAACCAGAAAGGATTTGAATCACGTATGAAAATAGCGATTATTGGCGGAACCGGTCTGCTGGGCAGCGAAGCCGCCCGGGAGCTGATCGCGCGCGGGCACGAAGTGACAGCGGTCGCGCTGCCTCCCCTTCCGCAGGGCGCGTCGCTTCCCCCTGCCATGCAGATCACCTATGGAAATTATTTAGAGATGACCGACGAAGCGCTGACCGCCCTGTTTACCGGATGCGACGCAATGGTTTTCGCGGCTGGGGTAGATGAACGCGTGGAGGGCGGACCCCCAATTTACGCACTGTACCAGAAATATAATATCGACCCGATGAACCGGCTGCTGCCGCTGGCAAAAAGGGCCGGCGTAAAACACGCGGTCATCCTGGGTTCATACTTCGCTTATTTTGAGCAGGCACGCCCGAAGATGGAACTTTCCAAATGGCACCCCTACATTCGCAGCCGCAGGGCGCAGGAGGAAGCGGCGCTGCAATACGCCGGGCAGGATTTTGACGTGGCCGTGCTGCAGCTGCCCTATATTTTTGGCACACAGCCAGGCCGCAAACCCGTATGGCTGTTCCTGGTGGAAAGCATCCGTGCGATGAAAGGGGCTACGTTCTATCCACGCGGCGGCACCGCAATGGTTACGGTACGTCAGGTTGGGCAGGCGGTAGCGGGCGCGGTGGAAAAAAACCGCGGTGGCCGGCGCTACCCCATCGGGTATTACAACCTCACCTGGAAAGAGATGCTCGCCATCATGCACCGCTACATGGGATATGCCAACAGGCGCATCATCACCATCCCTACATGGGTTTTCAGGCTGTATACCAGCAATGTCCGTAAAAAGCGGGAAGCCGCCGGGATTGAAAGCGGGCTGAACCTGGCGAAACTGCCCGCGTTGCAAAGCGCCGAGCTGTTCATCGACAAGTCGCTTGGCTGTGATCCGCTGGGTGTAACGCCGGATGATATTGATCGCGCCATCGGGGATTCCATCCGGTTGTGCCTCGACATACTGGATCACCAGACTGCTGCGCTGGATATGAAGGCGGAATAACATGGATAAACTTCGGGTATTCCTTACGGGCGCGTCCGGCGGGATGGGATATGCCGCCCTGACGGAACTGGTAAAACACCCGGACTGTCTGGAGCTTGTTTTACTGGCGCTCAACGACGCGCAAAGTCACGCCCGGCTGGACCCGTTTGCGAAGCTGCCCGGCGTTACCCTTCGCTACGGCGACCTGACCCGGTACGAGGATGTGCTGCCCTGCGTGAAAGACACGGACATCATCCTGCACGTCGCGGCGCTGGTATCCCCTGTAGCAGATTACCATCCGCAGGCCGCCATGCGGGTCAATTATGGCAGCATGCGCAACCTGATCCGCGCGACGCAGGAAACCGGAAAGGCGGATACCCTCCGTTTCGTATCCATTGGCACCGTCGCGGAGACAGGCGACCGGACGCCGCCGATCCATTGGGGACGCGTCGGCGACCCCATCAAGCCCGCCATCTTCGATTACTACGCCGTATCGAAAGTGGCTGCCGAGCGGCTGCTGATCGAATCGGGACTTCGCAACTGGGTCAGCCTCCGGCAGACGGGCATCATCGGCCCGGCCATGACGAAGATATATGATCCCATTATGTTCCACAACGGCCTTAACAATGTGCTGGAGTACGTATCCGACCGGGATTCCGGTATGCTGCTGAATCATCTGTGCCTGTACCAGGCCGACGGTACGCTGCCGCAATCCTTCTGGGGGCACGTGTACAACATCGGCGGCGGTAAAACCTGCCGTACGGATACACTTACCCTGTTCCAGACCCTGTTTGGGAAACTGGGCTTTACCGACCTGAACGCCGTGCTGGACCCCCGCTGGTTTGCAACCCGCAACTTCCACGGGCAGTACTATCTGGATTCGGACCGTCTGGAGGAGTTTCTCCATTTTCGTCATGACAGCATGAACTACCTGTACGATGAGTATTTAAAGACCCTCGGCCCTCTCGTGGGGCTGGCGCGAACCGCTAACCGCCTGCCCGGCGTTCGTAGGGTCGCCGCGGCTCTGCTGCGCCGGGCGCTGGCCAGCGTCGCCCGGCGCGAGCACGGCACCCTACGCATGGTGGAGGATCGCCTGGAACCGCAGATTGAAGCCTGCTGGGGCAGCCGGAAGAATTGCGGTGCGCTTGCGCAGGACATTGATCATTTTTCTCGTTTTACAGACTGGGATCAGGTGGTGCCGATTGATCACGGGTACGACGAAACCAAACCCGACAGCGCGCTGGCGCTTGCGGATATGCAAAAGGCCGCACGTTTCCGCGGCGGCGAATGCGTAAGCGGCGATATGGTCACTGGCGATTGGACCGGCAAGCTTGCTTTCCGCTGCGCGTTCGGCCACGATTTTACGGCCAGCCCCCGGCTGGTGCTGGAGGGGGGCCACTGGTGCCCGCAATGCGAGCGGGAAAGCTGGAATTACGCCGCCCGCGCGAAGGTGGACCCGTTCTTCGCGCAGGTCTGGAACCCGCTACACTCTGCAGACGAGCCGCAGCGCGAATACCGCAAAGAAGTAAGCGAGTTGGATGTTACCTGACCTTGCGGCAGCAAATGCACCGGCAACGATAGGGTTACCAAGCTGGCGACGCGGCAGGGTAAACCAATACAAGATCACAACGAGTCAACCAGTCAGGAGCGGGAATGTGCGCCAACGCGCGTTCCCGCTCCTTTTCCGTACTGTTTACGTTCTGTTCAATTCCCGACTTCGGGTTGCGATGATAAATCGCTTCACGGCACAGCCTTTTTCCATGGGTTATCCCCGCATGGCCGCCAGCGTTGCTTCCAGCGTCCCGGCCTTTTCGAGACAGCCCACATATTCCGCGACCAGATAAAAGTTTTCCAGATCTGCCGCGTCCAGCCCGCGAAAGGCGAAAAGCTCGTCCCACAGGTCCGCGCTGCCCTCCACATGGAACTCGCCCGTAACCCGTTCCACCCCCACGGTGATCGGCAGGCCCAGGAACGGCTCGCGCTGGCGCTCGTATAACACCTCGCCTGCGCCCTCGTTCCGGATACGGAATACAACCACATCAGGCGCCTGCCCTGCGGGCAGTTTCTCCGCCGAAAACGGGTTCATCGTCACGTTTTGAATCACGACCTGCTTCCAGCCTTCGTCGTCCATTTCCACCACCGGGTAACGGGCGCGCAGGGTTGCGGTCAGCGCCTCCGCCGTTTTGCGGTTGGGGCGTAACCGGGGGCGATACGCCGCGAATGTGGCTTTCCAGCCTTCGATCTGCTCCCGCGTGGGCTTCGTCGTCTGCATTGCGAGGCCTCCTCATCCATGCTTACTGTCCCGGCAAGCATAGCACGTCTTTCCCCGCATGTCACGCCCCGCCCGTCGCGATCACCCTTTCACGGAACCAGCCATCAGGCCGCTGACCATCTTTTGCTGACCGAGGATGAAAATGACCAGCGAAGGAAGCAGTATCAGCATAAATCCGGCCATAATCACCCCATAAGCCATCCCGTCGGAGAAGGAAAGCATGCTGATGCCAATCTGCACCGTGCGCATGGTAACGGAGCTGGTAATCAGCAGCGGCCACATGTACTGGTTCCATGTATTGATAAAGCAGTACACCGCCAGCGCGCTGATCGCGGGCATGGAGACCGGCATCAGGATTCGCCAGAAAAACCGCCAGTCCGTACAGCCGTCCATGGTGGCCGCTTCCCGAAACTCCCTGGGCACGGTTAAAAACTGCTGGCGCATCAGGAACACCCCCATCGCCGAAGCGCCGTAGGGCAGGATCAGCCCCCAGTAGCTGTCCAGCAGCCGCGCCGAAGCAACGGTCAGGTAGTTGGAGATCAGGATCGCTTCGCCGGGGATCATCATGGTCGCCAGAACCGCCCCGAACAGAAGCCCTTTCCCTCGAAATTCAAAGTTGACGAACGCATAGGCCGCCAGCGACGAGGTAAGCACCTGCACCCCCATAATGCTCACGGCAACAATGCCGCTGTTGAGCACAAACCGAAGCATCGGCGCGGTTTTCAGGGCCTTTGCGTAATTTTCCAGCGTTGGCGCGCTCGGGAGGATTTTGGGCGGATACGTGGCGATAAACGATTCCGGCATCAGGCTGATGGATAAGGCGTACAGCACCGGAAACACGATCACAAGCCCCAGCAGAACGCCGATTATGCTTTTCCATACGGGCGCACGGTCACGCATAGTGCACCCCCTTGTTCTCAAAGCGGAACTGGATCAGCGTAACCATCAGCATCATCGCGAAAAGAATCAGCGATTCGGCGCAGGCCGTGCCAAAGCGATAGTTCATAAACGCTTCCAGATAAATATCGTACACCAGCACGTGTGTGGCAATGCCCGGGCCGCCCTGCGTGAGGATGCGAATCTGCCCGAACGCCTGAAAACTGCCCATAATGTCCAGAAAAATCACAAAAAACAGCGTGGGCGAAATCATCGGTAACGTAATATGGAAGAATTTCCGCAGCCCGCCCGCGCCGTCGATCATGGCGCTTTCCATTAGGTCCTGCGGCACGCCGCGCAGCGCCGTAAGCAGAAAGATAAAGTTGGAACCGGTTTGCAGCCACACAGTCACAATCGCCACCGACAGCATGGCAAAGCGGTCGTCGGTCAGCCAGTTGATCTGCAAACCAAGCAGGTAGTTTGCCACCCCCACAACCGGGTTGTAAATCAGCGACCACACCAGCGCCGCCGAAGCGGAGGCAATCGCCATCGGCATGGAAAACATCGTTTCCGTAAGCCTTGACACGCCCGGCGCGCGTTTGTTGGCAAACAACGCCAGTAAAAGGCCCAGCAGCAGTGTCGGCAGGGCGATCATCGGCACAAAGCGCAGGGTGTTGCCAAGGATCGGCAGGAAATCCTTCCGTTTGAAAATCATCAGAAAGTTCCGAAATCCGACTACCTTCTTAAACTGGCCCGCCGCATCGGTCACCGTAAAACTGGTGACGATGGTTTTTACAAACGGATAATAATAGAAGGCAATCAAAAAGACCATTACCGGCAGTAAAAACAGATAAGGCGCCATTCTTCGCCTTCTCGCACCGACCGGCGCCAGCTCCGCCGCGCGAACCACAGGGTCTCGCACTCGTTTTCTCCCCCGCTTTCTTTCAATTCTTGCTGATTTTAGCTCGTCCATGTAAGGAAACGCGTGCCAAAAGATGAAGCGGAGGTAAAATCGTATGCCCCGCGAACATTTTACGTTTCATAAACAAACCCAAACCGTGGATTTTACATCCTCCCGCTACACTGGGCGCGGTAAAGAAAAAGGAACAGACGCAAAGAAAGAGGGAGTTTCATGAAAAAAGTTCTGTCTCTGGTACTCTCCGCGGCACTGGCTGCCACCGCGTTCAGCGGCGCGCTGGCCGAAAAAACCACCGTTACCTTTTGGCATTCCATGGGCGGCGCGGGCGGCGAGGCCATCACCAAGATCGTATCCGATTTTAACGCCGCCAACCCGGACATCGAAGTGGTGGAGCAGTATCAGGGTTCTTACGACGACGCGATCACCAAGCTTAAAAGCGCCGCATCCTCCGGTCAGGGCCCGGAAATTATGCAGCTGTATGACATCGGCACCCGTTGGATGATCGACAGCGGCTACGCCGTAACCATGCAGGATGTGATGGATCGCAACGGTTTTGACGCGACCCAGCTGGAGCCCAACATCGCCGGATATTACACCGTGGACGCCAAGCTGTACTCCATGCCCTTCAACTCCTCCACCCCGTTGATGTATTTTAACGCCGATCTGCTCACCGCCGCCGGACTGGACCCGGCTAATCCGCCCAAGACCATGGCGGAGCTTACTACCGCCTGTGAAGCGCTTACCAAAGGCGACGTAACCGGCATGAGCTTCCGCGTGTACTCCTGGTTCTTCGAGCAGTACTGCTCCAAGCAGGGACTGGCCTTCGCCGATAACGACAACGGGCGTTCCGCTGCCGCGACCTCCGTGGCTTTCGACAGCGACGGCGCGGGACTTGCCTTCTTCAACTGGATCAACGATATGAACCAGAAAGGCCTCAACGCCAACTTCGGCCGCGATGATACCGCCACCGTCAACGCCTTCGCGGCGGGTAAGATCGGCTTCATCTTCGGTTCCACCGCCAGCCTCACCAGCATCCTGAAGGCCGTAAACGGCGCCTTCCAGCTGGGGACCGCGCCCCTGCCGAACCTGGTGGACGGCGTAAACGGCGGCGTGTCCATCGGCGGCGGTTCGCTGTGGATGATGAACAAGGGCGACGACGCCACCAAGGACGCCGCCTGGAAGTTTATCCAGTACGCCGTATCCCCGGAAGTACAGGTATACTGGCACGAGCAGACCGGCTACTTCCCCGTAACAGTGAAGGCGTACGATCTGGACGAGATGAAAACCCACCTGGAAAAGAACCCGCTCTTTAAGACCGCGATCGACCAGCTGCACGCTTCTCCGGTGGAGGCCCACGGAGCGCTGCTGGGCGTATTCACCGAAGCCCGCGGCATCATCGAGTCCAACTGGGAGAACCTGCTGGGCGGCACCATGACGCCGGAACAGGTGGTCAGCGAATCCGCTTCCGCCATCAACGACGCAATTGCGATGTATAACGACGCCAATCAGTAACCAACCGCTTCTCCCCCGCGCCGTGGGGCGCGCCACGCGCGTATCGCGGCGAAAAACGGGCACACAAAGGGCCGGAGGAAATTCCTCCGGCCCTTCGAATATCTGCGGAATCATCCGTTCCCTTTTCCATCAGAAGAATCGAGAATAATTCTCGCTGCCCTCCGCAACGGTTTGAACCGGACGGAGGGCTTATGATTCCCCGAATGTGCGCTCAGCCCGGTCCGCCTGCTTTCAGGCTTTCTGCTACGTCATAGGAAGGAAAGATAAAATCCGGGCAGATACCTGCAATCAATGAAACGAAACAAACCCTTTCAACTGCGGAGCCCGTTACGGCATCCAATGTCTCCACGCGATTAACAATGTCATCGCGGCGGCGCACCCGTGACTACTCCTGTATTTCTGCGCGTTTTCCTTTCGGGCAGATTTCGCCGTGAATCTTTTCGTACTCCAGGATGTATTGCCTGAGCAGATACAGGATTTCCCCGTTGATTGAACGACCATCGTATTGGGCCACATAATGCAGCTTAAAATGCAACTCTTCGTTAATCCGAATCCCAAGATGCTTCTCTTTTTCCATGTCTACTCTCCAATCTGGCGTCGTAATCTATCGAGTAAAACAGATACCATAATGGGGGTCCTAAGTTGATTTTAAGTACATCCCATGTTATTATGTACACAATGTACTTAAAATAAGTACATGAATACTCCTGACCTGTTGCCGCCCAGTGATCGACCAAAGCGTACGCGTCTTTGCCAAATCAGGCTTTACAGGCATTCCCTTCGTCAGTGCCGAGCTTCCATTCCCATACGGCGCCTAAAAATGAGCCGCATTCACTGCAATGTGGAGCGTTTATCAAAGGAGCCGCAACGCTCTTGCAGAAGTTGAGGCGACGTCGGTATATGCGAAAACCCGTCGCATCCCCTGTCGTTAGCCTGTTATTGATATGGCAGCATCAGCTCGGCATCGGGATAACGCCGGTATCCCATAGTAACCTGAACCTACTGATAAGCGGGGGCGCTCCCCAAGGACAGAATGGCGGAAGTTACCTCGCCATTGAGATGTGAACTATGAAAGAGAATAGACTCTGCGACGTACACGCAAAGGACCTGAACTTCATTCATTCTTTCATCGCGCGTTTTCCGATGAGCTGCGCCTGCCTTGAAGCCGTGATCGACCCGGGCGGGGCCATCGTCGACTATGTTTTCACAGGCATGAACCATTCGTTTGCCAGCATCACAGAGATTCATGAAACGGAAGCGATCGGAAAAAACGCTTCGGCGGTATTCGGTCTGCAAAACGCGCAGGTTTTTGCACAACTGATGGCATTGGGGAACCAGGCCTACCTGAGTGATACGAAAACCGGCGAAGCAAGCATACGCCTTTGGGGACACGCATATAAAACGTCGTTCTTTTTTATCAGTGGAACCCTGCTGTTCTGCGTTTTAGAGGATATTCAGGTGCAGTTCAACCGCAGATATTACAGGCGTTCCATACCGCACCATGTAATCTCCACCATTATTTTAAAGCGGAAGTCCTCCGATCGCAAGCCTACCGTGTCCCAAC
>DAOPZG010000102.1:0-9538 GCA_035353235.1 Candidatus Limiplasma sp.
TTTCATCCAGCGCGGTATGGCGGCTCATGGGCACAATGAAAGTGTCGTCAAACCCACAAAGCAGCGGATCCCGGCGGTCCACCAGATTGGTTTCGTAAATCCCGAACAGCTTTTGCGGCAGGGGGTGCTTGTTGACGCCGTAATGGTAGTAAAGACCCGCCTGCGCCGCCCAGCAGATGTGCAGGGTGCTGAACGCGCGCCGATCCGTCCAGTCCATAATGCGGGTCAGTTCCTCCCAGTACAGCACGTCCGTAAAGTCCAGCTTCTCCACCGGCGCGCCGGTGATGATCACGCCGTCGAAAAACTCGTTTTCCACATCGTCGAGGGTGCGGTAAAACGTATCCAGATAATCCGTAGATACGTGCGTGCCCTCGTAGGTGCCCGTGCGCAACAGGGTGATTTCCACCTGCAGCGGGGAGTTGGAAATGAGGCGCAGCAGTTGGGTTTCCGTCTTTTCCTTGGTGGGCATCAGGTTGACGATCGCGATTTTGAGCGGTCGGATGTCCTGCGACAGGGAGCGTTTTTCCGTCATCACAAAAATGTTTTCTTCCGCCAGGACGCGTGTGGCGGGCAACGCGTCCGGTATTTTAACCGGCATAAAATTCCTCCTTTGATTCCGCGCCTTCGGGCGCGGGCAGGGGCACGGGGCGCTAGGAGCGCCCCTTTGGGGAAGGGATTTGCGATCCCCTCTTACCAGTCGGTTTGATCGTCGCACAAGGCACTGTCGTGTCTTGTGCTTGTCAAACCTCCCACCTACAGGTCGCTCACGGCTGCGCCGTGGTGCCCACTGGGCACTCGCTTCCTTTCGGTGCCAACCTTCCCCGGGAAGCTACGCTTATGGGCGTTTGTAGCAATGGGATTTCGCACCTGCGGGTGCGGGCAGGAGCTTTCCGCTCGCCCCTGCGCCCTTCGGGGGCAAAGTTGGCGGTTTACCGCAGGCTGGACTGGTCAGACTACCCATGAAAGGGACGATGGAAGCAGAGAGTGGATCACACGCAGGCGAGGCCGCGTTCCAAATCGGCGATCAGGTCGGCAGGGTCTTCCAACCCGATGCTCAGGCGGATCAGTTCCGGCTTCACGCCCGCGGCGGCCAGCTGGGCTTCGTTCATCTGGCCGTGGGTAGTGCTGGCCGGGTGGATCACCAGCGACTTGGCGTCCGCCACGTTCGCCAGCAGGCTAAAGAGCGACAACCCGTCGATAAAGCGCCGCCCGGCTTCCACCCCGCCCCTCACGCCGAAGCTCATCACCGCGCCCGCGCCGTTTGGCAGATACTTCAGCTGCCGCGCGTGGTAGGGGTCGCTTTCCAGCGTGGGGTAGTGCACATAGGCCACCTTGGGATGCTTTTGCAGAAACTCCGCCACCAGCCGCGCGTTCTCGCAATGGCGGGCAATGCGCAGGCTGAGGGTTTCCAGCCCCTGCAACACCAGAAACGCGCTGAACGGGCTTAAGCACGCGCCAAACTCGCGGATCATCTGGCAGCGCAGGCGGGTCGCTACCGGCGCGGGCTGGTCGGCATAGACGATGCCGCCGTTCTGCCCGTCCGGCGCGGTGTAATCCGGAAAGCGGGGGCTATGGAAATCAAACGTGCCCATATCCACCACCGCGCCCGCAATAGTGGTGCCATGCCCGCCCGCGTACTTGCTGAGGCTGTGGATCACAAGATCCACGCCGTGCGCCTTCGCGTTGAAAAGGGGCGGCATGCCGAAGGTGTTATCCAGCACCAGCGGGATGCCGTGCCGCGCGGCCACGGCAGCGACAGCGTCAAAATCCGGCACGTTAATATTGGGGTTGCAGAGGGTTTCCAGATAGAGCATTTTGGTGTTGGGGCGGATAGCGGCTTCCATCGCGGCCACATCGTCCGGGTCCACAAAGGTGGTGGTGATGCCAGCCACCTGCGAAAGCCTGCTGGCCAGCAGCGTGACCGTGCCGCCGTACAGGGTGCTGATGGCCACAATGTGGTCGCCCGTATCGCACAGGGCGAACACCGCCGCCGAAACCGCCGCCATGCCACTGGAAAACGCCACACAGGCCGCGCCTTTTTCCAGCGCGCATACCCGTTCCTCCAGCACGTTCACGGTCGGGTTTTCGATGCGGGTATAGGTATATCCGTCCGCCGCGCCGGAAAACACATCCGCCGCCGCCTTCGCGTTCGGGTAGCAATAGCTGGTCGTCTGATAGATCGGCACCGCGCGCGCGCAGGTTTGCCGGTCCGGCGTCTGCCCCGCGTGCAGCTGCAAGGTTTCAAATCCGTACTGTTCTTCCGCCATGATGTTAGCCCCTTTCCCTTTACAAAAAAACAAGCCCATCCCGATGCGGGAGGGCTTGCCGTTACGCAATTTTGTGAACGCCAAAGCGTTCACCCACGACCGCAATCGGGGCGACGAACGATTCCGTTAAGCATTCGCATGGTCATGAACCGTCCCTCGCTTTCGGCAGTGGATTTGGTATACAATAGCAGAAGAACGCCCGTCTGTCAAGCGACGGGCTGTACTGGCTTTGTTTTGCTACGCTTAACGGTCGCGCGCAACGCGTTGTTGGCCCGACCGGGGCGCGGTCAGTTCACAGGTCGGAATATCGTTGGATGTAAACAAGCGACTACAAGCAAGCAACCCTCACAAACCAAGGAAATGGACGAACCTGCAGAACCGCCCTTTACTGAGCAGCCGAAAATGGGCCGTCGGGCGCTTTCTCAGGCGGTCTGCTCCTTCAGGCTCATCAGCGCGAAGCTGACTAACAGCCCGGCGCAGCAAAACCATATCGCGCGCGTACCCACGGCCGGGCTTACCACACTGCCCAGCCCCGCGCCCAACGCAAACAGCAGCACCACCCCGAAATAGTGCAGCGCCTTATGCAGCACCGTTTTTTCACGGGTATGCAGATACCCTTCCAGCGCTTCCATCCCGCTGCGAAGGTTGCCGATGCACATGGTGCTGGCGTAAGGGTAGCCGTTCACCTTGCGAAAAGCCTGCACCTGCATGGCGCAGGCGAAGGAAACCAGCGCGTTCGCCTCCAGGTTCATCGTGTCGGGTAAAAAGCCGACCAGCCCCAGCATCGCGATTTCGCCAAGCACCACCAGCTGGCGCCAGTGCAGCCTTTCCCATGCCCGGCAGCGGCGGCGTACCCGCTCCGCTACAAACACACCCAGCGCAAAGGCGGTCAGCGGCACAAGATACCTTAGCCCGCCCGCCCAGTCTCCATGGAAAAGCCGTTCGCTCATCAATACGATATTGCCGGTCTGCGCGTTGGCAAACACACGCCCCCGGGTAAAAAACGTGTACGCGTCCTGAAACCCGCCCGACAGCGTAAGAAATGCCACCGTACTCCACGCGTCCGACATCTGCCCGCGCGGTTTGGGCGTTTTACGGTTCGTTTTCCCCGCCCCTTCATCCGGCAGAGGGGCCGCGTTATGGTTCGGCATGGCAACGTCTCTCCGTTTCATGCAAAACGGGCCCGGGGAGCTCTCCGCTCCGGCCCGGCCCGCCGCAAACTCCCGCCCGGTTACACCGGGATAAAGGTCATCACGATCACGCGGTAGCTGTACACGATGATCGCGGTAAACAGGATGCTGTCCATCCGGTCGAGCATTCCGCCGTGACCGGGGAACAGGGTTCCGAAATCCTTGATTCCGCAGTGGCGCTTCACCATGCTGGCAAACAGATCGCCCATCTGCCCGGCCACGCCGCCCACTACGCCTACCACAATGTTCGCCCACATCGGCGGAAACGCCTGCGTGGGCAGCACTCTGGCGAAAACGTAGCCCACCAGCCACGCCAGGCCAACGCTTCCGATCAGCCCGCCCACGGCCCCCGCCACCGTCTTATGGGGGCTGATGCGCGGACAGAGCTTCTTGCCGCCGATCAGCGTGCCTGTAAACAACGCGAACGTATCGCCGCCCACCGCAATGGCGAACACCATGGTGAGCAGCATCGCCTGCATCCGCCTCAGCGGCGTATCCAGAATGCCGAACAGGCACATGCCGGGCAACACCAGCGTGAGCATCGGCAGGGCGCTCACCATCACGTCGGTCAGCAGCGGCTCCTCCCGGCGCATCACCTGTAAAATAATACAGAAAAAGATGATCGCAAGCGTCGGGATGATCACCACGGAGCTGTAGTACATCATCAGCGGTACGCTTACCGCCAGCGCCGCGTAGCTGGTCCAGCACACGGGATGGTGTCCGCGCTGTTTCAGCGCCCGCAGTTCCTCATAAATACACAGCGTAACGGCGATGAACGCCGCCACGGCGAAATACCAGCCACCCAAAAACAGCAGCGCCGTCAACATTATAATCAGCAGCGCGCCCGTGATAATCCTCTGCGTCATACCGCTCCCTTCCCCGTCCGTAACGGTCACGTCTCCGCCCGACCGCCGTAACGGCGCGAGCGGTTCTGGTACTCGGCGATGCAGGCGTGATAATCCTCCACGGTAAAATCGGGCCAAAGCTTTTCAGGAAAAACAAACTCAGCATACGCGCACTGCCAGAGCAGGTAGTTGGACAGCCGCATTTCTCCGCTGGTGCGGATCAGCAGATCCACCGGCGGCATTCCAGCGGTATACAGGTGGTCTTCAAGCGTTTTTTCGGTAATCGCTTCCGGTAACAGCAACCCGTCCGCCACCTCGCGGGCGATGAGCCGCGCGGCGCGTGCCAGTTCGGCCCGGCTGCCATAGTTTACGGCAATATTGAGCTTGAGCCCGGTATTATCGAATGTGCGGGTCTCGGCTTCTGTCAGCGCGCTGGCCTGCGCGGGGGGCAAGCCGCTTTTATCCCCCAGAATCAGGATGCGTACGTTCTTTTCATCCAGTTCGTCAATTTCGCTCCTGAAAAACTCCAGAATCAGCTCCATCAGCGCGTCTACTTCGGTTTTGGAACGCGACCAGTTCTCGGTGGAAAAAGCGTACAGCGAAAGCGCCTCTACGCCGATGTCGCTGCTGTTGCGGATGATGCCGCGCAGGGCTTCGGTTCCCGCATGGTGCCCCGCGGCGACCTTCAGTTTGTTTTTCTTCGCCCAGCGCCCGTTGCCGTCCATAATAATGGCGATATGGCGCGGCAGACGCGACGGGTCAAATGAAACGTCCGGCAAATCTCTTTCCCTCCTTGCAGGCGGTCTCGGGCTTTACCCGGAAAAAGCAACGCCTGTTCCCGTGGAAAAAACAACGCAAAATTGGCGGCGCGGCCTGCCGTGGGGCAAGCCGCTGCCTGATCAGGCGCAGTTTCGTTCTTTTTCGCGCCGCTGTGTTTATCGTTTCGGGCAGGTATCGGGCTGCGGATCGCCCACATGAAAGCGCGCCACAATCAGCTGCCGGCCGTCATCCCGAACGGCCACCACGCGGGATTCCACCAGCATCCCGTGATCCAGCGAAGGATCGGTCAGCGGGTCGAACTCGACGGCTTCGTCTTCTCCGTCGTCATCCCCAACGGCAAACTGGGCGCGAATCCCATCCATTGCGCTGATGCGCGCCGGGCCCTCCGGCGGGCAGGCGGGCACCATGTGATCGTCGATGTTCGGCGCGCCGGTCAGCGTAACGCGAACGTCGGTGATGCCGTATCCGGCCAGAATTGCCAGCGCGTTTTTCGCGTTAAGCCCCAGCAAATGTTCAAACGTTTTTTTCATCGTTGTTCTCCCGGCCAAAGGCCTTCGGCGGGGAGGGATGCCCCGGCTGTGCGCGGACAGGTCATACCTCCATGATTTCCTTTTCTTTCTTGGCGGTCTGCTCGTCGATGCTCTTGATCCCGTCGTCGGTGACTTCCTGCATCTTCTTTTCCGCCTTGGTCTGCTCGTCCTCGGTGATTTTGCCGTCTTTCTGCAGTTTCTTAATGTGCTCCATCGCGTCGCGGCGGATGGCGCGCACGGCCACTTTCGCATCCTCGGCGGACTTATGCACCACTTTGTTCAAATCCTTGCGGCGTTCCTCGGTCAGTTCCGGAATCAGCAGACGGATTACCTTGCCGTCGTTGGAGGGGTTCAGGCCCAGATCGCTTTTCTGGATCGCCTTTTCCACCAGCGCAAGCGCCTTCTGATCCCACACGTTAATAACAAGCATCCGGGGTTCCGGCGAGGTCACGTTGCCCATCTGCGGCAGCGGCGTAGGCACGCCGTAATAATCCACCATCACGCGATCCAGCAGCTGCGGGTTGGCGCGCCCGGCGCGGATGGAACGCAGTTCGCCCTGAAATACGGCGTTGGTTTTCTGAATCTTTTCCTTGGCTGCATCGATGACTTCCTGATACATCGAAATACCACCTTTCCGGTTTCGTACTTTGCCAATCTTGTGCCTATTGTAACGAATTTTCCTTGAAAACGCAAGCGGGCCGCCGCGAGCCTCCGGGGGGAAGCGCAAGCGCCGCCCGCTGCGGTTCGCCCGTATCCGTCCGGTTACCCGGCCAGCGCAATCGTCGCCGCCTGCGCAAGCGTGGATACGACGTAGGTTGCCCCGCCGTTTTCCGGCGCAGGCCCGCCGTTGGTAATCAGAATACTGTCCACCCCGGCGTTCACCGCCGCGCCGATATCCGCGGCGACGCTGTCGCCCAGCATCAGCACCCGGCGTTTATCCGTAATCCCTGCGCGGCGCATCCCTTCCAGCAGCATAAACGGGTCCGGCTTCACATGGCCCAGTTCCTCACTGATCAGCAGATCACGCAGATAGGGGCGCAGTTCGCTTGTCTCAAACCGGCTGCGCTGCACTTTAGCGATGCCGTTGGTTACCAGATAAACCGGCATTTGAGCCGCCACCTGCGTTAAAAACGCCTCCGCGCCGGGCATGGGCACGTGCTGGCGACCCAGCTCCGTCACAAACCGTTCTGCCAGCGCTTTCGCCAGCTCCGTCATATAACCTTCAGCCGGCGCTTCCGGCGGCGCGCCGCAGGTATCCGCGTTCAGCGCCTTCAGTTCGCTCAGGAAATCCACAAACCGCTCCAGCCGCAGGCGCGCCTGCGTTGTCTCTCCGCGTTCTAGCTTTTTCCAATGGCTCTGGTTCACCCGGCTGTACAGCGCCGCCGTTTCCTCAGTGGCCGGCAGGCCAAACGCCTCCATTGTGGCAGTAAAGGCAACCCGTTCCCCGGTATGAAAATCAAAAAGGGTGCCGTCCGCATCCGCAAGCAGAAGCCCGTAACGCATGTGTGCCCTCCCCTGTGCCCGGCAAGCCGGGCGTACGCCTATCTTACCATACGCAACGCGGCCTGCCAACCCCGTTGAAAGGGCAAAAAAAGAACCGGCCCCCGCAAAGAGGCCGATTCCCGTTCTCCATGGTTACAGGGAGTTGATTAAGCGGTACAGATCCTTGTCGAAAAATTTGGGTTTGGTGTCATCCAGCGCCTCAGCGAAAGGTGTGGAATACACGCGCCCGTCACGCACGCCGATTGCGAAGCCATCCTCGAAGCTGCTGGTATCGCCGCTGAGCAGGTCCACAGCCATGCGCCCGGCCTCGAAGGCGAAAGCGCTGTCATACGCCGTGGGGATTGCGCCGCGCTGGGTGTAGCCGATCACCGTGGCGCGCGCCTCGGTGTGGCTCAGCAGCTTGAGCACCAGCGCAAGGCGCTCGGCGTTGAGGGGATCGTCGTCATGGATGATCAATCCGCCCTCGGCGATCACTTTGCGCCAGTCGAAGGGCTTCATTTTGTGCCAGCAATGCTCGCTGATGACCAGCGTGGCGCGGGTATTGCCCTTGCTGATCAGGAACTTTAAGCGGTCGGCCACTTCTTCCAAATCCCACTCCATCTCGGGCACGATCACCATTTCCGCGCCGGTGGCGATAGCGGTGCGCATGGCGATATCGCCGCAATTGCGGCCCATCACCTGCACCACGGCGGGGCGGTCGTGGCTGCGGCTGGTGGCGCGGATGGAACGCACCGCTTCCACACAGACGTTTACCGCCGTATCATAACCCAGCGTCGCTTCGGTATAGCGCAGGTCGTTGTCGATGGTGCCGGGAATGCCGATGCAGGGAATGCCCAGCTTGCACAGTTCCAGCGCGCCGTGGTAGCTGCCGTCGCCGCCGATGACCACCAGCGCCTGAATACCCTGACGGCGCAGGTCCTCGGCTGCCTTGGCGCGCACCTCCGGCTGTAAAAAGGGCAGGCAACGGGCCGTGCGCAGGTAGGTTCCGCGCATGTCCATAATATCCAGCACCGTTTCCGGGTCCAGATATTCGATATCGTCCTCCGGGTTCTCACTTAACCCCAGCAGGCCGTTATAGCCGCGTTTGATGCCCATCAGCTGGAACCCTTTGCGCATGGCGCAGCGCGCCACGCTTACCACCGCGGCGTTCATGCCGGGGCTGTCTCCGCCGCTGGTTAACATACCGATCCGCTTGACCTTATCCATACGAAACCTCTCCCTGATGCTTATGGTGTGCACTCACCGTTGTAGGTAGCCAAATGTGCGTTTTCAGAAAAACCGAAATTCGCGCATTTCGCAGAAAGTATAGCACAAAGCGCAAGTGCTGGCAAGTTTCAAACGTTTTAGGAGAAAGCGGACCAAACCGGCTCTTACCCACACCAAAGCGCCGCCCGGACCGGGCGGCGCTTTACGAAACAGAATCCGTTTATATTCGTTTATGAATATTGAAATAGTATCAGCGTTTCGCAGGCAGGCGTTTTCGCCTCCCTTCACGGATCGAACAAATTTGGAAACGTTTCCCGAATCGGGTACACACCTTCTGTCGGATTCCTTTTACTGTATTCCGCCATAAAGCGATCCATCTCGCGGTTGGAATGCGTAATCACCAGATCGTCATATTCCGGCAATTTTTTCAGGAGTCTGGAGAGATTAAATTCCGTAAAAACGCTGATCTGCGGCGAATACAGCTTATACTGCGCAATGTAGCGCAGATAACCGTTCGTATACCATACCTGCGGTTCGTCCGCCATGTTGCAGATCAGATAACGACGGTCTGTATATCCCGCATTATTTTCCGGAATCAGGCGGTCCAATGCCGCGGGCAGGGACTGCTGGTAATCCGGCTTCGAGTAGAAAATACCATACTTTCCGCCAATCGCCACATGCCCGCAGCCCCAAACTAGAAGCAGTGCGCAGCCCCCTGAAAAAGCCCGCCGAAAACGATGCCGTGCGGCGATTTTGTTATTCTGATCGTCCGCAGCCAGCCAAAGCGGCTCCAGCGTAAGAATCAGTCCGATTCCAACCATCCCCAGCTGGAAAATGACCACAGACGAAGCATATCGATCATATGCGGCCAGCCTCAACGCTTCTTCCGTGGGCATGGAGAAAAGATATATCCCCAGCATCCCCACCAGATAGGCAATCAATACGCCGTCCGAAAAAACAAGCGCCTTGAGCATTGTGGTCGGTCTGATCCGCCACAGAAAATAAAGGAGAAGGGAAAAGCCGGCCACCGAAAGATTCACCGTGAGCAGGAAGCCCGTCGATACCGTATGAAGAGATCGTGCCTGATTCACAAAAGCGCGCACAATGGCCTGTACTTCGTCATTCGTTTTATTCTGAAAGACTGTTTCGAAATTATACAGGCTCATGGTATGCTTCGTCGTTTGATCTGGAAAAACATAGTTCGTATGCGCGTGCCA
>DAOPZG010000103.1:0-9535 GCA_035353235.1 Candidatus Limiplasma sp.
GCTGATTTGACCGTTACGAATGCCATGGCGCTTCTAGCGTTTGCTTGATCATTGCGCTTCTTATATCCGGCTTGCCAAAGCTTCCGTGTGATGATAGAATCGAAGCGGCATCATCGGAACCGGAGGGCGAATAGATATGGATCAACCTATGCGTGTGGTCGTTATCGGAGCAGGCGCCATCGGGGGCATCACCGCTGCGCTGATGCGCAAAGGCGGCGTGGATGTCACCCTCGTATGTAAGCATCAGGATATCGCAACACTTTCCGAAGGCCGGGGGCTGCATATAACTGGTTACAAAGGTGATTTTACAATCCATGTGCACGCTGTGGCAGCAATTGAAGAATTAAAAGGGCAGTTTGAAGTCGCGCTGATTGCCACGAAAGCCTACGATATGCCAGCGGCGGCACGCCATCTGCTGCCGTTTCTGAAAACTGATTCTCTGGTGCTCAGCCTGCAAAACGGTATCTGTACCGATGCGCTTGCTGCGGTTGTTGGTAAGGAACGGACCGTCGGCTGCGTGATTGGCTGGGGCGCCACCCTGCTTGGCCCGGGAGAACTGGAAATGACCAGCGGCGGGGAATTCATTATCGGCCGGATCACAGGCAGTCAGGACGCGCTGAAACCCGTTCAGGCTTTGCTTTCAACCGTGACTGATACGTTGATCAGCGATAATATCCTCTCGGAACTGTACAGCAAACTGATTGTCAACAGTTGTATTACCTCCCTGGGGGCGATCTGCGGGCTTAAGCTGGGTGAAATGCTGAAGCGCAGGCAAGCCCGTGAAATCTTCCTTGCCATTATTACAGAGGCGATGGCTGTGGCGAATGCCATGAAACTTTCCGTTCCCCCTTTTGGCGGCAAGCTGGACTACGACAAACTGCTCCGCGGGCATCGGATTTGGGATCGTTTTCGTCGGCACGCGGTTATCTATCTGGTCGGGCTGAAGTATAGAAACCTGAAAAGCTCCAGCCTGCAATCGCTGGAGCGCGGGCGGCCGACTGAAATTGATTATTTCAACGGTTATATTGCCGGGAAAGGCGACGAACTGGGCGTGCCTTGCCCTATCAATCGCCGGTTGACTGTGATGATCAAAGAAATTGAAGGACAGAAACGCAGTATTAAAGTCGAAAATCTGTACGATCCGGCTTTTCTGGCCTGAGTTTGTTCATCGTTTACGGCCCCTGCTTCCGGATGGAAGCGGGGGCCGAATTTTTTATAATACAGTTTTCGTCGCAATCACATCAACGCCCGTATCACATACGTTTTCGCAAATCACATCTCCCATGCGGACGGGCGCTTCGATCTTTGCTTTTTCAATGACTGCCATACAATCGAATATCTTCTCTTTGGGAATTGGCGTGCGTGTTTTTACGCTGACCGGAGTTTTCCTTCCGGTAACGCTGACCACTGCCGTCACCATCCGTTTGGGGGCTACGCTTTCCTGCGCCGCGTATTCAATGCCGCGCTTGCATCCATTTCCGGTGATGCTGACGACCTGACCATTGTCCACGTTGACCGTCATCCTGCATCCAATGGGGCAATTAATGCAGGTTATCATTTGTTCCATGCACACACCTCCCCGCCAGCATCAATCAGAACCGTGATCTTTTCTCCGGACAGTGCGCGTACAGTATCGGATTTCAGGGTCAGGTCCGCCATTTCACCCGGAGCCAATATCCGCTTTTTCACTTTGTATATTTCCGTATCACCGTCCAGCACGCGAATTGTGGCGTTTTCATATACACAGGCGGGCCGGAACATCAATTGGATTGCCTCCGCCGGGCTGTTCGCGTCGGGAATACGAATCTTCTGGGGTACCACGCCGCGCACTCCGCTTCCGTCAGCTACGGGGGCGATTCTGTTACCAGTCTTTTTCCCTGCCGCATATTCTGCCGCGGCTTTTCCGGCTTTGAAGCTTTCCGCGCTTACGAAGTCCACCAGATCATGCACATGAAGCACGTTACCGCAGGCAAAGATACCGGGAATCTCGGTTTGCAGCGTATCGTCCACCACCGCGCCCTGCGTGGCCGGGCTCAACGGCACACCCGCCTGTTTGCTCAATTCGTTTTCCGGAATCAGGCCAACGGACAGCAGCAGGGTATCGCAATCAAAATGCGTTTCCGTTCCGGGGATGGGCTGGCGGCGTTCGTCCACCTGCGCCACCGTAACGCCGGTCAGCCGCTCCCGGCCCTGAATATCCACCACCGTATGGTTGAGCATCAGGGGGATGTTGTAGTCATGCAGGCATTGCACAATATTACGGTTTAATCCGCTGGAATAGGGCATAATTTCAACGCAGGCAAGCACCTTTGCTCCCTGCAGGGTCATCCGTCGGGCCATAATCAGCCCGATATCTCCGCTGCCCAGAATCACCACGCGACGGCCGGGCATGTAGCCTTCCAAGTTAACGTATTTCTGTGCCGTACCTGCCGAAAAGATTCCAGCGCACCGGGTGCCGGGAATCGCCAGCGCACCGCGCGGACGTTCCCTGCATCCCATGGCAAGGATTACAGCTCCCGCCTGAAAAACCTGCACGCCCCGGTCGCGGCTGATCGCGGTTACCTGCCGGTCAGCTGTTACCTCCAGCACTGTTGTGCCACAGCGTACTTCGATGCCCAATTCCTTTACGCGATCCACATCGCGTTGCGCATATTCAGGACCGGTCAGTTCTTCCTTGAAGCGATGCAGACCAAACCCGTTATGGATGCACTGCTTTAGGATTCCGCCCATTTCCGGTTCGCGCTCCAGTACCAGCAGATTTTCTGTGCCCGCTTCCCGCGCGGCAATCGCCGCGGCGAGACCCGCCGGGCCTGCGCCAACGATCAGCACATCCACCTTTTGCGGCTGTAAAGCATGTTCCATATCAGGCATCCTCCTTCCGCGCAATTTCGGCCAGCGTTCCCGCCAGCACGTACCCATTGCCCCCGTCTTTGGTGATGGCGGTCGGCCGTACGCCCAGTTCTTCGCACAGGATCTCCAGCACACGCGGACTGCAGAAACCGCCCTGACAGCGCCCCATCCCCGCACGGGTACGGCGTTTAACACCGTCAATACTGCGGGCTCCGACCGGTCTGCGGATCGCCGCGCGCACCTCAGCCTCGGTCACCTGTTCGCACCGGCATACCAATACGCCGTTCTCAGGGTCCTGTTCGCAGGCGTGCTGGCGCTCTTCGGTTGTCATGGCGGCAAAAGCTTTCGGCGGTATCGGAGCCGGAAGCCATTCCGACTTTGGTTTCAGTCCGTTTTCCGCAACGATCTGTTCACACAGCGCTTTCCCGATCGCGGGTGCGGCAGTCAGTCCCGGGCTTTCGATCCCCACTGCCTCATACGCGCCCTTTGACCCTTCGATCGCGCCCACGATAAAATCGTCTCCCTGCTCATGGGCACGCATTCCTGCAAACGTGGTGATCACGCTGCGCAGGTTCTCGCCCGGCCAGGTCAGCATCGCCTTATCACGCACCAGCCGCAGCGCCTCCGCCGTCGTGGATACGTCTCCCGCGTCATCCACATTCATGGCGGAAGGGCCGAGCAGCAACGAGTTGTGCACCGTCGGGCTTACCAGTACGCCCTTGCCCATCTTGGATGGTGTTTGGAACATGGTGTGGCTGAACATGGGCTTGTTCTCCCGATCCAGCAGGTAGTATTCCCCTTTTCGCGGGGTAATGGTATATTTCTTTTCAGAAAGCTGGTTGTGCAGTTTCGCGGATTGCACACCCGCGCAGTTGATCACAATATCCGCGGTCATTCTGCCCCGGCTTGTGGCAACCTGGTATCTGCCGTTTTCCCATGTAATCGATGTTACTTCCGTATCCATCAGGAAACGCGTACCGTTCACCGCCGCATGGTCGGCCAACGCACAGGTAAGCTCGTAGGGGCTGGTGAGGCCGCTGGAAGCAGCCAGAAGAGCGCATTCAACTTCCGGGTTAGTGTTGGGTTCCAGTGCAAGTACCTGATCCCGTTCCAGAACGGATAAACCCTTTACGCCGTTTACCAGTCCCTGTTGATACAGCTTCTCCACATGCGCGCGCTGCTCTTCGTCAAAAGCAAGCACCATCGCGCCGGGTTGCGTGTATGGTGCGCCGACCGAACGGCAATACGCTTCATACATCCTGCTGCCTTCCACGTTGAAGTGTGCTTTGGCAGAACCGGGCTTCGCGTCAAAACCCGCGTGCACGATGCCGCTGTTGGCTTTGCTCGCGCCGGACGCCACATCCGGTCCGCGCTCCAGAACCGTCACCTTTGCCTGATAGGCGCTCAGTTCACGCGCTGTGGCGCAACCGATCACGCCGCCGCCAATGACCAGAATTTCCATATCCAAACCATCTACCTCCAAACGCGCGGTAAAGGCGCGTGAATTTACCGGTTTCGCCTGCAGATCGTATCAACGATTTCATAAGCCATATAAAGCCCCGCGACGGAAGGTACGTAGGGAAGCGATCCCTTTTCGGGCCGTTCTCCGTTCTCCGTTTCCGGCCCGGCCGCCGGCTCCGTCGAATACACACAGCGCAGACTGGGCACTCCCCTGCGGCGCAGCTCGCGGCGCATGACCCGGCACAACGGATCAAACGTGGTTTCAAAAAGATCGCCGATGCGGATCTGGGTGGGATCGTACCGGTTCGCCATCCCCATGCAGGCAATCAACGGTATCCCCCGCTGATAACAGGTTTGCGCAATATCCAGCTTCGCGCTTACCGTGTCGATCGCATCCGCTACAAAATCCACACCTGTCGGAATCGTGACTGGATCTTGCGGTAAGTGAAAAGCCTGTACGGCGGTTACCTGCGCTTCGGGATTAATGTCTTTCAACCTTTCATACTCCGTTTGCGCCTTACTCCTGCCCAGAGTGGAGCACAGCGCACCCAGTTGCCGGTTCAGGTTGCTTTCCACGTAGACGTCCGCGTCCACCAGCGTCAGTTTGCCTATTCCCGCGCGCGCCAGCGCCTCGGCGGCATAGCTGCCCACCCCGCCCAGACCAAACAGCATCACATGCGAGGTTTTCAGGCGATCCAATGCCGCAGCATCCATCAGCAGCGCCGTTCGTGCCAACCGTCGGCTCAGCGCATCCTTTTCATTGCCCATCTGATCCATTCGCTCCTGTTGTTACTCAGCCTGTTCGATAGCGACCGGCGTTACCCCCAGCGCGGGCAGAACGCCGTTCCAGAAAGTATCCTGTGTAAAGAGGACAGTCGCAGTATTATCGCAGGGGTGAAAGGCTATCTCCGGGGTAAGCCGCACCGCGCTTTCATAACAAAGCGTAATCCGGTGTTCTCTGTCAAAATAGAGTCCAAGTGGGCTTACCGAACCGGGATTCAGGCGGAGCATTGCTTGCATCGCCGCTTCTGGCGCGAAGCTCAGCCTGGAAACGCCTAACGATTTGCTTACCACAGCGGTGCGAAAGGGGGTATGCGGGCGCAGCAACATCAGGTAGTACTGCGTCTGCTGGCGGTTGCAGAGAAACACATTCTTGCAGATCGTAACACCCTCATTAATAAACGGCATCCTGACGCAGTCGTCGATCGTATCAGCGCGTGTGTGTGCATACAGACGAAAAGGCAGTCCCGCAGTTGTGAGCCACGCGAGGATTTCTTCACGCACCTCTTCCGCAGTCTGCATCGTCACGCCTCCTTGTTCCATACGGCTGATTTTCCGCCGCGATTTCTATGATAACGCATTCCATCGGGTTTGTATATCTTTTCACAGGCGGTTTTTTTGTCATCTTCACTGCGCTTTTTTCTACTCGCTTTTCCCGTCCGCGTTGCGGTGAATTGAATAACCATGGTATAATTGTAAACACAGAAAGAAGGGATAATGATGAAACGCAGAATCGGCATCCTTACCAGCGGCGGAGACTGTCCCGGCCTGAACGCGGCAATTCGTGGTGTTGCGCGTGCGTCGTATGAACTTTTCGACGCGGAAATTATCGGAATCCGCAACGGATACGGCGGTTTAATTTCCGGCGAATGCCAGGAAATGAGCCGAAAACAGTTTTCCGGCATCCTCACGCTGGGCGGCACGATCCTTGGCACCAGCCGCCAGCCGTTCCGCGAAATGCAGGTGATTGATGAGAACACCGGCATTGACAAGGTCGCCGCCATGAAGAAGACATACCGCGACCTGAAGCTGGATTGTCTGGTCACTCTTGGCGGGAACGGAACGCATAAAACCGCAAATCTTCTTTCCCAGGAAGGGTTGAATGTGATCGGCCTCCCCAAGACGATCGACAACGATCTTGTCGGCACCGATTTCACCTTTGGTTTTCACACCGCTATGGAGATTGCCACAGAGGTGATTGATCGCATCCACACTACGGCAACCAGCCACGGGCGCTGTATGGTCATCGAGATTATGGGTAACAAGACTGGCTGGTTAACCCTCTATTCCGGCATCGCGGGCGGCGCCGATGTGATCCTGATACCGGAAATTCCCTTTGACATTCAAAAAGTTGCCCAGACTGTGGAGGCCCGCGCCAACAGCAAAAAACCATTTTCCATCATTGCCGTCGCCGAAGGCGCGTTGAGTGTTGAGGAAGCGAAAATGAAGAAGAAGGAACGCGAAGCGTTCCGCGCGTCGCTGCCTTACGATTGCATCAGCAAGCGCATTGCCGCACAGATGCAGGAAATGGTTGGGGTTGAAGCCCGCAGCGTTGTGCCGGGCCATATTCAGCGCGGCGGCAGCCCTTGCGCATATGACCGGGTGTTGGCCACGCAGTTTGGCGTTCACGCGGCGCAGCTGATCCGGGACGAAGTATACGGCGTTACCGTTGCCCTGAGCGGCAATAACATTATTCATAATAAGCTCAGCGATATCGCGGGTATTTCCAAGCCGGTTCCGCAGGATAACAACATGGTGCTGACCGCGCGGAATATCGGCATCGGCTTTGGGGATTAGTTTTCGTATCAATTGAAAGCCGCTTTCCATTCATTCTGGAAAGCGGCTTTTGCTATGTTTACCTCATTTGTGGCGACATGTCCCATGCAGTCCCATATCATGCCTGGAATTTGCTGCATACACGAATATAAAGCGTTCTCAGGGTTGATCATCCCATTGCCGTTCTTGTATGTGGCGGATATGTCCTGCGTTGCGCGTGCAAAGGGTTCTACGCCCGTTCAACTGTTCCCTCTACGTATCCTCCGCCCATTTGCGTCCGATACATTGCCGCGTACTGACCGTTCAACTCCATCAGTTCCGCATGCGTGCCTTTCTCCGTGATCCTTCCCCCGTCGATCAACACAATCACATCGGAATCCCGGATTGTGGTCAGTCGATGCGCGATAATAAAGGATGTCCGTCCGTGCGTGAGGGTCAGCATTGCATTGCGTATTTTTTGTTCCGTTACTGTATCCACAGAGCTGGTTGCCTCATCCAAAATCAGGATCGGCGCATCCGTAAGCACCGCGCGCGCGATAGTCAGCAACTGGCGTTCTCCCTGACTAAGCTCCTCTCCGCTCTGTGCCAGTACGGTATCGTACCCCTGCGGAAGCCGATGAATAAAGGCATCCGCCCCGGCCACTTCCGCCGCCCGAACCACCGCCGCGTCCGACATATCTTCCCGGCCGTACCGGATGTTATTTTTCACGCTGTCGGCAAACAGCGCCGTATCCTGCAACACAACGCCGAAGGAGCGTCGCAGATCCGCCATACGGTACTCCCGCAAATCGTGTCCGTCCAGAAGGATTCTGCCTTCCGTAACGTCATAAAAACGGGTCAGCAGATTGATGATCGTTGTCTTTCCCGCACCAGTGGAACCAACAATGGCAACGCGGGTACCCGCGGGAATATTCAGGTCGATCCCCTTGAGGATCGGATGTCCCGGGGTATAACCGAACGATACATTCTGTAATTCAATATCGCCCTTTGGCGCGGCAAGCGTCAGCGCGTTGGGCACGTCCTCCGGTTCCGGCGGTTCGTCGATGATCTCGATAATGCGTTCCGCACCCGCGACCGCTGTTTGAAAGCTGTTATAAATATTCGCAATTTCCACAAACGGTCGCGAGAATTGCCGGGAATACAGCAGAAAACTTGAGATCATCCCAATGCTGATCTGTCCGTTTAGCGCCAGTATGCCGCTGATTACAGAAATTGCAACGAAACAAAGGTTATTAATCACATTGGTAATCGGCATCAGGTACCCGGACCAGATCAACGCTTTCGTTGCTACCTCGCATAAAGCACCGTTGCTTTCTTCAAATTCGGAAATCATTCTTTCTTCCCGCCCGAACGCTTTCACCACGGTGATGCCGGATACGCTTTCTTCAATCTGCCCGTTCAGCTTACCAAGCACTTGTTGCTGGCGTGCATACAGTTTACGTGTACGCTTCGTGATGACCCGCGTAAGCCAGAATACCAGACCTACGCCCGCCAACGAAACGGCTGTCAGCAGCGGGCTTAAGCTGAGCATGATTCCAAGGATACCCAGTATGGTAAATGCGAACGTAAGCAGTTGGGTAAGCGAATTGGAAATCGTGTTGCTGATATTATCGACGTCGTTCGTTAAACGACTCATCAGCTCGCCATGCTGACGCCGGTCAAAGAACGCGAGCGGCAGTTTACGCATCACGCCAAAGAGTGTAACGCGGATATAGTGAATCATTCGCTGCCCGATAGACGCCATAAAGAACTGCTGTAAAAAACGCACCAGCCAGTCGCACAGATAAAGTGCCAGCAACAGCAACAGGATCGTTTCCGCCGGTTCTGCGCTGTCGATGGCGGTAACCGCGTCACCGATGACAAGCGGGGAAAGGATCGCGGATGCGGATGACAGCGCGGAAAGCGCCATGATCCATCCGAGCCCCTTGCGATGACCGTTTGTGAAGGACCATAATCGGCGAAGCGTTCCCTTCATGTCTTTCGGCTTTACAGGAGGCTTTCCGCGCTGGCCGCGACCAACTGCTCCCATAGACGCAGGGGGAGGCGTGGTGTTCCGTTCAGCCATTGGTATCGCCTCCTATCTGAGATTGATAGATCGCCCGGTATGTGGAGCATGCGGCCATTAATTCAGCATGAGTGCCAAATCCCTGTACCTTTCCATTTTCCAGGCACAAAATCCGGTCGGTCTGCATCACTGTGGAGATTCTCTGGCTGATCAGAAGAACCGTAACCCCTGCCAGCTGTCGGCGAAGGCCTGCCAGCACCGTTGCCTCGGTTTCAGCGTCTAGCGCGCTTGTACAATCATCCAAAATCAGAATGCGCGGATTGCACACCAACGCCCTCGCCAGAGCCAGCCGTTGTTTCTGTCCGCCGGACAGGTTCACGCCCCCCTGGCCCAGCAGGGTGTCGTAGCCTTTTTCGGATGCGTGAATAAATTCGTCCGCGCAGGCAATTTCCGCTGCGTGTTTAATTTCAGGCTGTTCCGCCCGTTCATTGCCCCATCGCATATTTTCACCGATGGTTCCGGAAAACAGCAACGCTTTTTGGGGAACTACAGCCACTGCTCGCCGGAGTTTTCCCGGGTCCATCAGGGTTACATCCACGCCGCCAAGTAGCACCTGGCCCTCTGTAGCATCGTAAAAACGGGGTACAAGGTTCACCAGTGTAC
>DAOPZG010000104.1:0-9530 GCA_035353235.1 Candidatus Limiplasma sp.
GCCCAACGGCTTAACGTTCATGATAGTTCCTCCCTATCGATTGATGATATTTGGTCTTGTTAGCACTCACTAATACCGAGTGCTAACAACGTTGTAAGTGTACGTCATTTTGCGCCTTAGCGCAATAGCTGTTTTGCGACAAAAAGAGGGCAGATCGAACGAAAAGCGCCTGAAATGACTGAATATTTCTGCATGCTTCTGAAAAGTCCGCAATTCTTCATAAAACGATGATTTACGTAACCAAACAGGAGAAAATTTGATAACGAAATTATGATAAAATAAACTCATGGAAAGGGTGATAGTGTGAGCGATCCGTGTGGATGGGCAAACGGACTTCTGGCCTGGTACCAGCAGGAAAAACGCGACCTTCCCTGGAGAAGGACAAAAGACCCTTACGCAATTTGGATATCGGAGATCATGCTGCAGCAGACGCGGGTGGAGACCGTGAAGGAATACTACCGCCGCTTTATAGCCCGTTTTCCAAATGTGGCGGCGCTTGCGCAGGCGCCGGAAGAGGATGTGCTGAAACTGTGGGAAGGACTTGGGTATTACAGCCGGGCTCGGAACCTGCAAAAAGCCGCGAAATCGGTTGTGGAACAATATAACGGTCAGATCCCATCAGAATACGAAATGTTGAAAAGCTTACCCGGAATCGGAGAATACACCGCCGGAGCCATCGCGAGCATCGCGTTTGGGATTGCGGTACCGGCGATTGACGGTAACGTGTTTCGGGTTGCCGCACGTTTTTACGGCGAACGGGAGAACATCGAACTGCCGCAGGTTCGCAAGAAACTGCGAGCACTGCTTACACAGGCCGTATCTCAATCGGAACCGGACGCGTTTAATCAAGCGATGATGGAGCTTGGCGCAACATTATGTGTGCCGAGAGCTCCGCGCTGTGATCTGTGCCCGCTAAAAAGCAGTTGTGACGCATACGCCGAAGGGGATGCGGAAAGCCTGCCGGTTCACGAGAAGAAACAGCCCGCGAAAGTCGTACAGATCGCCGTGGGCCTCCTGTGCTATCAAGACCGTATTGCCATGTTCCGGAGACGGGAAAGGCTGCTGAACGGTCTGTACGTGTTTTACCTTGCGGAGGAAGAAACCGATCCTCAGCGCATCGCCGAACAGTTATCGCAGGATGGGCTTGCTGTGGAATCTTGGAAAGCACTTGGCAAAGCAACGCATGTATTTACCCATCGTATCTGGCAGATGACCTTATATCGTTTTTCGCTTGATCGGGAACCGGGAGAGCAATGGCTTACTGAACGCGATGGAGTGATGGCGGACGAGGCTGCGCTGCAAAGCCTGCCGCTTCCAACTGCCATGAAAGCCGCGAAAGCAGAAGCGCTGAAACTGCTGCGGGTGTAAGGAGGAAAAGAAAGAACCGGACGATTATACGTCCGGTTCTGTGGTTTGCCGGGGCAGCGCAACAGCGCGTTCCGCACGGGTGAGCTTATGCAGGGAGTATGCATAACTGTGGTCAATCATATCGATCAACGCTTCATCCGGCACAGTGCTATCCAGCGTGACGGTGTTATGGTAGGGCTGCTGCAAAGGCGGCGAATGATACCCGCGCTGTACCGAATCCGGATAGGTTTTACGCAGCATCAGCCCGTAAGCCGGGTCACCGCTGAACGTTAACCAGCCACGGGTTACGTACAGTTCCGCAAAGATGCGTTTGCCGATGCGTACGCAAAGGGGTTCCGGTCCGAACGGCTGGTTCAGATACGCCCCCGGTTTTGAAAGGCAGTATTCCAGTATTTCCTGCGTGCTCATTCTTTTGGTTTAATCCGTGCCACGCCGCTTTCGATTGCGGCATTGGCCACCGCCTTTGCCACAGCCAGACCGACACGGCGGTCAAACGCCTCCGGCAGGATATAATGCGGGGTCAGTTCGTCGTTAGAAACCAGCGACGCTATCGCAAGCGACGCGGCGGTTTTCATTTCCTCGTTGATCCGTGTCGCGCGCACATCCAACGCGCCGCGGAAGATACCGGGGAACGCAAGCACGTTGTTAATCTGGTTTTCGTAATCGCTCCGCCCGGTACCGACCACCGCAGCGCCCGCGGCAATCGCTTCATCCGGGTCAATTTCGGGCACGGGATTGGCTATGGGGAACACGATAGGCTTTTCGGCCATGGTACGCACCATATCGCCGGTTAATACGTTGGGCGTGGATACGCCGATAAACACATCGGCGCCGGAGATGGCTTCCGCAAGCCTACCGTGAAGCTGCCGATGATTGGTCACCGTGCACATGGCCTGTTGAGCGGCGTTCATTTTGTCCCGACCGCTCACTACAATTCCGTGGCGGCTGACCAGGATGATGTCTCCGATTCCAAAACGAAGCAAATGCTTGGCGATGGAAATACCCGCCGCGCCTGCGCCATTGATGACGCAGGTGATGTTTTCCATCTTTTTCCCAACCAGCTTCAGCGCGTTCATCAGCGCTGCGGCTACCACAATGGCGGTGCCGTGCTGATCATCGTGAAACACGGGAATATCACACAGCTCCTGCAGGCGGCTTTCGACTTCAAAGCAGCGGGGCGCGCTGATGTCTTCCAGATTGATGCCCCCGAAACTGCCGGACAGCAGGTAGATGGTGCGCACCAGCTCGTCCACGTCTTTGGTTTTCAGGCAAAGGGGAATCGCGTCCACGCCGCCGAACTCTTTCATCAGTACGCATTTGCCTTCCATCACAGGCATTCCGGCTTCCGGGCCGATGTCGCCGAGGCCCAGCACGGCTGTGCCGTCGGTGATTACAGCCACAAGATTATGCCTGCGGGTAAGGTCAAAACTCTCTTCGGGATGATCTCGGATCACCAGACAGGGTTCAGCAACACCTGGTGTGTAAGCGAGTGAAAGCTCTTCACGGTTGGTGATATGCACCCGTGGGGTAATCTCAAGTTTCCCCTGCCATTCGTAATGCTTCTTTAAGGCTTCCGCTTTCAGATCCATGAAGGGCCACGCTCCCGTCGCGATATTTTCACGTTATTGTAGCATGGAAAAACAGCGTGTGCAACGCACGGAAGGGTAACGTGAAAAAAACACGGAGATGTCCGTTCCGGTAGGTATCAATCAGGCTGAAATGGTTTGCAAAGCACGCAAGCTGTGATATAATGGCCGCGATGTCCAATATAGGGAAGGGGTAGACCAATGGAGAAAATGATCCGCGAACCGATTACGCTGGATGTGAATCATATGATGAGCGATATCGTAGGGTTCCAATACGGTATCGACTTTGGCGAAGTGGAATCGATGCAGGACGCTGCCGCGGCCGCACAGAACGCGGTGGAAAACAACCGTGGTACCGGTTGGCTCGGCTGGATGCAGCTGCCGTATAACCAGAGCGAGATTGTGGAAAATATTGAGAAAGTCGCCGCAAAAATTCGCAATGACTTTGAAGCGTTCGTAGTGCTGGGAATCGGCGGAAGCGCGCTGGGCCCCATTGCCGTGCATCAGGCGCTTAACCATCAGCGCTGGAACGAACTGCCCGCTGAAAAGCGCGGCGGACCGAAGTTTTATGTGGAAGATAACATCGATCCCGAACGCATGGCTTCGTTGCTGGACGTGATCGATGTGAAGCGCACCTGCTTTAACGTGATCACCAAGAGCGGCGCGACTGCCGAGACGATGAGCCAGTACCTGATCATTTCCGAACTGCTGAAAAAAGAGGTCGGCGAAGGCTGGCAGAAACACATTGTTGCGACGACGGACAGCGAAAAGGGTAACCTGATCAAACTGGCCAGGCAGGAAGGCTTCGAGCTGTTCTATATTCCGGACGGCGTAGGCGGACGCTTCAGCGAACTGACGCCCGTGGGTCTGCTGCCCGCGGCGGTTTGCGGAATCGACATCCGAGCAATGCTGGAAGGCGCCGCCGCGATGGATGAACGCTGCAAAACCGACAACCTGTGGAAAAACCCCGCCCTTCTGAATGCCGTACTGCAATATCTGGCGATGGAGGAGCGGCATGAAAACGTGCAGGTTGTAATGCCTTACGCGGACAGCCTCAAGTATATGGCGGACTGGTTCTGCCAGTTGTGGGCGGAGAGCCTTGGCAAGAACGTAACCCGCAAAGGAATGGCCGTTAATTGCGGACAAACCCCCACCAAGGCGCTGGGCGTGACCGACCAGCACAGCCAGCTTCAGCTTTACACCGAAGGCCCGTATGATAAAGCGATTACTTTCCTGAAGGTGCATAAATTCCAGAACGAAGTAGTGATCGCCGACGGTTGCGAAGAGTTCGCCGACGTACACTTTTTAAGCGGGAAAACGCTGAACAGCCTGATTGACGCGGAACTTCGCGGTACGGAATATGCGCTTTACCGCGCGGGCCGCATGAGCCAGACAATCACGTTACCGGAAGTGAACGCTTACACGATCGGCCAACTGATCTGTTTCTTCGAGATGGCGACCGCTTACGAAGGCGAACTGCTGGATGTGGACGCGTTTAACCAGCCCGGCGTGGAAGGCAGCAAGCTGGCCAGTTACGCGGTGCTGGGCAACAAGAGCGAAAAATACCTGAAAAAGGCCGAAGAAATGAAAGGTCGCCCCAACCTCAGGAAAAAATACGTGCTGTAAACGATTCGCGGTTTGCAGCCTGTATGTGATTGATCAACGGTCAAAGGCGCAGGTGACAAGCCTGCGCCTTTGATCTACCCTCCGGCCCTTGCATACGGGCTCCGTTTCCTGTACAATACAATCGTTTCAAACAGAGGAACCGAAGTCCGCTGAAGGGGGCAGTCTGATGAAGAAAAAGCCGTTTTCCCCGCTTTGGATGTCTTATACCGGAGTGCTGATCGCGTTACAGATCGTGTTGGGGAATCTGGTTCAAATTGCTTTTGTGGATAAGCAGATGAACCTTGGATTTTTACCGATCGCTGTGGCGGGGTACCTGCTGGGTCCGTTGGGAGGACTGCTGGTCGCGTCGCTGGGTGATGTACTGGGTACGATCATTTTCGGTACAGGAGCCTACTTTCCGGGCTTCACAGTAACAGCGGCCATCGTGGGTTTCCTCTATGGATGGGTGATGAGCCCCCATTATCAGCAATGGATTGCAAAAGCGGTTCGCAGCCGTTATGTAGAACTTGCGATTCGCGCGTTTATCGCCTCATCGCTCGCGGCAATTGTATACATCTTCCTCAATTCCGCATGGCTGCTGTTTTTCATACAGAAGGGATACTGGCTGATTCTTCTGGGTCGTCTGCCGTTTAACCTTGCGGAAATCCCCGTTTTTACCGTTGTAATTACCCTTACCTGTCTGGCGATGGATCGTTTGCCCGCCTCGCTACTGCCTGAAACGCTCCATCCAAACCAACGGAAAAAGGCGTAAAGAATGATCATAGATCGAAGGGATCGATAGTGTCGGCCACTACAGCGCAGAAAACGATCCTCAGGAAGCTGAGCGAACTTTATCCAAATCCAAAACCTGAATTGCATTTTTCCAATCCGTATGAAACGCTGATTGCTGTAATGCTGTCGGCGCAGAGCACAGATGTGCAGGTGAATAAAGTTACGCCTGTGCTGTTTGAACATTACCCGACTGTGGAAGCGCTTGCCGCCGCCCGCGTGGAGGATGTTTTTCCGATTGTGAAGAGCTGCGGGTTTAAAAGCAAGGCAACCCACATCGTTGAAGCCTGCCGATTGATCATGCAGAACCATGGCGGGCAGGTGCCTGGAAATATGGAAGCACTAACAGCCCTTCCGGGAGTGGGACGCAAAACCGCGAACGTCGTGCTTGCCAATGCGTTTGGCGTGCCCAGCATTGCGGTGGATACGCACGTCTTTCGTGTAAGCAATCGTACGGGACTGGCTACCGCGAAAAACGTGGAGGATACGGAACGGCAGTTGATGCGGGTGATTCCCCGCAAGGATTGGATTGATGCGCACCACTGGCTGATCTTTCATGGTCGACGGGTTTGCCACGCGCGCAACCCGGCCTGCGCTGTATGCGCATTACAGCCGGAATGCCGCTATTTACGCGAACAAAGCCAGGGAAAATAAGCGATGGGCTATGATAGCCTATGAAACAGGAGGAACCTATGTCGTCTTTTGTGGATCGGGTTCGGATTACCGCCAAGGCGGGAAACGGCGGAAACGGATGCGTATCCTTTCATCGGGAGAAATTTGTACAAAACGGTGGGCCGGACGGTGGAGATGGCGGTAATGGCGGCGACGTGGTGCTTCTGGCGGATGCCAACATGCATACGCTGCTGGATTTCCGATTCGTAAGTAAATATCTGGCTGAGAGTGGAACGGACGGAAGCGCAAGCCGTTGCCACGGTAAGAACGGTGCTGAACTGCTGATCAAAGTGCCGGTCGGCACGGTTTTTTTCAGGGACGCGGATAACGCGGTGGTGGCGGACATGCACGAACCCGGACAGCGCAAAGTGCTGCTGAAAGGCGGACGCGGGGGCTTCGGTAACGCTCGCTTCGCAACCCCAACCCGTCAGGCACCAAACTTCGCTAAACCCGGCATCCGCACCGAGACAATGATTTTCCGGCTGGAGCTGAAAACCATTGCGGATGTAGGGTTGGTCGGTTTCCCGAATGTCGGTAAAAGCACGATTCTTTCGGCGCTGACCGCCGCGAAGCCAAAGATCGCGAATTATCATTTTACAACCCTGTCGCCCAACCTGGGTATCGTGCGCCATCGCGGTACGGAATTTGTGCTGGCGGATATTCCCGGGCTGGTAGAGGGCGCCAGCGAAGGCGTAGGGCTGGGTCATGATTTTCTGCGGCATGTGGAACGAACCCGTCTGCTCCTGCATGTGCTGGACGCCGCTGGCAGCGAAGGCCGTGACCCGATGCGGGATTTTGAAATCATCAACCGGGAACTGTCTGTCTATGGCGACACGGTAGACAAGCCGCAACTGGTGGTGCTGAACAAATGCGACCTGATTGCGGATGACGGTGAAATCACAAAACTGGTCGAATCCTTTGCAAACCTTGGGTACAAGGCGTTTCCTGTAAGCGCTGCCGCATTAACCGGGTTTGATGCACTGCTGGCGGAAATCGCCCGGCTGTTGCCCACCCTGCCGCCGCAGCGGGTATACGAGGAAGAACCTGTGGATGTGGAAATCCCTGTCGCGCCGTTTACGGTTCGCAGGGAAGGTTCTGTATTCGTGGTAGAAGGCGCGTCGATGCAGCGGCTGATCGACAGCGTGAACTTTGACGATGAAGACAGCCTGAACTGGTTCCACCGGATGCTGCGCGACCGGGGCGTGATCGAGGCGCTGCGAGAAGCGGGCGCGGGCGAGGGCAGCACTGTACGGATCGACGATATGGAATTTGACTTTATTGATTAAATTAGAGGTGGATTATGAACAGTAAACAACGTGCCATGCTTCGCTCCATGGCCAACACGCTGGAAACCATCCTGTACATCGGCAAAGACGGCGTAACCGACGCGACTGTGAAGGAAGCCTACGACGCGCTGGAGGCAAGGGAACTGATTAAGTGTGCCGTACAGAACAACAGCGAACTGACCGCCAAAGAGGCGAGCGCAATCCTGAGCGAGCGTACGCATGCGGAAACCGTGCAATGTATCGGGCGTCGTTTCGTGCTGTATCGGGAGAGCCGGGAGAAAAAGATTCAACTGGATTGATCGCTGAAAAACCGAAACAAGGGAGGCGGCAGGGTGACGGAACCTGTACTGGATGCGTTGCGCGCCATGCGGCCTCCTTTTGCGTTGTATGAGGCGGATCTGCACCGAATGGTGGGGAAACGCCTGTTGGAGTGCGGGTATCTTTACCGGCACGAGGCGGTGCTTGCGACAGGATGCCGGATTGATTATCTGGTGGGCGATGTAGGGATTGAGATTAAAAAGGGAAAACCCAGCCCCACTGTTCTTGCGCGGCAACTGACCAAATATGCCGATTGTGAAGGGATCCGATGCCTGCTGGTGCTCACCTGGCGCAGCGTGGAACTGCCCGGCACGATCCACGGCAAGCCGGTTTACCCGTTGGCGATGTCTCAACTGTGGGGGGTGAGTCTGCCGTGAACGAGCCGATCGCCCTGCCAACCTATCTGGCACTGAACGGTGCGGAGGCGCCTTCGGTGCGGATTTATGGCACAGTGAGTTACAACCGTAAGCGCGCCTGCTGGGTAGTGAAGGCCGAGCCCTGTGTAACGGAGCTTTGCAAACGCCTGTTTCCGGGAACGGCTACCAACCGACGCGGCGAAGCGCGCTTTGCGGCGCATCGACGCATTATCGGCGATTTAAACTGGCTGATGCTTCGCTATCCGCTGGCGGTAAACCCGGCGGACGCGCAGCGGTGGAAGGATGCCCTGTACGAAGCACGGGAGTATGTGCGCAAACGCGATGCCGCGCTAACGGCGCCTGTACGGGTTGCGCCGTCGCCCACGGTTTTTTCCGGCAAACTGACCGCCTTTCAGGAAGAAGGGCTTGCGTTTCTATTGCGAACGGATCGCTGCCTGCTGGCTGATGAAATGGGACTTGGGAAAACCGTTGAAGCGCTGGCCATGCTGGCACAACTTGGCGCGTATCCGGCGCTGATTATCGCACCGGCACACCTGATTCGCAACTGGGAAAACGAAATTGCGCGCTTCATCCACAGACCGGACGGAAACCCGATTACGGTGCATATCGTAAAGGGACTATCGTCATACGACCTGCCACCGGCGGATATTTATCTGATGCACTATCTGCTGCTTCGCGGCTGGAAAAAGGCTTTGCCTGAACTTGGCATACGTAACGTGATCTTTGATGAGATTCAGGAACTGCGCCATGCGGGTACCGAAAAGTATTCCGCCGCAAGCCTGCTGGCCGAGCAGGCCGAACGTGTTGTGGGATTAAGCGGAACGCCTATTTACAACAGGGGCGCGGAAATCTGGAATGTTGTCAACACCCTGGACTTTCATTTTCTGGGAGATTATGAGAGCTTCACCCGGGAATGGTGTTACGGGTACGGAAACGAGATCGTCGCCAAGCCTGAATTACTTGGAGACCATCTTCGCAGTGAAGGGATCATGCTGCGCCGTACCAAACAGGACGTTTTAAAGGATTTGCCGCCCAAACGCAGGCTGGTGATTACCATCGACAGTGACGACAGCCAGTACCGCAAGCTGATGCAGCCTGTGGATGAGAAACTGCGCCAGTTAAAGCATGATGATACCCTGACCGCCTCGCAGAAAGCGATGCTTTCCATGGAGGTGGAGCAGGGCGAGAGACAGGCCACCGGACTTGCCAAAGCGCCGTATGTAATCCAGTTTGTTCGCGCCCTTCTGGATGGAGGGGAAAAGGTGCTGCTGTTCGCGCATCACCATCAGGTGATGGATGCATATCGGGACGAGTTAAGAACCTTTTCACCCGCCTTTATCACGGGACGGGAAACGATGGATCAGAAAGCGCGTTCTGTGGAGCGGTTTATGGAAGGCCGTACCGACTTGTGCTGTGTTTCCCTGCGCGCGGCAGCCGGGCTGAATCTGCAGCGGGCCACCTGCGTGGTGTTTGGCGAACTGGACTGGTCACCAGCCGTGCACAGCCAGGCGGAGGATCGTGCTCATCGC
>DAOPZG010000105.1:0-9505 GCA_035353235.1 Candidatus Limiplasma sp.
GGAGAAATCAATGAACCCCATCTTGTGCCCGCGCACATTCCCAGTTGTTCACGCTTTTCTCTGCTAAAGGGTCCGGACCGTTTTTCAGGCCGAATCGGAAGATGCGGTCTAGAAAATAAAAAGGAGTGTGTATCCCACTATGAAAAAGGTACTCGCGGTTGTTCTGGCTCTCGCACTGACGCTCTCTCTGGTCGGCATGGCGATGGCTGAAGGCAAAGTCGGCGTGGCTATGCCTACCCAGAGCCTGCAGCGCTGGAATCAGGATGGCACCAACATGAAGGCTCAGCTCGAGGCCGCCGGTTACACCGTTGACCTTCAGTACGCCAACAACGACGTGGCCACTCAGGTTTCTCAGTTGGAAAACATGATCACCGGCGGCGTACAGGTTCTGGTCGTTGCCTCCATTGATGGCAGCGCTCTGGGCACCGTGCTTGCGACCGCAAAAGATGCCAAAATCCCCGTGATCGCTTATGACCGTCTGCTGACCGACACCGACGCAGTGGATTACTACACCACGTTTGATAACTATGGCGTAGGCAAAATCCAGGGTCAGTACATCATCGACCGCTTCAAACTGGCTGATGATTCCGTGAAGGGCCCCTTCACCATCGAATTCACCGCCGGCAGCCCCGATGATAACAACGCCAACCTGTTCTTCACCGGCGCTATGGATCTGCTCAAGCCCTATCTGGACAGCGGCAAACTCGTTTGCAAGAGCGGCCAGCTGGACTTCGCGACCGTTGCCACCCCCGCCTGGAAGAGTGAGACCGCTCAGGCCCGTATGGACAACATTCTGAGCTCCTTCTACTCTGACGCCCTCACCGGCGGCACCAAGCTGGATATCTGCCTGTGCTCCAACGACTCCACCGCTCTGGGCGTAACCAACAGCCTCGTGGCCGCTGGCTTCACCAAGGACAACATCCCCGTCATCACCGGGCAGGATTGCGACATTGCCAACACCAAGAACATGATCGCCGGCCTGCAGGCTATGTCCGTGTTCAAAGACACCCGCACGCTTGCTTCCCAGACTGTGACCATGGTGTCCGACATCCTCAACGGCAAGACCCCCGAAACCAACACCACCTACAACAACAAGGTCAAGGACGTGCCCAGCTTCAACTGCACGCCGGTATTCGCGGATGCTTCCAACTATCAGACCATCCTGATCGACAGCGGCTACTATACCGCCGACCAGCTGGCCAACTGATCCGTAACATCTCCTAAGCAACAACTGACGACAGGAGACGGACGAATCCTTCGTCCGTCTCCTTTTGCAGAATCGGGAGGAAGGTCACTTGGGTAATACGCTTCTGAAAATGCAGAACATCACCAAAGAATTTCCCGGCGTAAAAGCGCTGGATCAAGTAAATATAGAGGTCGAAGAAGGCGAGATCCATGCCATCTGCGGCGAGAACGGCGCTGGAAAATCCACGCTGATGAACGTACTCAGTGGCATTTACCCATATGGATCTTATGAGGGAGATATTATCTTCAACGGCAAAGAATGCCGTTTTCACACCATCAAAGACAGCGAACACCAGGGAATTGTCATCATTCATCAGGAACTGGCGCTCGTTCCCTATCTTAGCATTGCCGAAAACATGTTTTTAGGGAATGAACAGGCTGAGAACGGCGTAGTCAACTGGGACCTGACCTATCAGAAATGCTCCGAATATATGAAGATGGTCGGCCTGCATGAAAACCCGCACACACTGGTGAAAGATATCGGTATGGGCAAGCAGCAGCTGGCCGAAATTGCCAAGGCGCTGGCCAAAGATGTAAAATTACTGATTTTGGACGAGCCGACTTCTTCGCTGAACGAAAACGACGCGAAGAACCTGCTCGATCTTTTGTTGGAATTCAAGAAGAATCGGGGCATCACGAGCATCCTGATTTCCCACAAGCTCAACGAGCTCTCCTACTGCGCGGATAAAATCACCATCATCCGCGACGGTCATACTATCGAAACGCTCGAAAAGGGCAAGGATGAAATTTCGGAAGCGCGCATTATTAAAGGCATGGTTGGCCGTGAGATGACAAGCCGCTTCCCGCCGCGTGAGCATCACATCGGCGATGTCGCTCTGGAAGTGAAGAACTGGACGGTGTACCACCCACTATATGCCGACCGTAAGGTTGTGGATAACGCTTGCCTAACGATTCACCAGGGTGAGGTTGTCGGCATTGCCGGTCTGATCGGCGCCGGCCGGACGGAATTGGCCATGTCCATATTTGGAAAAGCATATGGTGCTCACATAACCGGCGAGCTGTTTTTAGACGGCAAGAAGGTGGAAATTCACACCATATCACAGGCAATCACCGACGGGCTGGCCTATGTTACCGAGGATCGCAAAGGAAACGGCCTGATTGTTGCGGACAGTATCAAGCACAACATAACGCTCGCCCGTACGGAATTCATCAGTAAAAACGGCATACTGGATAAGGATCTGGAATTGCACAAAGCAAAGGAAATCCGTGAGAAACTCAATGTCAAGACTCCCACGGTGGAGCAGCTTGTGGGTAACCTGTCCGGCGGCAACCAGCAAAAGGTGCTGGTCGGTAAATGGATCTTCGCTCAACCTAATGTGCTGTTGCTGGATGAACCTACCCGTGGTATCGACGTGGGCGCCAAGTATGAAATCTACCAGATCATCAACAATCTGGTGGCACAGGGGAAAGCGGTACTGATGATTTCCTCCGAGCTGCCTGAACTGTTGGGCATGTGCGACCGCATCTATGTAATGAACGAAAGCCATATCATCGCGGAACTCGACGGGAAAGACGCCTCCCAGGAGCGCATCATGGAATACATTATGCAAGACAGCAAGGGAGAGATCGGGGCATGAACACGGAAAAAAGACTCTTCAAGGGCAAGTTAAAGCAGTACAGTCTGTTGATCGCCCTGGTAATCATCATCGCCTTCTTCCAGATCGTAACCGGCGGGCTTCTCCTGAAGCCGATGAACGTTTCCAACGTCGTATTCCAAAATGCTTACGTGGTGATACTGGCCATTGGTATGCTGTTGTGCATCCTGACCGGCGGCAACATCGACCTGTCGGTCGGCTCCGTGGTCGCTTTAGTCAGTGCGGCTGCCGGGCAAATGATTATCGTATGGAAATGGAATGTGTATTTCTCCATCGGTATCTGCTTGCTCCTCGGCATCATGGTGGGCATCTGGCAGGGCTTCTGGATTGCGTACGTACGAATTCCAGCCTTCATTGTGACGCTGTCGGGTCAGCTGGTGTTCCGTGGCTGTACGCTGTTGCTGCTCAACGGCATGACGCTTGCGCCATTTCCAAATGATTACCTCATGTTCTCCACCGGCTTTATCGCCAAGGAGGCCAAAGTCGATATTCTGGGTATGAACATGAATATCGTCTGCCTGATAACAGGCATCGTGATTGCGTTGGTTTTCTGTATTCTGCAGATTGTTAACAACGCTACGCGCAGGCGTAAAGGTTATGAGGCAGAATCCTCGCTGTCTCTGGCTGTTAAGCTGGTTCTGATCTCCGCCGTGCTGATCTGGTTCTTCGCTCTTCTGGCGCAGTATCAGGGCATCCCGACGGTACTGGTGATACTGGGCGTACTGCTGGTGGTATACACCTTCATCACCACCAAAACAGTGGCAGGCCGTCACCTTTATGCCCTTGGCGGCAACGAGAAGGCTGCTCGCCTCTCCGGTGTTAAAACCAACCGCCTGTTCTTCCTCGCCTATGTGAACATGGGCTTCCTGGCAGCTGTAACCGGCCTGGTATTCGCAGCCCGCCTCAACAGCGCAAGCCCCGTTGCCGGCGGCAACTTTGAGTTGGACGCCATCGGCGCATGCTTCATCGGCGGCGCGTCCGCCTATGGCGGCGTCGGCACAATCGGAGGCACGCTGATCGGCGCTCTCATCATGGGCATGCTCAACAACGGGATGTCGATCCTGGGCCTCAGCTCCAACCTGCAGCAGGTCGTGAAGGGATTAGTGCTGTTGGGTGCGGTCGCCATGGACGTGATCAGCAAGATGAACCTGGAAATTCTGCCGCGACGCAAAAAGGTTGTAGCCGAGCCGCAAAAAGGCTGATTTGTCAGAAACGGCTTTCCCACTTCTCCTGTCCTGTTTAATAAACCGGGTATCTCCTCAGTGGGGACACCCGGTTTTTCATGCAGAAAAAAGGCGCTTAACGCGCCTGAATGATGGTTTTTATGATGGAAAGACGGATCGTGTCTTTGAAACCCTGAAAAGCACAATGGATGTGCTGATGATGCGAAGAAAGACACTAGATAATCACCCGGCCGCCATTAGGACTTAGAACCTGGCCTGTAAGCATTGCGGCATCTTCACTGCAAAGCCACAGGATGGTACGGGCAATCTCCGCGGGTTCGCAAAGGCGGCCCAGTGGGGTTTCTCTTTCAATTGCGTGAAGCGTTTCATCGCTGTACTCGTTCAGCATATCGGTACGGGTCGCGCCCGGAGCCACGGCATTTACGGTAATCCCACTCGGCCCCATTTCCTGCGCCAGCGCCTTCGTGAACCCCAGCAAGCCAGCCTTGGCAGCCGAATAGGCTGCTTCCATGCTGCCGCCTACCAGACCCCAGATACTGGAGACATTCACTATGCGGCCTTCCCGCCGTGAGATCATCCCGGGCAACACTGCCCTTGTGGTGTAAAACGCACTGGTCAGGTTCTCATCCAGCATGCGATGCCATTCTTCATCAGTCGTATCCTGTGTCTGCCGTGTCAGCGATTGGCCCGCATTGTTAATCAGCGCGTCGATATGCCGAAAATCCGCCAGTACGCGGGCAACAGCGCCGTCTACCTGCGCACTGCTGCACACATCTGCCTGCATTGCCAGCGCGCCAGTCGCCTCAGCAATCGCTTCGGCTTCGGTCTGCGATTTGCGGTAAAGGAACGCTACGCGCCAGCCGGCCTGTGCGAAAGCTCGCACGCAGGCCGCGCCAATTCCACGGCTTCCGCCCGTGATCAGTACGGTGCGCATCCGACGCCCCCCTTTTTCACTTTCCAGTGCGAAAAATCATCAGAACATTTTCTTCTTCCAGAGGACGAAGAACGCACCCAGCGCCGCCAGCAGGCTCAGCGAAACGACGACCCAAAACCCCCACGCTGTCCCCTCGAAAGGCACAGCGGTGTTCATACCCCAAAACGAAGCGAACAACGTTGGGATCGCCATAATCACCGTCAGGCTGGTAAGGATTTTCATAACGATATTCAGGTTATTGGAGATGATCGAAGCATACGCATCCATCGTGCCACTCATAATATCGCGGTAGATAGCGCACATCTCAATGGCCTGCTTATTTTCTACGATAACGTCCTCCAGCAGGTCGGCATCCTCCGGGTATTTACGCAGCATATCCATGCGCATCATTTTCTCCAGGACCATCTCATTGCCTTTTAAAGAGGTGGAGAAATAGACCAGCGATTTTTCCAACTGCATCATCTGGATCAGCTCGCGGTTGCGCAGGCTTTCCTGCAGGCGTTTATGCACAAACGTGCTGGCTTTGTCGATCTGTTTTAAGTAGCTCAGGTATCGGCTCGCGTTTCGGTTTAGTAACTGCAGGATAAAACGGGTACGTTTAAAGGTCCAAAAACCGCGAACGCGTTCTTCGGTAAAATCGTTAATGATCGCGCTATCCCGTGTGGCGACGGTGATAATCACATCGTCTACCACAATTATCCCCATTGGGATCGTGGAATAGCTGAAGCCGTTATCCTCCGGCTCCACATAGGGAACGTCCACGATGATCAGCGTCTGGTCGCCGTCCCGTTCGATGCGCGCGCTTTCCTCCTCGTCCAATGCCGCCATCAGATACGTCGGATCCAGCGCAAAGCGCGCGTTCAGTCCTTCGATCTCTTCGCGGGTGGGATTTTGCAGGTGGATCCAGCAACCCTTTTCAAAGGTGTTGATCTGGGTCAGATGATCGTCTACCGTGAGAAAAATTTTTTTCATCACAAAAACCTGCCCTTCTTTTCGCCGTGCTTGCATACGGCGACGCTTCCGAGCAGGCTGTTTTCATGCAGTTTGTAGCGTGGAAAACGCTACCGCGCCCATCCTGTCCGCGCGGCCCCTCGGAGCGTATGAAATTGTACGATGTGGTTGGTCGATCCCATGGTTCGACTGTATGGGTCCGCGTCCACTTGCGCTCCTCCTTGTCGCATGGATTGAAGAAGAAGTTTTCTCTTCCTCATGTGTTATCATAGTCTTTTCACGCCTTCCTGTCAATAAATACGGCGCATTTTTCGAGTGCTTCACGATATTCCCGGCTTCAACACAGGCATCGTGTTTTTTTCGTTGGTATGGGTTTTGTGCAAACGCTTACGCGCGTTGCATTCGCGGGAAGCCCGCAGTATAATAAAAAATGATGCAAGTGCGGCGGAAACGCCGCTGACCGTACAAAGGCCCGAATACGAAAGGATGGATCTACCATGAAAAAACTTCTGGCAATCCTGCTGAGTGCCGTCCTGCTCCTTTCCTTCGCAACGTTTGCCTCCGCTGAACAGAAAGCGCCGCTGAAGGTTGCGGTGTGCATCGCGGAAGCGTTGGGTGACCTTGGGTTCAACGACAGTGCTGACGCAGGGCTGAAAAAACTGGAAGCCGACTTTGGCGTACAGGGCAGCATCGTTGAGTGCAAGAGCGACGCCAGTAAGTACCAGACCGCGCTGGTGGACGCTGCCGAAGCCAACGATGTGGTCGTAGCTGTCGGTTGGCAGTTCTGGGACGCACTGACTGCAGTGGTACCGGAGATGCCGGATACGAAATTCATTTTTGTGGATAACGGTCTGGATGGGGTTGGCAGCAACCTGCTATCCATCACATATGCGGAAAACGAAGGCTCCTTCCTGGCCGGTTATATCGCCATGAAGACTTCCACTTCGCAGACTATCGGTTTCGTCGGTGGCGAGGACAGCGCTACCATTAACAACTTCTTCGTAGGTTACAAGCAGGGCGCACTGTATGCGAACGCCGATGGCAAAGTACTCGACGCCGTATACGCTGGGGATTACGATTCACCCGACGTTGGTAAAGAACTGGCCACCACCCTGTACAACAACGGCGCGGACGTAGTGTTTGCCGTGGCAGGCAAAACCGGTCTGGGCGTGTTTGACGCCGCCAAGGAGCAAAACAAGTATGCGATCGGCGTAGACAGCGACCAGAAATACATCGACCCTGATCACATCCTCTGCTCCATGAAAAAGGACATTGGCGGTAGCGTTTACAGCGTTGTCGCCCAGTATATCAAGGACGGTACCTTTAATGGAGGCACGATCTGGGATGCGGACATGACCTCTGGTTTTGTCGGGATCGGCTATGGCGACGACACGATGACGCAGCAGGTATCGGATGATCTCAAGGCTGAAGTGAAGACCCTGACCGATAAGATCATCAGTGGTGAAATCGTGGTAGATACCACCCGGTAATCTTTCCTGGGTTGTACAGCGGCGGTTTCCTTTTGGAAACCGCCGTATTTATGTTATTTTCTGGTAGTCTTATTCCCAAAAGAACCGGAATATGTTATAATAATTTGAAACAATTCGAAGTGGACAGAAGCATAGAGAAATTTCAACTGCATGGACCGATCGTTTGCAAGTTTCCGATGCAGATTTACACCGATAGCGGATGTTTTTCCGCCATTGCGTCGTTGTTATCCGCGGAGGGATGATATTGATGAAAGCTCATCTGAAACGGACATTGGGCACACTCCTTATAACCTTGCTGATCCTGGCGGCATTCCCCGCATTTGCGGTACAAAACACCGTGGCGGCATATGAGGCGATGCAGGCTTATCAGAAAGTGATCTACGGAAGTAGCACGTACGTACAGTGCAATTCATTGGATCAGCAGTACACGGAAACCATGTTTAACACGAAAATCAACGCGTGGTATGGTTACTCCTTTGATAAGCCGCTACAATACCGAAACTTTTGCGTTACCGATCTGGACGCGGATGGGATGCCGGAAATCATCCTCAGCCTGTCGGACGATTTTGGGTTTGAACTGCTGCGTTATGAAAGCGGAAAGGTCTATGGCTTTCCTTTCGTATATCGTGCGATGGAAGATGTTACATTAAACGGACATCTTGCGGGCAGCAACGGCGCGGCGGATAACGGCTGGTATAGCGTGCGTTTCAACAAAAACCAGTACCAGATCGCGAACAACTGCTGGCAAAGTACCAACGGTAATCAGCAGGTATACGAGGTGGCTGGCAAACAGGCGACAAAAGCCGATTTCGACGCTTGCTGCAAGCAGATCAAACAGGAAAAACGTCCCCTTTGGCTCAATCTGAACCAGAAAACGCTGGGCGTCGTGGTGAAGAAGTTCCAGACCGCTGCGAAATAAGCGGTCACCATTCAGGCACCCTTCCCCGGCAGGACATTGACAGACAGCCAAAGGCTTCGGCGAAGAAGGAGTTGTTAACATGGGGGAAGCGATCATCGGCACAATGACTTCCGCAACAGGAGAAGCTTTGGAAAAACGAACCTGGCGGCCCGAGGGATCCCCACGCGCCGTAGTGCAGCTGGTACACGGCATGGCAGAGCATATTGCCCGGTATGACGATACCGCGAAACGCCTGAACGAAGCCGGTTATCTGGTCACAGGGCATACGCTGCCAGGGCACGGCAGCCACGCGAAAACGCTTGGATGGTTCGCTCCCCATCACGGCTGGGACTTGCTGGTGGAGGATGAACACACGCTGCGTCAGACGACCCAGCAGGAGGTTCCGGGACTCCCCTATTTCCTGCTGGGACACAGCATGGGCAGTTTTATTGTTCGTACCTACTGCCTGAAGTACGAGCAGGGGCTGAGCGGCGTGATCCTCTCCGGCACAGCGCACTTTGATGCGCCTCTGCTTGCCACCGCATTAAGCATCGCAAACCTGCAGTGTTTTTTGGGTGGAGAGAAGAAGCCCAGCCGATTACTGAACAACATGAGTTTCGCAGGCTATAACAAAGCTTTTGCTCCGGCTAGAACGGCGTTTGACTGGCTCAGCCGCGATCCTGACGTTGTGGATCGCTATGTAGCGGACCCTTATTGCGGCTTCGCATTCACAGCGGGCGGATACCGGGACCTGTTCCGTGGATTGAAGCAACTCTACCCCAAGAACCTGTCCACCATGGACCGGGATGTGCCAGTCCGCCTGTTCTCCGGCGCATGCGACCCGGTCGGTCAACAGGGCGTCGGCGTGAAAACTACGATGCGCGAACTGTTGGATGCCGGCGTGAAAGACGTAAGCCTGAAGCTGTACGAAGGCGCGCGACATGAAACCATGAACGAGACCAACCGGGACGAAGTATGGAACGACCTGATCGGGTGGCTGGAAGAACAACTCCATGTTTGATAAAAAGGGAGGTTCCAAACCATGAAAAGAATCTGGTGTCTGCTGCTGGCCCTGTGCTTATGTCTCTGCCTGAGCGCCTCGGCGGAAGAAACGCCTGTTCCCGCACCGTTTGATAACCCACGGGAAATCCATCTGGCAGCGGCCGGTCTGATGCTGTATGCTCCCG
>DAOPZG010000106.1:0-9480 GCA_035353235.1 Candidatus Limiplasma sp.
TCGCTACCCTGTTGGGGCATACGATGCTGAACGTGGCGCTGAAGTATTTCAAAGCGCCCACGGTATCGGCCGTCATGCTGGTTACGGTGGTAACCGCCCCGCTGGTGGTGCTGCTGGTGCTGGGTGATCTGCCTACGAAGTATACGTTGCTGGGTGGCTGCATCATCATCGTGGGGCTGCTGTGGTACCTGTGGGTGGAGAAGCGCGACGCAGCCACAGCTGCCACGACGAAAGCCTGACAATGAGAATGAATGAAAAGCGCCCCGCAATCCGGGGTGCTTTTTAATATAGAAAATGGGGAAAATACGCGATATCGCAGGATGTTTCGTCGGAGAATCTGGCGATAGTGCCTGCGCATTAGACGTGCTTTACAGCGCTACCTCTTCCCACAGGGCGTCGCCCGTGCCCAGCCGAAGCGCATGCGCAAACCCGCGTGACTTCAGCATGACTGCCGTTTCGGCGAATGCACAGTCCAGATAGCGCGCGTCATGGCAATCTGAAGTGAGGGTGACCTCACCGCCCATTTCCCGCCACGCGTCCAGCAGGAAACCCGCCGGGAAAGGCGCGGTTTCGTAGCCGCGCGCGATGCCGCCGGTGTTGACTTCCAGCAGGGCGCAACCACGCCGGGCCTGCGCCAGCGCATCCAGCGCCGCGCTGCGGTATCCCGCGCTTCCCGTGTCCAGCCCCAGCTGCTGCGCGTACTTGCGTACCAGGTCGAAGTGGCCGATTATGTCCGGTCTGTCCCGTTCCATCACAGCGCCGTGCAGCGCGTAGTAGGCTTCCGCCATCGCAAGCGCGTCGCCGCCGTAGCGTTCCATCACACAGCGTTTCAGCAATTCCGGCGAACCGTCTACCGCCACCCACTCGCCGTTCAGCGGCTCTGGGAAGTAATGGGTGGAGCCGATCCGGTAATCAAACTCCGCACGGTTTTTTACCTTTTCCGCCGCGGGTACCAGCGAATCTTCCTCCAGCCCCACATACAGTTTTGGCATCAGTGATTTTTCCGCGCTTTCCCGCTGCAGGGCGCGCAGTTCGGCTGCGTAGGCGCATTGCTTTTCCATACTCATGCAATACTTCCAGTCGAAACCCTGCATGGCGTGGCCGGAGAAACCAAGGCTGACGAAACCCAGGGCTTGCGCCGCGGCCAGCTGCTCCGCGATCGTGCTGCGCCCGTCGCAGTAAGTGGTGTGCGTATGCGCGTTGGATAAAAAGCTCATTGCATGCGCTCCTGCTTCACTTTATGGTCAATCACGTGACGGCGGGCCAACTCCCGCAGCACGTCCTCCTGCGTGATGCCCATTTCGGTCATCAGCACCAGCGCGTGGTACGCCAAATCGCCCAGCTCGTATACCGTTTCCTCGCGGTCGCCCTTCGCCCCGGCGATGAGAACCTCGGTGCATTCCTCGCCCACTTTTTTGAGGATTTTTTCTCTCCCTTTTTGGAACAGGTAGGTGGTGTAACTGCCCTCGACCGGCTCGTTTCGGCGGCTTTCGATCAGCTTTTGCAGCGCCGCGAGGGAGAAGGGTTTGATCGCGTCGTTCTCATACAGCTCGTTAAAAAAGCAGCTCTCCGCGCCGGTATGGCAGGCCGGCCCGGCCTTCTTTACCTCCGCTACCAGCGCGTCGCCATCGCAGTCCGCGCGCAGGGCGACCACCGTTTGCGTGTTGCCGCTGGTTTCGCCCTTGCGCCACAGGCAGTTGCGGCTGCGGCTCCAAAAGCAGGTGCGCCCCTCCGCAAGCGTGATGCGCAGGCTTTCCCGGTTCATATAGGCCAGCGTAAGCACCTCGTGGGTCACGTAATCCTGCACGATCACGGGGATCAGGCCCCGGTCGTCAAACTTCAGCTTGCTTTCGATTTCCTCAAACGTCATGGTTTCCCTCCGTTACAGGCGCATGGGCACGCCGTTTATCAGCAGATAACGCTTTAGTTCCCGGATGTCCACCTCATGGGTATGGAAAATGCTTGCCGCCAGCCCCGCGTCCACGCGCGGCAGGGCGAACAGCGACAGAAAATCCTCCTGTTTGCCCGCACCGCCGGAGGCGATCAGCGGGAGGCGCACGGCATCCCCGATGGCAGAAAGCATCTCCAGATCGAAACCGCCGCGCACGCCATCGGTGTCGATGGAGTTGACCACCAGCTCGCCCGCGCCGTGATCTTCGCCGTATTTCGCCCACTCCACGGCGTTAAGCCCGGTATCTTCGCGCCCGCCTTTGGCGAAAACGTGGAACGCGCCGTTTACGCGCTTTACGTCCATGGAGAGCACCACGCACTGGTCGCCGTAGTGTTTGGCGGCTTCGCCGATCAGGGCGGGGTTGCGGATCGCGCCGGTGTTTACGCTCACCTTGTCCGCGCCGCACTTGAGCACCCGGTCGAAGTCGGACAGGGCGTTCACGCTGCCGCCCACCGTGAGCGGGATAAACACTTCCGCGGCTACGCGCCGGAGCGCGTCGGCGAAAAGCGGCCGCCCCTCGTAGCTGGCGGTGATGTCGTAAAACACCAGCTCATCCGCGCCGGAATCGTTGTAAAACCGCGCAAGGGTTACGGGGTCGTCCACATCGCGCAACCCTGCGAAGTTTACGCCTTTGACCACGCGACCGTTTCGCACGTCCAGACAGGGGATAATGCGCCTGGTCAGCATTCCACCGCCTCCCCCCGCGCGATTTTGAGCAGCCTTGCAAGCGACAGTTTACCGGCGTACAACGCCTTGCCGATGATGGCCCCGTACACGCCCAGTTCCCGCAGGGCCGCAATCTCCCGTTCCCACGAGATGCCGCCGCTGGCGATCACGTTCAGCCCCGGGATGGTGTTAAGCTGTTCGTAAGCGGATAAATTCGCGCCCTCCAGCAGCCCGTCGCGGCTGATGTCAGTATAAATTACGGTGGAAACGCCCGCGTCGGCGAGACTGCGGCAGAAATCAAACCCCGACAGGCCTGTGACTTCTTTCCAGCCACGCACAGCCACGTATCCGTCCCGCACGTCCACCCCCACGGCGAGCCGGTCGCCGTACAGACGGCCCATCCGCTGGGTAAAGGCGAAGTCTTCCGCGGCGACGGTGCCGAGGATGACGCGTCCCACCCCCAGCGCTAAGGCTTGCTCGATATCCGCCTGCGTGCGGATACCGCCCCCCAGCTCCACAAAAAGCGGCAGTTTGCATAACGCCGCGATGACCTCCCGGTTCTGGGGCGCACCGTCTCTGGCACCGTCCAGATCCACGGCGTGAAGGCAAGCTGCTCCCAGATGAACAAAGCCTTCCGCGACCTCGACCGGGTCGTCGGCGTACACGGTCATGCGGTCGTAATCTCCCTGCGTCAGGCGCACCACGCGGCCTCCGCGCAGGTCGATGGCGGGGAAAATCAACATACTGCCGCCCCCTTCGCGAACGAGGTCAGGATGCGCAGACCTGTCTCGCCGCTTTTTTCCGGGTGGAACTGCGTGCCGCAGACATTGCCGTTGCGCACCACCGCCGCGACGGTTGTGCCGTACTGCGCGGTGGCGACCAGCGCAGGGTCGCAGTGAGCTGCGTAAAAGCTGTGCACAAAATAAACGTAATCGCCCTGCCGGATGCCTGCCATCAGCGGATCGTCAGGGTTTCGGATGTCCAGGCTGTTCCAGCCCATATGCGGCACCTTCAGCCCCGCGGCTTCCGGAGCGAGCGGTACCACGCGCCCGGGAATCAGGCCCAGGCCTTCGTGCAGGCCGTATTCCTCACTTTGGGTAAACAGCAGCTGCATCCCAAGGCAGATACCAAGCAGCGGTTTGCCCTGCGCCGTCAGTTGCTTCAGCAATGCGTCCAGCTTCAGCGCCCGCAACTTCTCCGCCGCGTCGCCGAACGCGCCCACCCCCGGCAGAATGATTTTCTCCGCCGAACGAAGCGCGGCTTCGTCCCGCGTCACCTCCGCCTCCGCGCCGATATGGCGTAGGGAGCACACGAGGGAGTACAGGTTGCCCACGCCGTAATCCACCACCGCGATCATACGAGCGTTCCTTTCGTGGAGGGGATTTCGTCCGCGCAGGCGGGGTCGAGGGCGACGGCCCGCCGAAGCGCACGCGCGAAGGCTTTGAACATCGCCTCCAGAATGTGGTGGCTGTTCTCGCCTGCAAGCTGCCTCAGGTGCAGGGTGATGCGCGCCTCCCGTGTGACCGCCAGAAAGAACTCTTTGCCCAGTTCCGTATCGAATGTGCCCACCTTCTGCGTGGGCAGTTCCGCCGCCCAGCCCAGCGCCCCGCGCCCGCTTAAATCCACGGCGGCCAGCACTAGCGCCTCATCCATGGGCAGGGTCACGTCGCCGTAACGGGTTACGCCGCGCAGGTCGCCCAGCGCCGTTCGCAGCGCCTGACCCAGCGCGATGCCCACATCCTCTACCGTGTGATGGTCGTCCACGCCGGTGTCGCCCGCGCAGCGCACCGTGAGATCAAACCGGCCGTGGCGCGCGAACAGGGTGAGCATGTGGTTTAAAAACCCGCAGCCGGTCTGCACGTCGGCCTCGCCGGACCCATCCAGCTCCAGCCGCAGGGTGATGTCCGTTTCCGCGGTCTTCCGGGTGACAGCGGCGTTTCTCATTCCTTTGCCTCCTTCAGAATTTCTTCCGTGGCGTTTAGCAGCGCCCGCATCTGTTCGGCGCTGCCTACGGTAATGCGCACGAAGCGCGTAAGCGTGGGCTGGTTGAGGTAACGGACCAGAATGCCCCGTGCTTTCAGCTTCTGGTAGTAGGCGTGCCCGCCCAGACCGGGCGCGGCGGCGAACAGAAAGTTGGTCGCGCTGGGAAGTACCGTAAAACCGAGCGCACGAAGGTCTTTTATACTTTCCTCCCGCTGGGCGCAGAGGACGGACACGCAGGAAGCGAAGTATTCCCGATCCCGCATGGCCTCAATCCCGGCAAGCATCGTAAGGTTGTTGACGGAATAAGGGTGGAAGGAGCTCTTTACGCGGTTCAGGTCGTCCACAATCTCCGGGGAGGCGAGGGCATAACCGAGCCTGCCGCCCGCCAGCGACCGGGATTTGCTGTAGGTTCGCACAATCAGCAGGTTGGGGTATTTCGAAAGCAGCGGCACACAGGTTTCTCCACCGAAATCCACATAGGCTTCGTCAACCAGCACCACGCTGTCCGGGTTGCCGGCAATGATGCGTTCCACCTCCGAAAGCGGCAGGGCGATCGACGTGGGCGCGTTGGGATTGGCAATGGCCACCAGTTGTCCACGTCCCACAAATTTCTCCACAGGTAGGGTAAAATCCTCGTTCAGCGGCACAATCTCCGGCTGAATGCGGAACAGTTGTGCATAGACCCGGTAAAACCCGTAGCTCACATCCGGGATGGTCGCGCCCCGGGTTTCATCGGCATAGGCCATGAACGCGAAGCCCAGCACCTCGTCCGAACCGTTGCCGACGAACACATTGTTCGGCGCAAGGCCGTACTCGTCCGCGATAGCCTGCCGAAGCGACTGATACAGCGGATCCGGGTAGAGGTTCAGACGCGAGATGTTTTCCCGGTTCAGCGCGGCCAGTACCCGGGGAGAAGGCGGGAAAGGGCTTTCGTTGGTGTTCAGCTTGACGTATCGCCGGTCCTGCGGCTGTTCTCCGGGCACGTAGGGAGCCAGCGATTGCAGCCGGGGCAGTAAATAGCGGCTCATTGCGCGTCCTCCATGCGGACCGCCACGGCGTTGGCGTGCGCGCTCAGTCCCTCGGACAGCGCAAAACGCCGCACATCTGCCCCGACGCGGTTCAGCGCATCCTTTGTGTAATACAGGTAACTGGAACGTTTGCAGAAGTCGTCCACCCCCAGCGGAGAGGAGAACCGGGCCGTGCCGGACGTGGGCAGCGTGTGGTTGGGGCCTGCCAGATAATCGCCGAGCGGCTCCGGGCAGTAACGGCCCAGGAAAACACTGCCCGCGTTGTGGATCAGCGGCAGCAGGGCGAATGGATCGTCTGTGCAGATTTCCAGATGCTCCGGTGCAACGGCGTTGCACAGGCGTGCAGCGGTTTCCAGATCGGGAACGATCAGGATGCGGCTGTTGTTTTGGATGGCTTCGCGGGCGATCGCCTCGCGGGGAAGCCGCGCGAGCTGCGCTTCCAGCTCGGTTTGCACCTGCGCGGCCAGCGTCGGGCTGGGGGTAAGCAGCCATGCGGCGGCGAGCCGATCATGCTCCGCCTGGCTCAACAGGTCGGCGGCGACGAAAGCGGGGTTGCTTTTTTCGTCGGCGATCACCAGAATTTCACTGGGCCCGGCCACCATGTCGATATCCGCCAGCCCGCGCGCGAAGCACAGCTGCTTGGCGGTGGCGACGTACACGTTGCCGGGGCCTACGATTTTATCCACACGCGGCACGCTTTGCGTGCCGTACGCCATGGCGGCGATTGCCTGCGCGCCGCCGAGCTTGACGATTTGGGAGATACCCGCGATCTTCGCGGCGGCAAGGATCACCGCGGGGATGCCGCCGGTCGCGTCCGGAGGGGTGCAAAGCACGATGTTGGATACGCCCGCGATTTTAGCGGGAATCGCCGCCATCAGCACGGAGCTGGGATAGCGCGCCGTGCCGCCGGGAGCGTACAACCCCACGGTTTCCAGCGGCAGCACCCGCTGGCCGACCACCACGCCGTCCGCCGGCGTGTCGATAAAACCCGCGCGTTTCTGCTGGGTGTGGAAACGTTCTATGTTCGCGGCGGCAAGGCGTAGGGTGGCAAGCAGTTCCGGGTCTACCGCTTCTTCGGCGGCGGCCAGCTCTTCCGGGGTAACCAGCAGGTTTTGCGGGCGAACGCCGTCAAACTTCTCGCAATAGTCCAGCACGGCTTCGTCGCCACGGGCGGCTACCTGCGACAGGATTTCTTCCACCGCGGCGGTCACGTCACGGCCGGGGGCGGACGCGCGGTTGAGCAGTTCGCTTACGGGCTGACCTTCGTAACGGATGATGCGGATCATATGATTTCTCCTTTGGCGGCCTGCAGCGCCGCGATAAGTGGCTGCAGTTCGCCCGGTTTAAATTTGGCCGCGGCCCGGTTGGCGATGAATCGCGCGCTGATGGAAAGCACGGTTTCGATCACTTCCAGATGGTTTTGCTTAAGCGTGGAGCCGGTTTCCACAATGTCCACAATCACGTCGCTTAATCCCAGGATCGGGGCGAGCTCAATGGAGCCGTTCAGCTTGATGACTTCGATCTCCCGGCCTTTGCCCGCGTAAAAGCGTTTTGCGATGGCCGGGTATTTCGTGGCGACTCGAAGCGGCGCACTCAAATCTTCGCGAAAATTCAGGGGTGCGGCCACGCACATGCGACAGGCTCCGAAACCAAGATCCAGCAATTCGTACACATCGTTGCCGCCTTCCAGCAGCACATCCCGCCCGACCACGCCCGCGTCCGCCGCGCCATGCTCCACATAAATCGGCACATCGCTGGGCTTCACCAGCAGATACTGAACCTGTCCGTTGTCGGCTGTAAGCACCAGGCGGCGATCCTCCTGCTCCATGGCGGCGCAGGGAAAACCGCATGCGGCGAAAAGCCGGTAGGCTCGATCGCCGAGGCGCCCCTTTGGCAATGCGATATTGAGCATCTCAGGGCACCTCCGTAAAGTCCGCGCCGTTCAAGCGCAGGGTTTTTTCGGCGCGGAACCCGGCAGGCGGCTCGGTGGCAGCGAACACGCGAAGCCCTGCGGCGACCAGCGCGAATACGGCGGCGTTCACCTGAATCGGGTTGTCGGTTTCCTGATAAAGCGCCAGCACATCCGCGTCCCAGGTGGGGCGATCGGCCAGCAGACGGGTTAACTCATCCAGATAGAGAGCGAAACCGATACCGTCCCCTTCCTTGTCAAAACGGCGCATCAGGGGGTCGTAACGGCCGCCGGAAAGCACTACGCGCGGCACTCCCTGCACGTACCCCTGAAAGACGACCCCGCTGTAATAATCCAGATCGTTTAACATTGAAAAATCCAGCAGAAGATGATCGTCTAACCCCAGCGCCGCAAGGAGGGAGTACAGACTTTCCAGCTCTTCCAGCGCGTCTGCGGCTGGTCCGGCTGGGGCGATGGCTCTTGCGCGGGCAAGCGTTTCCGGAAAGGGACCGGAAAGGTCCGCCAGCGCCGCGATCCGCCCGGCATAGGGTTCCGCAACCCCCTCTTCGTTAACCGCCTGCCGTAGTTCGTGCAGGCTCTTGCGGCGAATCAGCGAAAAAAACCGCTCTTTCTGCTCCGGCGTAAGCCCCGCGGCTTCCATCAGGCCGGATGCGAAACCCATATGGCTTACCTCCAGCACATAGGGTTCGCCGATGGCGCGCAGGCTTTCGATCGCGAGGCGAACGACTTCGCTGGCGGTGTAACGGTCTACCGCACCCATCGCTTCCGCACCCATCTGGTCGATCTCCACAAATTCTCTGGCTGTGGGGGCGAGGCGGAATACACTTTCTTTATAATACACTTTTTCCACCCCCTGGCGTTCCGGCCGCGCGTGCTTAACGATGGAAAGCGTCACGTCCGGCTTGAGGGCCATCAGTTTGCCATCCGGGTTGGTAAAAGCAAGGACGCTGTCGCTTTTCAGAAAGTTTTTGTTTTCCAGATAGAGCGCATATTCTTCAAACCTGCGCATGGAAAAGCGCTTGTAGCCAAGGCTTTCGTACAGGGTGCGCAAATCGGCCATCAGCTGTTCCCGTCGTGCTTCTCCGTGCTGTTCCATAGTTCCACCGCCTTTCCCCGGCTCGGCGCCGGGGGATCGGCTCCGCGGGCAAGCCAGCCCCCGATGCCATGCGGAGAGCATATCACACCTTAACACTTTAGTCAAGTACTACAGTAAAGCAATCAAAATCAAAACAGCGGCTGCACTTCGCGGCCGCTGTGGAGGACAGAACTTACTTGAGCAAATCGAGGTTCGTGTCGGTCGGGTAGGTGATCCATACCCACTTATCTTCGCTGAGGTTATAACTGGTACGGAGCTCCCCGTTGGAATCATAGTAGCCGGTGTCGCTGGACCAGCCGGTAATACACATCTGCAGGATTGCGAGGTTGGCATAGTTGCTGTGATTGTAGAAGTTGAACTGACCGTGCTCAGTCACTTCTCCTTGCGCCAGCGGGAAATCATAGGTGCCGTCCAGAATGTACAGGTTGCCTTTGGTGCTCATCTTCACCGGCTGGAAGGTGGCGTCGTAGCCCATCAGGCGGTAGCGGATCTGGCTGATACTCATATCGGAAGCGTTGCGCAGGGACAGGTACGGCTTGCCGTTCTTGATGGTCACATCCAGAACGGTGATGGCTTTGGCAAGTGTGCCGACATCCACATTGACTTCGATGGTGAAACCGCCGTCCTCCGTGGTGCCGGTTACCTTGCAGCGACCCCAGCGAAGTCCACGAACGCTGAAGCGGTTGGTGGTGCCGCTGACGGTGGCGATGCTTTCGTCACTGCTGACCCAGGTCATGTTCTTGTTGGTCGCGTTGGAAGGCTGGATGCTTACCGTGTAGGTGTTGCGGCTCTTTACGCCTACGCGCACATCCTTGTATTTATAGCT
>DAOPZG010000107.1:0-9424 GCA_035353235.1 Candidatus Limiplasma sp.
ACGGTTACGCCCGTTTCCGGCTCCCGCAGGATCACCGGGGCGATCTGTGACGGCGCGATCTCTCCGCCTTTCACCTGATCGCCCATGGGCAGTCTCCGCTTTTCCAGTTCGGCCAGAATTGCCCGGGTCTTGATGTTTTCTTCCTCGGTGTCGATATAATAACGTCCGCACATGGGCGTGTCTCCCCGGGCCACTGCCCGCTCAGAAAAACAGGTTACGAATATCCTCTTCGGTCAGGCTGTCCAGCGCGGCTTCGCCTGCCAGTACCACACGGTCAAATACGGCGCGCTTGCGTTTGCTCAGGTCGGTCACCTTTTCCTCGATGGTGCCCTGCGCGATCAGGCGCAGTACGTCCACATCCCGGGTCTGTCCGATCCGGTGGGCACGGTCGGTCGCCTGATCCTCCACAGCGGGGTTCCACCACGGGTCGTAGTGGATCACCAGATCCGCCCCCGTCAGGTTCAGGCCGGTTCCGCCCGCCTTCAGGCTGATGAGGAAAACCTGCCCTTCGCCGCCGTTAAAACGGTCGCATAACTCCTGCCGAAGCTCCGGCTTGGTGGAGCCGTCCAGGTACAGGGTTTTTACCCCCTCCCGCGACAGGCGCTTCCGGATAATCTGCAGCATCCCCACGAACTGCGAAAATACCAGCATCCTGCGCTGGCCCGCCACAGCCTGCTGCACCGTTTGCACCAGCAGTTCCAGCTTGCCGCTGGTTCCCTCGTAATCCGGCAGGAACAGCTTGGGGTGACAGCATACCTGCCGGAGTTTAAGTAACACGCTCAGCACCTGCATCCGCGCGCGCGGGAGCGATCCGCTGGCCAGCGCCTCCCCGACGTGTTGGCGCAGGGTTTGCAGCAGCTGGTTATACACCTGCTCCTGCTCCGGGGTCATGGCGGCGTACAGGCTTTGTTCCCGCTTGGCGGGCAGATCGGCCAGCACTTCTTTTTTCAGCCTCCGCATCAGGAAGGGGCGAATGCGTTCCCGCAATTCCTCGGCACGCTCGCTGCCACCATACCGGCGCAGGAACGCCGCTTGCGTGCCAAGATAACCGGGCAGCACGAAATCGAAAATGCTCCACAGCTCCCCGGTGTGATTTTCCATGGGGGTTCCGGTCAGCGCAATCCGTACCTGCGCGTTTAGTTCCTTAGCGGCAGCCGCGCCAATGGACTGGGAGTTTTTCACAAACTGCGCCTCATCCAGAATTGCAAACCGAAACGGCGTATCCCGGAGCAGGGCGATGTCCCGGCGCAGCAACGGATAGCTGGTCAGTACCACGTCCACGCCCGGGTCTTTAAGTACTTCTTCAATCTGCCGCACACGTTCTTCCCGTACGCCGGTGATCAGCCGCACGGTCAGTCCGTCGTCAAACCGCTTGAATTCCGCCAGCCAATGGTAAACCAGCGACGTGGGGGTCACCACGATGTTTTTCATCGCGCCGTTCTTCTTTTTCGCCGCGGACAGCGCAGCGATCACCTGCACCGTTTTCCCCAGACCCATTTCATCGGCCAGGATACCGCCCATTCGCGCTTCATACAGCGATAAAATCCACCCGGTGCCCCGTTTCTGATAGGGGGCCAGTTTGCGCAGAAGCCGCGCGGGAATAAAGTCCTCCGCTTCCTCGGCGCGTTCGGTCAGCGCCCGGGAGGCGTGCTCCACTTCTTCGGTCGCTTCCACCTCGCCCCCGGCCATGCGCAGCATACTCAGCATATAAGCAGCCCGGTACGCGCCAAAACTCAGCTCCCGCGCGTCCGGCTCGGCATGAGGATCGTCCAGCCCCGCCGCATCCAGCAACTCCTGCGCCACAGGCGCGAGCGCCGCCATATCGCGCAGGTCCAAAAATTCGCCTGTTTTAAGCCGTACATACTGTTGCCGTTCCTTCACCGCCTGCAAAACCGGCAGCAGTTCGTTTACCGGCTCGCTCTCCTCCAGCAGAGTAAATACCAGCCGCCCGCCGCGCATACGGAAGGCCGCGCGCGCGTTGAACCGGCGCGGGCGAATCCGGCGGAACGATTCGCTTACGTACACTTCCGCCAGCTTGCCCAGCTCTGTTACGCCCTGCGTGCAAAAAGACAGAATCTCTCTCGCGCGGTGCAGCACAATCCGACCTTCCCGCACCACGAATCCGGCGTCGGAAAAAAAGTCCAGTAGTTCGGTTTCAGCCCGTCCGTCCCTGAGCAGCAGCCCCGGTTGTCCGTCCGGTGTGGAAGCAGGCTTTTCGTTTTCCATCCCTTCCGGGCGGAACAGAAACAGCACCTTGTCGCCATAATGCAACTCCACGCGCGCTTCCACGTCCCCATCGGCCATGTCCACGTAGACCCTCGCCTTCAGCGGATCGTTCAGCAGTCGGCGGTTCAGGCCCGCGGACGGCAGCACCGTACCCACGGTAGCCAGCGCCGGGAGGAGGGTGGACAACGTTTCTTCGGCATCCCCGCCGTCAAAACGGAAAGCGCGGCCCCGGGCCGCCAGCAGGCGGCACACTCTTGCCTGCGCGCCGTGCAGCCGCGCGACTTTGCCGTCCAAAAACACATATCGCCCGTCCGGCGTAATCAGCTTCAGGTCTTCCGCACCGTCGGCCCGCACAAAGATCGCGTCCCCCTCCAGCGACACAGAAAAGCAAAGCGACAGCTCCACTGTACGAACTCCCTGCTGCGGCAGGCGCTGGTTGCCCGTGATCAGCAGAAAAGACCGGTTCTCCAGAAAGCGCATCACGCTTTGCAGGAACGCGCCGGTCAGCATCAGAAAGCGGCCGTCGCTGGCGGGTCGGGCGCCGGGAGTCTCCGGCGTGCCGTTCTCCGGCTCGGGTTTATCGTCGCTGCCCTCTTCGCGCAGGGGTACATGGCTCATCAGCATGGCCAGCAAGGCTTCGTCGTCTTTGGAAAAACGCATGCCTGCCGGGCGGTAGGTAAACTTGGGCGAAAGTTCCAGCGTTTGTCCGCGCGTATAGCAGGTCAGCAGTTCCGCAATGTCCCGCACCGCGTACATCCGTTCCTGTCCGATCTGCAGGCCCAACCCGGCCCGGCCGTCCTCCAGCAGGCGCAGGGTGACGGTGATGCGCACGCTTTCGCCGCCGGGGATCGCCCGGCTGAGCGCCAGCAGCAGATCCTGCCCCAACGCCTGCTCCTGTTCCTTGCGAAGTCTACGGAGCGTGCCGTCCTCTTCCGCCTTCAGCGTCGCGGCCACAATATGCGGGCAGCCCGCCGCGCCCTGCGCGCCGCAGGTGCAAGCGGCGGTTCCGTCGGCACGTAAAGTGACTGTCTGCTCGGGGGTCGTCCCCACGCGCAGCGTAAGCGCCTGCCGGTCCTGTCCGGTCAGCGTAACGCTCCCCCGGCGGAAAATATCTTCGCCCTCCCGGCTGGAGTTGATGGGCGTATGATTCGCTTCCTGCGGCATGAGTACCTCCTATGATCTTATCCTGTTATCATTCGCCCCCCGATGACAGAGTTCCTTCCCGCCGCTTAACTTACGCGGCCGGAAATCAGAGGGGAGAAGGCGCGAAAACCCTTTCACGCGTTGACTTTTCCCCCGCTTCATGCTATGATGCACGAAACACAAAGCGTTTTGGGGAGGCGACCATTCCCGATGAAACGGATGCGCAAGGATCTGGCACGCATGATGGATGAAACGACCGCCCGGGGCGAAACGCCCTGCGCGCTGGTACTGCTGTGGCAGGACGGCGAGGAGAAGTTTTTCTATGCCAGCGGCCACGCGGATCTGGGACGCAACATTCCTGCCTGCCGGGATACCATTTTTCGCCTTTTCTCGCTGACCAAGCCGATGACCGCCGCCGCCGCCATGACGCTGGCGGAGCGCGGCGACCTGGACCTGATCGCCCCGGTAAGCGAGTATCTGGACGGGTTTCAAAATCAGCGGGTAGCGTTAAGCGACACGGAAACGGAACCGGTCAGGCGCCCCGTGCAGGTACGCGATCTGTTCTCCATGACCTCCGGCTTGTGCTATCCCGGCGAGGCAACCCCCGCGGAGCGTGCCATGGCGCGGCTTTTCGCTGACTTTTCCGCCGAAGAAGCGGCGGGCCGCCAGCCCGACACCCTTACGCTGGCCAAACGCATCGGGCAGCAGCCGCTGGCCTTTCAGCCCGGCGAAAAATGGATGTACGGCACCTCGGCGGATGTGCTGGGCGCGGTGATTGAGGCCGTATCCGGCAAGCCGCTGGACGAGTATATGCGGGAATCGCTTTTCGATCCGCTGGAGATGAAAGATACCGGCTTTTTTGTGCCGGAGGAGAAGCGGAACCGCTTCGCCACCCTGTATGAGCGCAAAGACGGCATCCTGTCGCCTTTTGTGCAGAACCATCTGGGCCTGAACGCCTTCCTTTCCCGCCCCAGTTATGTCGCGGGCGGCGCGGGCGCGGTTTCCACCATCGACGATATGCTGCGCTTCGCGCGCATGCTGCTGGGCGAAGGCACCCTTGGCAATACGCGCGTGCTGTCCCCGCGTTCGGTCGCGTGGCTGTCCCACAATCACCTGAACGCGAAACAGCTGGAAGGGCTGGAATGGGATTCGCTGTACGGCTATGGCTATGGCGGCCTGATGCGCGTGCTGATGGACCCGGCTCGCAGCTTCTCGCTGGGTACGGAAGGCGAATACGGCTGGGACGGCTGGACCGGCCCCTACATGAGCGTAAACCCGAAGGATCATCTGGCGCTGCTGATTTTCCAGCAGAAGACCGATTCCGGCATTACGCCGCTGACGAGGAAAATCCGCAATATCGTGTATTCGCACGCGGAATAGGCGCGGCGGCGGCAAAGCCGCTTGCCAAAACCGCTCCATGCGCGTATAATACAGCCACAGCGATGACCGCGGAAGGGATCGCGGCGCTTTTTGCAGAGAGCGGGCGGCCGGTGCAAGCCCGTGAAGGCGCGTTTTCCTTTCCACCGCGCGAGCCGCAGACGAAGAGCCTGCCGGGGACGCCCGATACAGCGCGTAAAAGAGAAGCGCGGATACCCGCGCTTAAGCCGGGTGGCACCGCGGAGCAACGCACCCTCCGTCCCTGTGATGGCGAAAGCCGTCGGCAGGGGCGTTTCTGTTTATCGCAGGAAAGCCAAAGGCAACAGGGAGGTATAACGTATGCTGGATATGAAACGAATCCGCCAGAACCCGGACGAACTGAAGGAAATGCTTGCCCACCGTAACATGGACCCCGCTGTGGTGGACGATTTTCTGGCCAAGGATGAGCAGCGCCGCGCGCTGATGGCCCAGGTGGAGGAAAAGAAAGCCCTCCGCAACCAGACCAGCAAGCAGATCGGCTTGCAAAAAAAGAACGGCGCAAGCGAAGCCGAAACCGCCGCCACCATGGAGGAAATGCGCCGTCTGGGCGACGAAATCACCGCCATTGACGCGGACGTGGCCGAACTGGACACGGCACAGAACGATTTTCTGATGCGCACGCCCAACTACCCGCACGCCTCCGTGCCTGTGGGGAAGGACGATACCTTTAACGTGGAGCAGCGCCGCTGGGGCACGCCCCGCGCCTTCGCGTGGGAACCCAAGCCTCACTGGGACATCGGCACCGACCTGAAGATACTGGACTTCGACGCGGCCGCCAAAATCAGCGGTGCGCGCTTCACGGTGTATCGCGGGCTGGGCGCGCGGCTGGAACGCGCGGTGATCAACTTCTTCCTGGACACGCATATCGCCGCTGGCTATGAGGAAGTGCTGCCCCCCTACATGGTCACCCGCGCCACCATGACCGGCACGGGCCAATTACCCAAGTTTGAGGAGGACGCCTACAAGGTGGACCCCAACACCTTCTTAATCCCCACCGCCGAGGTGCCGGTCACCAACCTGTACCGGGACATGATTCTGGACGGGGAGCAATTGCCAATCCGCCACTGCGCCTACTCCGCCTGCTTCCGTTCCGAGGCGGGCAGCGCCGGGCGCGATACGCGCGGGCTGATTCGCCAGCACCAGTTTAACAAGGTGGAAATGGTAAAAGTTGTTAAGCCCGAAACCAGCTACGACGAGCTGGAAAGCATGACCGCCGAGGCGGAAAAAGTGCTTAAGCTGCTGGGTCTGCCCTACCGCGTGGTGTGCCTGTCCACGGGGGATATGGGCTTCAGCTCCGCAAAGACATACGACATCGAAGTGTGGATGCCCAGTTACAACCGCTATGTGGAAATCTCCAGCTGCTCCAACTGCGAGGATTTTCAGGCCCGGCGCGCCAACATCCGCTACCGCGACACGCCCAAGGACAAGCCCCAGTTCTGCCACACGCTGAACGGCAGCGGCGTAGCCGTGGGCCGCACCGTAGCCGCGATCCTGGAAAACTACCAGAACGACGACGGCAGCGTGACCGTGCCGGATGCGCTGCGCTCCTTTATGAAAACCGATGTGATCCGGTAAACGCAGGGTCAGAGAAAACCAGATTCGGGATACGCAAGACCGTAAGCAAACCGTTCCCAATCTGGTCAGTCTGCCCGAAAGGCAGATTGAGCGCCGGATTCCCCCCCTCCCCTGATGGGAATCAGGAAGTCATCGTTACACAAAGGCGCGCCCGCGAAATTCGCGGGCGCGCCGGTTTTATTCTCCGGAAATTCGGACTACAATTGGCTGGTTTCTCCCGTTTCCGCAGGCCGGAAGGTTTGCAGCACCGTTTTCAGGTTCGCCATCAGCGCCGCGTCCGGCGCGTGGGTTGTATCGTCGTAGTAGCAGTAAAAATACGCGCTGGTTCCGTTCAGGATCGTCTCGGCGTAATAATACGGTCCGTCGCTGTCCTCCATGGAGAAAACATAGAAGGGTACGCCGCTGGTCGCGGTCAGGGTATCCGCAAGCACCGCGTTCTGGTCGGCGAAACTGGCCAGCGTATCCGCCACATATTGCTGTTTCTCCTCATCGGTGGCGTTTGTCAGGCTGAATCCCTCGTATCCATCCACCGTCGCTACCGAAGCGTCAATCAGGTAGGCTTCTCCGTCCAGCAGAAACAGCCAGATGTTGTCCGCTGTGCTTTCGTCGGTATACGAAGAATCATCCAGCGTGTATGTTTCGGGATAGTCGATGGCGTAATATCCTCCCGCTGTATAAGTTTCGCCCAGGGCACCCAGCGGCAGGCAAAGCAACAGTGTAACCAATACAGCAACCCATTTTTTCATCAGACTCGCTCCTTTCAGCGTAAGAGCAGGTACAGGATACCCTGTTGAGGTGACGCCTGTATGAACGATCGGTGAGCTTTCTGTACCAAATCAGCCCTGTCGGGCAAGCAGCCCTGCCGGGCAGCATCCCTGCCGGATAGCATCCCTGTCGGGCAGTCAGCTTTGCTTCTCTTCCTCCGTCGGGACAGGGATGGGCTCTCCCGCGTCCACAACGGCTTTTGCGTTTCGAGCCGTTCGGTGGCTGTCGCGAACGCTGCCCGCGATGCTCAACACTGCGCCAACGATCAGGAACAGGTAGTAGGTGAAAAACCGCCAGATCAGCAATGCCAGACCGATGGTGCCCTGCGTGAACATGCTGCCGAAGAACACCATAAACCCACCTTCCTGCGCGCCGCTCGCGCCGGGCAAGGGGGTGTAGCTGGCACTAACAAACAGCAGAAACGCCACCGTAAGGATCAGGTACCACGGTGTGCCGCTCATGTGGAAAGCGTGGTATACGCTCAGGGGAACGGACATCAGCCCAAGCAGGCTCAGGCCCGCCAGCGCCAGCATCCCTACCAGCTGACCGGGGCGGCTGGCCAGCCGCAGGATGCTGGCGTGGTAGGTATCCAGCCCGGCGCTGATACGCAGCATCTGCTCTTCCGGGTGTTTGATCAGCCGCATTTTCGCGCCCAGCCGGACAAAAAAACCGATTATCGCCTGCACCATCGGCCGGTGCAGCGCTACCAGCAAAATCAGCGGGATTGCCGCGAAGTTGATGCCATAGCCAATATAAATCGCCCATTTTGCGCTGGCCAGTTGCGTATTCACAAACCCCCAGTTACTCAGCCAGAGCACCGTGGTCATCAGCACCAGCATCATCTGCTGGGCGAAAAACTTAATCGAAATGGCCGAAGTACCGATGGGCACCGGCACGCCCCGCTTGCTTAAGTAATACACCTGCAGGGGCTGGCCGCCGCTGGCCCCGGGGGTGATGTTGGAGTAGTAAAAACCGATCAGCGTAACATACAGCGCATAGCCCAGCGTGATATTCTGCTTTTCTTTGCGTAAAAAGTAGTAAAGGCTCGTCATGTCAAAAAACATGTAGGCTCCCCAACCCAGCAGTGCGCAAAACACCCACTTCAGGTCCAGCGTGAACAGCACTTCCCATGCGTTGGTCAGTTCGCTGTTGCTGAACGCAAGCACCAGAATGATTACCAGAGTCAGCCCGATAAAAAGAAGACTCAGCAGGTTTTTCTTCATAAAGCGCCCCTTTGCGCGGCCTTCATGGCAATCAGCGCCTGATAACGCTCCACCACCTGCACCATCAGCCGGTTCCACGGGATCGGGATCGTCTCCCGCGCACATTGCCCCACCGTGCCGGCGGTCGGCAGCGCCTCCGCAATGCCCTGTGCGATGGATTCCACCGTGTTTTCACACAGATAACCGTTCGCCCCGTGTGTCACGCCTTCCGCCGAGCAGCTGCCCGCTACCAGCAGGGCCGGCGTACCCATCACGGCGGCCTCGCGCACCACCATGGGCGCGTTGTCGTACACCGAGGGGAAAACCATCAGATCGGCGCGTTCGTACAGCGCCATCATCGTAGGCCGGTCGGTGATCATCCCCGTAAACAGCACATTTTCGGCAATGTTCAGTTCCTGCGCCAGCGTTTTTAAAAAATTCGCGTCCGGCCCGGCGCCCACCATCAGCAGCTGAAAATCCATCCCACGGGTTTTTAGCATTCCGCAGGCGCGTAAAATGCTTTCCGTGTTCTTTTTCCGGTTCTGCTGACCAACAAAAATCAACACGGGCACCCCCTGTCGCAGGGGGAAACGTTCCCCGGCGGCCCGGCGGGCCGCATCGCTTAAATCAAAGGGATCGGTGCCGTTCTGCATAATCACCGTTTTGCCCCGGTAACCATAGTCGGCCAGCACCTCCGCCGTTTTACCGTTCACGGCCCATACCTCGTCACAGGTATTGTAAAAATCCACCGCGTAACGCACGCCGGTCTTTGCCAGCGTCCTGGAGCCGGTCGCTTTATAAAAATCATCGTAATATTTACTGTGAAAAGTCGCCACCAGCGGCGCGCCGTCCCGCCGGGCAATCCGCCGCGCTTCCCGCCCGCCAAAGAACGGGCTGTGCGCGTGCAGAATATCAAATCTCCGGTCGCTCACCGCATCGCGGAAGCTCTTGCTCATTCGCGGAAAGCCGACACGATAGGCTTCACCCGGAATGCGCATCCCGTCATACAGCAGGGTTTCGCAGTTTACCTGCTCCGGATAGAGCGGGTTGTTGGGGGCAATATACAACGCTTCGTGACCCATCGCCTGCAGGGTCTG
>DAOPZG010000108.1:0-9244 GCA_035353235.1 Candidatus Limiplasma sp.
CCAAGAGTGCGGGCATTTATCTGGTATCGTGCGAAACCGCCGCGGCCAGCGCGCTAAGCGGGGTGCTCAGCGATCCGCGCGCGCTGGATACGGACTTGAACATCCCCATGCCAGAGCGCTTCGCGTATAACGACAACCTGATCATTCCCCCGGCTTCGCCCGAAACGGCGGACGAGGTGGAAGTGGTGCGCGGTCCCAACATCAAACCCTTTCCGCAGGCGGAGAAACTGGCGGAAAGCCTGACCGGCAGGGCGCTGCTGAAGATGGAGGACAACATCACCACCGACCATATCATGCCCAGCGACAGCAAGCTGCTGCCCTACCGCTCCAACATCCCCAAGCTGAGCGAATACTGCCTTACCCCCGTGGACGCGACCTTCCCCGAGCGGGCGAAGGCGGCGGGCGGCGGTTTCCTGATCGCGGGGCAAAACTACGGGCAGGGCTCCAGCCGCGAGCACGCGGCGCTGGTGCCGCTGTACCTGAAGGTGCGCGGCATTCTGGCCAAGAGTTTCGCGCGTATCCACCGCGATAACCTGATTAACAACGGCATCCTGCCCATGGCCTTTGCCGACGAGGCGGATTACGACCGTTTCGACCGGGACGACGAGATGGAACTGCCGGGTGTGCGCGCGCTGATTGAGCGCGGGGCGGAACGCATCCCCGTGCGCAACGTTACGAAAGGCTTTACCTGTGAGGTGCTGCTGCCGTTAAGCGACCGCCAGCGTCGGATGGTGCTCGCGGGCGGGCTGATCAACATGATCCGGGAAAACGCGTAAAACGATTCATACGCGAATAGGAAAATCGCTTAGAGATTCTCTATGCGGTTTTCCTTTTCGCTTTTTTATCTATATTTAGATCATTCAAAAAGGGACGGATGGATGATTAGTTTTAGAATTCTTTTGCTTCTTCATCGCTTTATACTTCAAAGAATTACATATGAATAATGCAGGTACAACGTTGCTGATAAGAAAAACACCAAGATAAGCATATATTGAAGGGTGACTGGTTATAAGGTAAAAAAGAAGAACACAATTTTGGAGAAAGATAAGCAAGAAGGTTATATAAAGACAGAGATTCATTGTTTTTTCAAATTTCGTATATACAGGAAGTATTGCTTTTTGAACAAGTAGTATAGTTGTTTCTAATGCACAGAAGAAAGCACCCCATACTTTGATATCGACTGATATTTCGTTTATTATAGCTGCTATTGAAGCTAAACGTCCAGCAAGAATGTATAAGAATATAAAGGCCGATATGTAAGCGATTAGGCGAAAACCACATTGCCAGATATAGAATGAAGGGATAAGGTTTAATTTCGTGATTGTCTTTCTTTCGAGAAGTGTTTTCTGAACGAGGATAGGATCGCCTTTTAGTTGACGCTCTAAATAATCACGTTCCGCTGGTTTCGTGTGTATAGTAAGACAATACTTGGAGTCCTTTTTAAAATGTTTCTCGATGTCAAGCGACTGTTCGGCATCAAGAATTTCCATTGCGCGATTATTATCAAATAGTAAGCCAGTAAGAAGGGAAAAGAGGAAAGAAACAAACGCAGCGATCGCGCGTGACCACCAGTTTCCTTGCCCTAAAGCTATGTTATATAAGAAAGCCTGTGCTGTAAAGAACAAGACAGGCGTCTGCCAGAGAAGCGTATTATGGTTTATTCTCCTGTCAGATAAAATTCGATACTGTTCAATTAACAATTTGTCACGATTAATATCGCCCAGAGACGCTGTTTCTTGATTAGCGTTATGATCCATGTTATCACCTGCGATAACATTATAATACAAAAATAGATAAAAATGTTATACGGATTTATTTCGATATGAATATCATATAGCTATTTAAAAAATCAAGAAAATTCAAGAATATATTTAAAAAATCAAGAAAAAGGATTATTGCAAAGGGAAATTGACCATTCCTGACCATAGAAGTCTGATACGATAATTGACTTTCTTTGACCTTGATGGTATCCTTTAATCACGGTTCGGGGGAAACCCGAAAGGGAGTCCTCAAACCCGATCAGATGATTTTGGATGGGCCTGAATGCCCGCAGTACATGAAGGAGGATGCAATATGTATACCTTAGTTCCTTTTCGCCGTAACCTTTCCCGTGAGCTCCCCACGTCCGTGATGAACGATAACTTTTTCCGGTCGTTCTTCGACATGAGCGACATGATGGGTCCGGCGGGTTTCCGCGTGGACGTGCGCGAGGATGATAAGTCCTACCAGCTGGAAGCCGAACTGCCCGGCGTGCCCAAGGACAAGCTGAACGTGTGCGTGGACGACGGCACCCTGACCATCAGCGCCGACCTGAACGAGGAGAAGAAGGAAGAAAAGGCCAACTACCTTTACAGCGAGCGCCGCAGCGGCCATGTGGAGCGCAGCTTCAACCTGGAAGGCATTGACGCCGACAACATCAAGGCGGATTACCGCAATGGCGTGTTGCTGGTCACCCTGCCCAAGGAGCAGCCCACCCCCAAGAAGGAAGCCAAGAAGATTGAAATTGTTTCTCAGGAGAACGCCTAAGGGCACTCCGGGAAATAACAGGGAGGCGAGTCCCCCCGATGAAATACGGGAGTTTCCCTTCTTTTGGGAAACTCCCCCACAATCAAAACAAACCGCCGACCGTCGGTCAAACGGTTAATGGCAATACGCCAAATCGCATGATGCGAAGGGCCGCATAAGGCCCGCACCCATGAAAACCGCCGCGAACATCGCGGCGGTTCAGTTTGCTTACAAAGGCTCATCTGCGTTGTCAGCTACGGGATGGCAAGGGGCATCACTTACAAACGGTAAGCTCAACCCCTTGCCACCCTTACTTCCCAGCATCTGAACCTTTTTGAGCAAGCTGCTCTATTTGCTGGATGCTGGTTTACCAACGGTCTGAACCGCCGCGAACATCACGGCGGTTTTTTTACGTGTCTTTTTAGGTGAGCTGAAACCGGTAAAACCGTAAAGTTGCGCTTTCTCCGCAGGGAACGGCCTCCACCGGGCTACCAAGCGCGTCGGTCAGATAAGCGAGCAGATCGGCGGTTCCAGACGGGTCCGCCGCTGCGAATATGATGCGGCCGCTTACCCAGTCGGTGGCGGTCAAATGGTCCGCGTCCAGGCCCAGAAGCGCCAGCTGGCGGTTCCAGGAGGGAGTGCGGCAGCCCCAGTCTCCCCAGAGGGCGATGTTGGCGGGCAGGCCCGCGCTTACGGAGGGAAAAAGCCGGGTATCCCGAAGCAGCGCGGTATCGCGTACCACCAGCAGGTCCGGGTTTTGCAGGGCGTATTTCTCCAGCTCCGCTTCCCGCTGCTGGGAGGTCGTATCCTGCCTTCGGGTTACGGCGTGCGCCGTGATCCGCAGGGCATAACCGGATACGACCACCGACAGGCAGACCATCGCCAGCAGAGCCGCGCGCCTGACCCGGCCGGCGGGCGGCTTTTGAAGCAGCTGAAAGCCGAACAGCACGGCGGCACAGGGCATCAGCACCGTGTCCACGCCGCGGCCGATCAGCCGCCCGCGTAACCCCAGATAGAGCAGCAGTAAGCCAGCGCCAAGCCACGCCAGCGTCGCCGCCGCGGCGGTCAGCGGCGCGTTTTTCCGGTCGCCCAGCCAGCAGAGGGCGGTAAGCAGCGTTAACAGTACCGCCATCGCCGCGTAACGCGGGTTTTGGGAAAAGAACGCAAGCAGGCGGCCCGGCGCGTCCGCTGTGGAAAGGGACGGATAGGCGGCGGCCATTGTTTGCAGCGCTTCCGTGCCAATATCGGAGCTTAGAAAATACCATTGCCGCACCAGCTCCGTCTCGGAGGCGCTCAGGCCGCTGTTGGCGGCGAGAGCGGGCGCGGGATCGGTTTGAAAATCTGTGTAGTCCATCAGGGCGATACGGGCGTTCTGCCAGCCTATATAGGGTTGCAGGCCCCGCAGGTTGATTTCTGCCTGCCGGATACCGGCCAGCGCGCCAAAAACGCCTACATAGAGCGCCAGCGCGATCAGCAGGGGGCGGAAGTACCGCGCGGGCTGTTCCCTGCGGGAACGCCACTGCCACAGAAACACCAGCGCCGAAAAGGCGAGGGCGGGCAAAACGCTTACGGCGCGCAGACAATAGGCGCAAACCAGCAGGAACAGGCTCAGTCCATAAGCTCGCAGGCGCTGGCAGTTGGTATATCCGCTTTGTCCCGCCGTTAACTGCTGGGCGACGGCAGCCGCGCCGGCCAGCCCCGCGGTGGACGTATAGCTGACCCGGCAGCAGGCAAACGCCGCGAAAACGGAAAGCATCACCGCCGCCGCCAGCCCACACGCCAGCCACGGGCAACGCCGCGCCTGCGCAAGCTGGGCCATGCTTTTACCAAGCACGACGGCGCTGAAATATAACAGCGCCAGTTGATAAACGGAGAACCAGGCCACGCCCGGCACGGCAAGACTGAGCCCGTACAGAAGCCACGCAAGCAGCGTGTGCGTGTAAAGGGTGAAGTTGGCGGGGATTCCGCCTTCAAAGCCCATGAAGGGTTTCAGCATCAGCATATCGTCGGAGTTTTCATATCGGAAATTGCCAAACCAGGCGAGCGCCAGAAACATCAACGTCGCCAGAATGAAACCGAATAACCAGTCATTTCGGAGTTGTCGCCATGCCACGCCGATCCTCTCCCCGCCGCGATGATGGATATGTATATCTACCTTTGCATGAGTGTCGGGAACGCGTTGGAAATACAACCCGAAGGTATCACATTTTTCTCCCGTATGTCAAGCGTGCGGCGCTATTGGCAACCGCCCTGCGTGCGTGCTATACTGGGGAACGACGGGCGATCCGGGCCCGCCGGACGGAAGGTGCACATGGTGAAAACCTGTCCGGTTCGGCGAAAAGGACGCGAACCGTCGAAGGGAATGCCAGCCATGCAAAAAACGTATGCTTTGTTTGATTTTGACGGTACGCTGATCCGGGGCGATTCGATCCTGCTGTTTTGTCTGTACGGAAAACGGAAGGGGCTGTTAAGCTGTCGCGGAATGGCGTATTCCCTGTGGACGGCACTGTTGTACGGCCTGCGTCTCTGCCCTCCGGTGCGGGCAAAGGAACGCGCGCTTTCCTTTTTGGCAGGCAAGAGCGCGGCGGAGGTGCAGGCGATCGCGGAGGATTTTGTGCAAACGATCCTGATTCCCCGCCTGCGGCCGGAGGGGCTGCAGACCATCGCGCGGCACCGCGAGCAGGGGCATGAGGTGCTGCTGGTGTCCGCATCCTCTTATTTTTATCTGAAACTTCTCAAAGAGGTACTGGGCGTAACGGATATCATCTGCACCCGGCTGGACGTGGACGAGAACGGTGTTTTCGCGGGCCGAGTGTGCGGGGAGAACTGCCGCGGGGTGCAAAAACCGCTGCGGCTGGCGGAATATCTGGCCGCAAAGGGCGACCGGCTGGATTACGAAAGCTCCTGGGCGTATGGCGATTCCAGCGGTGATCTGCCGATGCTGCGCCTGTGCGGGCATAAGGTGGGCATCAACCCAAAACCGAGAATGTGGAGGGCTCTTCGTAAAATGGAGGGCGCGGAACGCATATTGTGGAGAGAACCGGACGATAAACCGTGATCACACCATGGAATGTGGATGATCATCGAGAAATCCGGATGATATTTCATAGCTGTGGGAAAGACAACCGGAAACGCCTGCTCTCCGGAAATCGCCGGAAGGGAGACAGGGGAACCCCGGATTTTCTGGGCTGAGGCCCCTGTGGGAGGCGAAAACATTGAGTTTTGCCCGGGTGGATGAAATCATGCGTCAAGCGGTGGAGAAGGGCGCTTTTCCGGCGGCGGTACTGCTGGCGGGCCGCAGGGAAAGGGTGCTGTTCCGCCGTGCCTACGGGCGGCTTGGTCCGGGAGAGACGGAACCGAAAACCAGCGAGCAGACCCGGTTTGACCTTGCGTCTCTGACCAAGCCGCTGGTGGTTGCTATGCTTACGTTGCGCGCGCTGGAAAGCGGCAAACTGTGCCTGTGGGATACGCTGGACACATTCATTGACGCGCCGGATGACAAGAAGAAGATTACCCTGCGCCAGATCCTCACGCATACGGCAGGGTTTCCGGGCGGGGTGCATCTTTGGCAGACGACCAACGACCCCGGCCGCGCCGCGGAGCTGCTGTTAAACGCGCCGCTTGCCGCCCCGCCGGGAGAAAAAGTACTGTACACAAGCACAGGGTACCTGCTGCTGGGGCTGCTGCTGGAATGCCTGTATGGACAGCCCCTGAACGAGCTGGCGACGCAGGAGGTTTTCTGGCCCCTGCGGATGACCCATACGGGGTATCTGCCGGAGGGGGACAATATCGCCCCGACGGAGAAGCAACCGGACGGAACCCTGCTGCGCGGCCGTGTGCACGATGAGAACGCTCGCTTTCTGGGCGGCGTGGCGGGCAACGCGGGGGTATTTTCCACGGCGGACGATCTGGCGCTGTTTATGCAGATGCTGGCGGCGGAGGGTGCGCTTTCAGATGGGACGCGCTACCTTAGCGCCGCTTCGGTCAGGCTGGCGCTGCAAAACCACACTCCGGGCATGGAGCAGGGCCGGGGCTTAGGGTTTTACCTGCCCGGGTACGACGACGGTTACGCGGGCGACCTGTTCCCCCGCGAAACGGTGGGGCACACGGGTTTTACCGGCACCAGTTTTACGCTGGACCCGACCGACGGGTTTTACGTGATCCTGCTAACGAACCGGATTTGCCCGTCGCGGGACAACGCGGCGATTTACCGTGTGCGGCGGCTGGTGCACAACGCGGCGTACGCCGCCGCGCACTGATCGGATCCGCCCGGCGGCGGAACACAGGAAAGCGGAAGGCGATTCGCTTTTCGCAGCGAAAGAAGCGATAAAGATGATGCAAATTGCGTTAGTTGCCGATTTTCACGGCAATTGGCCCGCGACGCAGTCGCTGGAGCGCGACCTGGCGGCCCGGAAGGTGGACAAAATATTCTGTCTGGGCGATCTGGTGGGTAAAGGCCCGGACAGCGCCCGCACGTTTGATTGGGTGGTTGCCAACTGCGATCTGGTGCTGGGCGGCAACTGGGATTACGGCATCGGCTGCCGGATGTTTGCGCCGGACGGGTTTTACTGGGAACAGCTGGGCGAAAAACGGCTGGCGTATCTGCGCAATCTGCCGCTGGAAAAAACGCTGTCCCTTAGCGGCCGGCATATTCGCCTGTTCCACGGCCGCCCTGTGATGCGGGAACTGGTGACCGCGCAAAGCGAAGCGGCGCAGATTGAGCCTTTCTTTACGGATTGCAACGGTTTTGCCTGCGACGTGGTGGGCTATGCCGACGCGCACCGGCAGGCGATGCGTACCATGAACACAGGGCTTTTCTTCAATTGCGGAAGCGTTGGCAACGCCATGGGGGTGCCCATCTGTTGCTATGCCATTCTGGCGGGGGAAGAACGGGACCCCGCCGCCGCGTTGGACCTGCGGCTGATCACCGTTCCCTACGACCGCGCGCAGACCGTGCGGGACGCGCAGGCGGCTACGCGAGTGCCGCGTATCGAAACTTTTATCCGTGAGGTGCAAACGGGCATCTACAGCCGGTAGCGGTCGCTAAAGCTCCCTTTAGGCCTGGGGGACCGTAGTCCCCCTACCCGGTCGGTTTGATCGTCGCGTACGGCACTATCGTGCCTGGCGCTCGTCAAACCTCCCACCTGCGGGTCGCTCATGGCTGCGCCGTGGTGCCCACCGGGCACACGCTTCCCTTCGGTGCCAACCTCCCCCTAAAGAAGAACGAAAAACTTCTAAATCGACATATTGAATAAAAAATGCAACGATATAAGGCCGTAAAAATAATAAGTCGCACTAAGAGGATGCCAATTGGGCAATCAGAGTGCGGCTAAATTATTATGTTTCTCACCAAGCCGCTCCTTTGTCATTCTCCCGTCTGATCCCAGAGGGGGAGGTTGGGAGGGGGACCGTAGTCCCCCTGCCAAAGGGAGCTTTAGCGACCGCCAGCGACCGTTATATGTCTACCGGTAAATCCGTATCGGCGAAGGGATCGTTGCCGTTGTCGGGCAGGGTAGCCTGTTCCGGCCTGCGTGCGGGGATCGGCGGCAGGTCGTTTAAATCCTTGGGCGGCTCCACGATGTGAATGTCCAGCGTATGATCCCCAAACGCAACGGTTGCCGATTCGCCGGGGTGGGTCAGCGCCAGTACCTCGGTCTGGGGCGTGCGGGCACGGCGGGCAAAATCAATCGCCACTTCGGGGCGATCCTGCCAGTGCATGGGGATGAAAAGCCGCGGCTTTTTATTTAAGATAAACTGGTTGGCGCCCGCGTCGTACATTTCGCCCTGCCGGGGGTCCACCGGGAACATGCACAGATCGATTACGCCGGAGGGGATGGGCTCGCACGCGGCGCGGAAAGCTTCCTCCGCGGCTTCGATCTCCCGCAGGGAGCTTTCCTGCCGCCAGTGCCACAGGTTTAAATCTCCCGCGTGAAAAATGTTCATGCCGTATGCGGATACCAGAAAGCTTACGCCCAAGTCGGTACTGTCGAAGGCTTTCACGGAAATATCCTTGGTCAGGGTGATTTCCTCCAGCGGAGAAAGGCGGCGGCCGCGTTTACCGATGGGGAGGTCGGAACTGACAACGTAAACGATGTCGGGACGTTCTTCGCGCCATTCGTACACCACGGGGTCCAGATGGTCGGGATGCGCGTGGCTTACGAAAACCACCACTTGTTCGTAAGCTCCCAGAATGCTCTGGTTCAGCCTGCCCACATCCGAAAGCCGCCTGTTTTCCCCCTCCCAGTAGTCAAAAACCAGCAGGGTACCGCCCACGCGAACCGAAAAACCACTGTTATAATGATAGGTTACCTTGAGTTGCTTTTGCATGAAAAAAACCTCCGTCATCATGAAAGGGTCGTAACATTCTGCTCCCGCGAGCACACCGGGAAAGTGCAAAATATTACAAATGATTGCTCATGAATCTAGCGGCTTATCGCTTAGAAATCGGCCTTTGAAAAGTGCGCCGACCTCCATCGCGTCGTACGAAGTATAGCATAACCGCCATGGGTTGTCAACAATCTGGTTATTTTTTGTCACTTTATCTCCACAATTTTGTCATAAATAAGATTTTATATCCCGCATTCTCCACTTTTAGCCGAGGCGTATGGTTTGGGGGCGGGATTCTCCCTCCGGCGGAATTCCTTCCGGGAAAATGCTGCAAAGCGGGAGGAGGCGGTGATTCTGTACGCTGCAGCCGGGGCGCGGCGCGGTTGCCCCGCCGGCGCGGCGCATGGTATAA
>DAOPZG010000109.1:0-9103 GCA_035353235.1 Candidatus Limiplasma sp.
TATTGAACGCCTGAAACACTTCCGCCATCGACATGGTCAGGAAGGCCATGGTGACGCCGTCCGGGCTGTTGACCAACTCCCACAGGCCGGATTCGACCCGGTGCCCGATCAGGTAGGCCGCAAGGGTCAGCAGCGCGACCAGAACGCCCTGATAAGCGATATCGGTTCCCACGCCGCCCGCGAAGATTCCTTCCGCGTTGCTGCGCGGAGGCTGCTTCATCGAATCCTTCTCATCAGGTTCCATACCCAGCGCCAGCGCGGGCAGGCTGTCGGTGATCAGGTTGATCCACAGGATGTGAGCTGGCTGCAGCAGGGTAAAACCGAGCATGGTGGCGGTGAAGATGCCGACCACTTCGCTGAGGTTGGAGGAAAGCAGGAACTGAATGGCTTTGCGGATGTTAGCGTAAATCTTGCGGCCTTCCTCCACCGCGCCGACGATGGTGGCAAAGTTGTCGTCCGCGAGGATCATGTCCGCAACATTCTTGGTTACGTCGGTGCCGGTGATGCCCATGCCGATTCCGATATCGGCGGCTTTGATGCTGGGCGCGTCGTTTACGCCGTCGCCCGTCATGGCGACGACCATACCCTTACGTTTCCACGCGTTTACAATCCGCACTTTATGTTCCGGCTGCACGCGCGCGTAAACCGTGTAATGCTCAATGGTCCTGTCCAGTTCCTCATCGGTCATTGCGTTCAGCTTCTGCCCCAGGATTGCCTGAGAGGGATCGGTCAAAATCCCCAGTTCCTTGGCAATAGCTGTTGCCGTATCAATATGGTCGCCGGTAATCATCACCACACGGATTCCGGCGGTACGGCATTCCTTTAAAGCTGGCAATACTTCCTCGCGTACCGGGTCGATCATTCCGGAAAGCCCGATAAATACCATGTCGCTTTCCAGCGTTTCCGGTTCAAATGAGGAGGGAAGAACAGACCATTCGCGGGTAGCCGCGGCCAGCACGCGAAGTGCGCGATCCGCCATTTTCTTGTTCTGACGGAGAATTTCCGTACGCAGTTCCTCGGTGATGGGCCGCACGCCCTGCGGGGTAAGAAAGCGGGTGCAACGGGCCAGTAATTCGTCCGGTGCGCCTTTGGTATACTGGATAAAACCGTCGTCATCCCTGTGAACCGTGCTCATCATCTTGCGCATACTGTCGAACGGCGCTTCGCCAACGCGTGGGTAATGCGCTTTCAGATCGGGTTTGGGCAGCCCCTGCTTCGCCGCGTAGGCGACCAGCGCGCATTCGGTTGGTTCGCCTACAGCCGCGCCGTTTTCGTCCAGCTCCGCGTCGGAACAGAGCGCCATGGCTTTGGCAAGCAGCGCGGTATCCGTGCCGTATGTATCAACCACCGTCATGCGATTCTGGGTAAGGGTACCCGTTTTATCCGAGCAGATGACCTGCGCACAGCCCAACGTTTCCACCGCGGTCAGGCGGCGAATCACGGCGTTGCGCCGGCTCATTTTGGTTACGCCGATGGACAGCACGATGGTGACGACCGCGGCCAGTCCTTCCGGGATGGCGGCCACGGCCAGACTTACGGCCAGCATGAAGGTGTGAATCAGCACTTCCGCGTTGATCCGCCCGGCCTTTAAAACGCCTGTAATGAAAATCACCACGCCGATGCCCAACACCAGCCAGGTCAGGATTCGGCTCAGCCCGGACAGCTTTTTTTGCAGCGGGGTGCTTTCATCTTCCGCTTTGGACAGCGCATCGGCGATCTTGCCCATCTCGGTTTCCATGCCGGTGGCGCATACCACCGCCAACCCGCGCCCATAAACCACGGTGCTGCCCATGTACAGCATGTTGCGCCGGTCGCCCAGCGGTACATCGCCATGCGGGGCATTGATGGCTTCGCTTTCCTTTTGAACAGGTACGGATTCGCCGGTCAGGGCAGCCTCTTCCACCTTCATGGAGGCGCATTCCAGGATCCGCGCGTCGGCTGGTACCGAATCGCCCGCTTCCAGCGCGATCACGTCGCCCAGAACGAGGTCTTCGCTTTTCACATGGATCAGTTGTCCATCGCGCCACACTTTGGAGGTGCTGGCGGTCATCTCTTTCAGGGCGGCGATAGCCTCTTCAGCCTTACTCTCCTGTACCACGCCCAGAACGGCGTTCAGGATGACCACAAACAAGATGATGAACACGTCGGCAAAGGATTCGCCTGCGTAAGCAGATGTGATGCCGCTTAGGGCCGCCGCAACGAGCAGCACAATAATCATCGGGTCGGCCAGCTGAGACAGAAACCGCCTGAACAGAGAGATTTTCTTCCCCTCGATCAGCTTGTTCTTTCCATTTTTGTCCAGACGTGCCTGTGCCTCCGCCTCGCTGAGACCGTTTCGGTTCGCGCTCAGCGAATCGAGTACTTCCTGGCTTTCCCGGGTGTAATATAACACGGTAAAAGCTCCTTTCCGATTTGCCTGTATAGAGAAAGACCCATATACAGGCATGCTGTACATGAGTCTCATTCATTAAGGCCGGCCAGGCGGGCAATGAAGCCCGCGGTGCTGTTGACCAGGCCGCGTATCGACGCGAATTACTCCCTCATGGCGTGGAATAAGCATGATTATAGCATGCGGCTGATACGGTGTCAATTCGAATCCGAAGGTATTCATACGCAATGGGGTGGTTTTCGGCGTTACTCCGCCATGGCGTCCACAAACCAGCTCAGGTCGGTAACGGTCTTCGTTTCCTTGTCGATGATCAGCGTCAGACAAGCGTGCTTTTGGAACAGATAGGTTTCCGGAGCGGCAAGAACATCCGCCGAGTAGGGCTGAACGGGAGCCAGATACTGATAGTACAGAGTTCCGTCATCCCATTTGGTTGCGGTGCCGCAAGGAGGGAACGGTTCGCTGAGGGAATCGATCCAGCCCGCGGAATAAAGTACCGTCCGATGTTTTTCCGTAACGTCGTAGTAGAAGGTGTTCCTCACGGTCTCTTCCGAATCGCCCACACGAAGTCCACGCGGCCCCTGATAAGCATCGCTGGTGGTATCAATGCAGCTGACTAGCCCGTCGGTAAAAGAAACGAGCAGACCATCATAGTTCCAGTCCTGCAACTTTGAACCGGTCGCCGGGCTGGTGGTTTCGGTTCCCTGGCTCATGGGCGCTCCCAGCGCCGCTTTAACAGCGTCCATCGTAAGGCCCGGCGTAACGTTGTTCAGCGTCAGGTCGGCCAGCGAAAAGGGCGCGGCGGTGGAAACCGGTACTGCGGTGGCGGAGTCTGTGGGCGCAGCTGGCGTACCGGTCGTCGCGGGGGTTTCAGTGGCCAGCGCGGGGAATACGGCAAACAGGGTAACCAGCAGGAGTGCAAAGAACCGATAGGAACGCTTCATACACATCAGGCTCCTTATCTGAGTAGGGGGTCAGATACGGGTGATCTTCTCCGCTTCGACTACGGCATGGATGAGCTTGAGGGGCGGGGTGGGCTCGTTACCGAGCGTGATCGCCTGCCGGATGCCTTCCGCGGCAAGCTTGGCGCTTTCTCGGGTGCGGGCGTACACGGTTGCGAGCGGTTCGCCTTTTTCCACCCTGTCGCCGATGCGATGGCGGAGGACGAAACCAACGGCGGGATCGATTCGATCCGTCTTTTGCAGGCGACCCGCGCCCATGTGCTGGGCAACTTCGCCCAAAGCGGTGGCGTCCATGCATTGCAGAACACCGGCCGTCGGCGCGGGCACATCCGCCACTACGGAAGCCTGGGGCAGCAGGGTAACGTCGTCGCATACGCGCGGGTCGCCGTGCTGCGCGGCGATCATCTGCCTCAATTTCTCCAGCCCTTTGCCGGAACACAGGGCATCCTGAAGCTTCATTTCCGCTTTCTCAACTGTTTGGGCGGCGTTGGCCCGAAGCAGCATCTGTGCGCCCAGTGCGAGGGATACGGTCATCAACGGGCCGGATACGCGTCCGGCCAGCACGTCGATGGCTTCCTTCACTTCCAGAGCGTTGCCGACGTGACTGCCCAGCGGTTCGCCCATATCGGTCACCAGAGCGACCATCCGGCGGCCCGCGTCGGTGCCGATGCGCACCATGGTCTGCGCCAGCGCGATGCTTTCTTCCAGCGTATGCATGATTGCGCCGGACCCGGTCTTTACATCCAGCACGATCGCCTGTGCGCCGCTGGCCAGCTTTTTGCTCATGATGCTGGAAGCGATCAGCGGCAGGCTGTCCACGGTGGAGGTGGTATCGCGAAGCGAGTACAGCTCTTTATCCGCTGGGGCCAGGTTCTCGGTTTGCCCGATCACGGCCAGACCGATGCGTTGCACCTGCGCGATAAATTCCTGCATGGATAATTCCACGCGAAAACCAGCGATGCTTTCCAGCTTATCCAGCGTGCCGCCGGTATGCCCCAGCCCGCGTCCGCTCATTTTGGCGACGGGTACGCCGCAGGCCGCTACCAGCGGCGCGAGCACAAGGGTGGTGGTGTCGCCAACGCCGCCGGTGGAATGTTTATCCACAGGGATACCCCGGATGGCGGAAAGATCCGCCATATCGCCGGATTCGGCCATGGCGAGGGTAAGCTGTACGGTTTCCTCGCGGGTCATGCCATTAAGGCGGATAGCCATCAGCAACGCGGCCAGCTGATACTCCGGGATGGTGTGCCGCCCCGCACCGTCGGCAAAAAACTCAATTTCCTCCCGGGTGAGCGATTGTGCGAACTTTTTCTTTTCGATAATGGATAGGATATCCATCAGACGTTTTCCTTCCTGAAAAGCACGCGCGCGGACGTTGCAAAACGCCCGCGCCGGTGCGAAGTGGGATTACAGTTGGATAATCATGCGCCCGCAGGACTCGCACTCGATCAGCGTTGCGCCTGCCTTCAAAGTGCGCAGCGCCGCGGATGGCAGACCCATGAAACATCCGCCGCATTGCCCGTTCACCAGTTTGGCGACCGGAGGGATACAATGCTTCTTGATGGTCTCATACCGTTCCATCAGCTTGGGGTCAATGTCTTTTCCCTTTTCCTGCGCAATCCGTCGCTTCTCTTCCAGCAACTTCATCTGCTCGCGGTATTCGTCTTCGTAGGCGACTTTTTGGGTTTCGTACTCGGCCTTTACCTTGGCGTACTTAACGGTAATCTCTTTCTGCGCGCGCTCGTGATCTGCGGCGTCCTGTTGAATCCGCTTCATTTCCTGCTCGTAACTGGCAATATCGCCAACCAGCCGCTGAGCTTCCTGCGTAAAGGTGCGCGCTTCTTCCAGCGTTTCCGGCGGGGTTTCGCCCAACCGGGCCTGTAACGCTTTCAGCTGTTCTTCCTGCAGGGTGATCGCGTCTTTGATGATGTCTACGCGATCCAGCATCTGGGCGACCTCTTCTTCCATCTGCTTTACGGCATTCTGCTGTTCCAGAAGAAAATCCCGGTTCTTTTTTAACGCCAGACGGTTGGGCGAACGCTTGATGTCGTTTTCCAGCGCGTCAGCATCCATGTCGGCCTGTTGGAAATCCCACAGCATTTCGATTTGTTCCATGGTGTCCTCCTTAAACGGTATGCGATTGCTCCCGGTGGAGCGTGGGGGAGTCAGCCCCCGGACGGCGCGCGGACGGCGCAGTCGAAGGGGCGTATATCGGAAAGGCGCGCCTCCACAAGCCAGGAAGCTGAAAGCGCATCCTCCGTAAAGCGATGATATAGGGCGGTGATGCCGGGCAGTTCCGTGTAATAATGACCCGCTTCGATCACGGTCAGGCCCAGCGCCTGGGCAGCCAGCAACTGGTGATGCTTAATCTCACCCACGATAAAAACCTGAGCGCCTGCCTGAGAAGCGGCGGCGTATTCCTCGCCTGCCGCGCCGGGAGCGACGGCGACGCATGTAACGGACCGCGCGGGATTGCCATACAGGCGGGCGTGGGAGCTCAGTTGATGATCCACGCGAGCGAGTAAATCGCCTGCCGTGCAGGGAATGGGGAGTATGCCCATCCGGGCGTAGAGGCTTTTTCCAGCCAGCCCGACGCCGGTAAGCGCCAGTACGGCCGCCAGACTGTCGCCTGTTCCGCCGGGCGCCCGGTCCAGATTGGTGTGCGCCGCGATCAGGTTGATATGGGCACCGGCGATCGCGGCCAGCACTGCTCCTTCCGGTTCATCGTAACGGATGCGGCGGATACCGCCAAACATCAGCGGATGATGGGTTACAATCAGCTGTGCTCCCTGTGCCTGCGCTTCCTGCACGACGGCAAGCGTCGCGTCCAGCGCGAACAGGATGCGGGTTACTTCGGCGGAAGGATCGCCCATCAGCAGGCCGGCGTTATCATATTCCTCCTGCGATTCAAAGGGGGCGAACCGGTCCAGCCAATCCCATACGTCGCGAACAGTCATCGTTCAGCCCTCCCAGCGTTCCCGAAGCGCCCTGAGCGCTTCCTCGGTACAGGCCAGTTCCCGTTCTGTATCCGACAGCCGGACTGCGTCCTGCTCGCGCCTTGCGGAACGCATGGCCTGAACCGCACCGGACAGCAGACGCTGCTTTCGGAGCAACCATGGCATCCATTCCGCGGGCAGAGTATGCAACAGGCAGGGGCCAAGCCACAACTCCCGTTCCGTATAGCGGGGCGCGTTATCCGGCGCGGGTACGGCGAGCATCAGCAGGTAGAGCCTGCCCCCTGCGTCCGTAATCCGTTCGCCGGTAAGTTGATATCCGATGGCTTGAATGGCCTGTCGGGCCAGAGAAAGATCCGTTTGCGCGCCCAGCACCAGCGTTGCGCCCTGCAGACGACCCACGCCGCGGGTAAGGATTCCGGCAATGGTATCGCCGCCCATGCCGAGGATGCATACTGTGTCGGCTTTTCCGCCGGGGAGCGCGGCCAGCGCGTCCAGCCCGTCGGCGATGGTAAATACGGTTTGCTCCGCCAGCCCGAGCGTCGTCAGGCGCGATTTTGCCTTGGCAAGCGCCTTTTCGCTGATGTCTGCGGCCAGTAAACGGTGGCAACGCTTCTCCAGAAGAAGGGTTGCCCCGAATCGCCCATGGTCGCAACCGATGTCGGCACAGATGTCGCAGGGAATGACCCAGTCTGCCGCTGCCCGGAGACGGGCGTCCGGTTTCGGGGGGCGAGGCGTTCGGTGCGGCAGAACCTGTGTCGGATTCACCTGATGAACCCCGGTCAATCCAGATAATCCTTCAGCTTCTTGCTGCGGCTGGGATGGCGAAGTTTGCGCAGGGCTTTCGCCTCGATCTGGCGGATGCGTTCGCGCGTTACCTTGAACACGCGACCCACTTCCTCCAGCGTGCGCTGATGACCGTCGTCCAGACCGAAGCGGAGGCGCAGCACCTTTTCTTCACGCGGGGTCAGGGTGTCCAGCACATCCAGAAGCTGTTCCTTCATCAGGGTGAAGCTGGCGGCCTCAGCGGGAGCGGGCGCGTCTTCGTCGGGGATGAAGTCGCCAAGGTGGCTGTCCTCTTCCTCGCCGATCGGGGTTTCCAGCGATACGGGTTCCTGCGCGATTTTGATAATCTCGCGAACCTTGCTTTCGCTGATATTCATCACTTTCGCAATCTCATCGGGCGTAGGCTCGCGGCCATACTCCTGCAACAGCTGGCGGGATACGCGAATCAGCTTGTTAATGGTTTCCACCATATGTACGGGGATACGGATGGTGCGGGCCTGGTCGGCGATGGCACGGGTAATGGCCTGCCGAATCCACCAGGTGGCATAGGTGGAAAACTTGTAGCCTTTGCGGTAGTCGAACTTGTCTACCGCTTTAATCAGGCCCAGATTTCCCTCCTGGATCAGGTCCAGAAAGAGCATGCCGCGGCCCACATAACGCTTGGCGATGGAAACCACCAGGCGCAGGTTGGCTTCGGTCAGCTTTTTCTTGGCGTCCTCGTCGCCCTCTTCCATTCGCTTGGCGATCTCAATCTCCTCATCCGCGGTTAAGAGAGGGACCTTGCCAATCTCCTTGAGGTACATGCGAACCGGATCATCGATGCTTACGCCGTCCGGAACGCTCAGGTCGATCTTTTCCGGCTCAATCAGCTCGTCCGCAGGGACCGGGTCAAATTCATTAACCACGTCAACCCCCATGTTCTCAAGCGTCTCGTAGATCTTGTTCATCTGGTCGGCGTCGATTTCCAGGTCCATTGCCTGGTTGGCTACTTCGTCCCTGGTAATCGTGCCCTTGGTCTTGGCATCCTCGTATAACTCGTTGAGTTTCAACTTGATCGCCTCTGGCGAATGGTTGCTCAACTTCATCACTCCTTCATATGGGAAAGCAAAAAAATAGGGGATTGGGCGGAAAAAAGCCGCCGTTTCAAAATACCGGTTCCTGCAAATGGGGTTTGTCCTAAAAAGGGGGCAGGCGAAACCGCTTCACAGGGGAGGTCAGGGAAGTTCCGTTTGTCGCAGCTGCTGTATCAGCCGCATGGCGCGCTCCGTATGTGCGGCGCGTTCACCTTCTGGTAGATTCGGCAAGCTGCGTTGAATTTCCTCTAATTCCTTTTCAATACGGATTCGTCGCATTCGCTGGATGCAGTCCTGTGCCATCCGCATCAGGCCCGCGTCGTCCGCGTCGGTCTGCACGTTCAGAATGGCGCCCACTGCGGCGCGGCCCTGATCGTCCGGCTGGCTTTCCATCAGGGCGGCGGCGCTTTCTCCGGTCAGCAGCGCTTCGCACAGGGCACGCAGCCGTGAATCGGAAAACTCTTCCGCGGATACCGCGCCTTTGGGCAATCGACCTGTCGCCAGCACCGCAAGCAACGTGTATGCGGTCATATCCACCTGGTCGGCTTCCTTCGCCTTCTGGCGGAAGCTGTCCCGGCGGGGAACAAAAACCTTCTGCTGCTGGGGCGAAACGCCGATTTGCTCCAGCAGGACTTCGCGGGTAAAACCGCTTTCAAAGGCGAGCTGCTTCAAGTACCCTTCCAGTTCGACCGGTTCGCGCACCGCGCGCAGGATTTCCGCACCCGCTTTCGCGTAACCGGTGCGGCCTTCTTCGGTGGAAAGGTCGTAGTTTTCCTTTTCCCGGCGTAGTCGGTAGGTTACGCCGGAGATGGGCTTGAGGGCTTCGAACGCTTCCGCTCCCTTCTGGCGGATAAACTCGTCCGGGTCCAGCCCGCCCGGAAAATCCAGCACGCGCGCAGGAATGCGTTCGCTTTCCAGCACCGTAAGCCCGCGCAGAATCGC
>DAOPZG010000110.1:0-9099 GCA_035353235.1 Candidatus Limiplasma sp.
GCATTTGTCCCGATTGAGTACCGCGTATGTTAATCTTGCTGAAAGATCGCAATCTTCCGGATTCGCCTGACAATAGGCAATATAAAGCACTTCCATTAAAAACAACTGCGCGGATTTCACACTCAGGTTTCCGCTTTGAAGCGGTCCTTCGTTCCCTCCGCAAAGGAAAAGAAGATCGCATAACTCGGCAAGGGGAGAACGGGCAAAACGAGAAATGCAGATCGTGCGTGCTCCGGCTGTTTTTGCGGTCTGCGCGATGGAAAGGGTCTCCCGGGTGGCTCCGGAATAGGAAAACAGGATTGCGACGTCATCCGAAGTCATTAGCGACGCGCGCATCATCTGCAGGTACGCATCCGGTACAAACTCAGATTTTGCGCTGACGCGAAGAAAGCGATTATGGGCTTCCATGGCGGATGTGGAGGAAGCGCCGACACCGAAAAAGCAGACGTGCCTGGCTTTGGTGAGCCACTGCGTTGCGGCAGAAAGCGTGGCGGGAACAATCAATTGATAGGTTTCCATCAAAACGGCGATGTTGTTGTTTAAAACTTTCTGGATCATCACATCAGGCGTGTCCGCGTTGGAAACGATACAACGGGATAAATCCGGCAGTGCCTGTGCTTCGCTGACTGACTGTGCCAAATCCACTTTAAAATCCTGATAGCCATTTTTGCCCAAATGGCGGCAGAAGCGAAAAACGCTGGTGTCGCCGACATCACAGGCACTGGCCAGCTCTGTGATTGTCATGTACAGCACTTCCTTGGGACTGGTGAGGATGAAGTTCGCAATATTCCGTTCCGTCCGGGTAAAAGTGTTATAATTGGTCTTAATAGTGACAAACAAATCCTGCGACATTTTATGCTCCAAACGTTATCTAATATTGGTGACGCACGTATCTAAACTGTCAAAGTGATTATAGTGGGATGAAATCGACTTGTCAATTGAATATTAGTTCCGTAATTGAACAATAAAATATGGTCATTTTAACCAAAACGGATTTCAACAAGTTATGTAATATAAACGATATACGTTGAGGCTGAGTAAAACATGAAGTGCCGGCACGAATGATGTTTTCTATCAGATCAATCATCTCGGACGTTGACATACGGAATAAACATGCTATAATATGAAAATGGTTATCGAATTCAACGCGGGAGGGATGAAGATGGCTTCACGGGGTATCTATCAGACCAGGCAAAAAGAAGTGATTGCCGAGTACTTTCAGGCGCATCCCGATGCCTGCGTTACTGCGGAAGAAGTGTATGCGGCACTGGGGACCGATGTCGGGATGACTACGGTATATCGGGCTGTCGCCAGGCTGTGTGAAGAAGGGGCGCTAAGAAAATACGCGCCCCAAAGCACCGGTAACCCGGCACTGTACCAGCTGAATCCATGCAAGGAAAGCCATTTGCATATACGGTGTATGGACTGTGGCGCATTGGAGCATCTTCACTGCGATGTCGTACACGATTTTACCAAACATCTGCTGGGGCAGCATGGCTTCGTTCTGGACGAAGGCCAGACGGTGCTCTACGGTCGATGCGAACGCTGTGAAGCCAAACGGAAAGAAGAACAGAAAAAACGTTAACCATGGGAAGGGAGCCAGGTACCGGAATGGCATTGTTAACCTGCAGGGACGTCGCTTTCGCTTACGAAGGCAGAACCGTCGCCTCCAAAATCAATCTGGACGTACACGAAGGGGACTATCTCTGCATCGTAGGAGAGAATGGGTCCGGGAAATCCACCCTGGTAAAGGGAATGCTCGGGCTTTTGGAACCCTCTCATGGGAGCATTCGCTACGGAGACGGATTAAGCAGGAACGAGATCGGTTATCTGCCGCAGAAAAACCCCCTTCAGCGGGATTTTCCCGCTTCGGTGTGGGAGGTCGTTTCTTCCGGATTTACAGCACGCTCGATGTTCTTAACGCGCGAACAAAAGCAGATCGCGGAAGAAAAAATGGCGATCATGCGCATATCAGAAATGCGAAAACGCAGCATGATGGAACTATCCGGGGGGCAACAACAGCGAGTGCTGCTTGCCCGCGCCCTGTGCGCAACTCGAAAACTGCTCCTGCTGGACGAGCCGGTTGCAGGACTGGACCCGGTATCCACCCGAGAGATGTATGATACGATCGCCGATTTACACCTGAACCGCGGTGTGACGGTCATTATGATTTCTCACGATATTAACGCCGCAGCAAGGAACGCGACGCACGTTCTTCACCTTCGCCATGAACCCCTGTTTTACGGCACGGCTCAGGATTATTTAAAATCCGAAGTCTGTCATGCTTTTACGGGAGGTGAAGACGATGCTTGATATCATCAGCCAGATGTTCAGTTATGCGTTTATGGTTCGCGCCCTCATTGTTGGGCTTCTCGTATCACTTTGCGCCGCACTACTGGGCGTAAGCCTTGTGCTGAAACGGTACTCCATGATTGGCGACGGGCTGAGCCATGTAGGTTTCGGTGCGCTGGCAGCCTCTTCCGCGATGGGGCTTGCTCCTCTGACGGTCGCTGTGCCGGTTGTAGTGGGTTCGGCCTTTCTGCTGTTACGGGTAAGCGAACGAAGCAAAATTAAGGGCGATGCCGCAATCGGGATGATTTCCACAGGAGCGCTGGCGATCGGCGTGCTGGTGTTGTCCCTCAGCAAGGGCATGACAACAGACATCAATAATTACCTTTTTGGCAGCATCCTTGCGATGAGTGAGAGCGATGTTTGGCTTAGCGTAATCCTTGCCATAGCAGTACTGACGACATATGCGCTTTTCTACAGAAAACTGTTCGCCGTTACGTTTGACGAGACATTCGCGCGCGCGACGGGGCTGGCCGCCGGTTTTTATAACATGCTGCTGGCAATCCTGACCGCTGTAACTGTGGTGCTCGGTATGCGGATGATGGGCGCAATGCTGATTTCGAGCCTGATTTTGTTTCCAGCTATTACCGCCATGCGGCTTTGTAAAAGTTTCCATGGAGTAACCATCTGCGCCGCGATTATATCTATCGTTTGCTTTCTGTTGGGCCTCACAAGTTCGTACCTGTATAATACCCCGTCTGGCGCAAGCGTTGTGGTGGCGAATATTCTTGCGTTTCTGCTCTTTTCCCTGATCGAGAAACTGCGTCAGCGCCGCACGGCATAATCGTATAGGATGCATGAGGAGCAATCCGCGGAACGTTTTTTCCGCATAAGAAGGATTCGCGAGAGTTGTGTCGAAATGATGTAAAAACCGTTATAGGAGCTGAAACATATGCGGCTACGCAAAAGAGTCAGGCTCACGCCGATTATTCTCCTGCTGGCTTGCGTATCCATCGCTTTTTTCTGGATCAGTTCCGGGCTGGACCGGAGCATCAGCGAAGCGGACGCCCAATATCAGCAGGCAGTTGCGGACGGCAACGAGCTGGAAAACACGCAGAATAATTTAAAACAGACCCTTTCAACCGTCAACAGCGACGCGTTTATTGAAAAACAGGCTCGTAATCTGTACGATTATATGAAACAGGACGAGCTTCGCATTGTCATCACTAACCCTGAAGCGCTTTATGGCACCGACGGGCATTGATACGCGAAAAGAACGAGACGGGGGTGAGTACTTTGCGTGCGGCAGCCATTGGCATCGGCTCCAATTCTTTACGTATGCTGATCGCAGACCTTGAAAACGCACAGCTCCATCGCGTCCTGCGGGACAGAGAAGGGTTGCGCGTTTTTGCTGCATTGGATGAAAACGGTGATATTTCGGAAGAGATGATCGCCAGAGCCTGCGCAAGCGTTAGCGCCATGGCGACCAAAGCACGCAATATCGGCGCGGAGAAAATCCATCTGTTTGCAACCAGTGCCGTGAGAGACGCACACAATCAACAGGCTTTTTCAGAACGGCTATTACAAAGCACGGGCCTTCCCCTGGAGATTTGCACCGGGGATACGGAGGCCCAGCTTTCTTTTTTAGGGGCAACAGGAAGCGAACGTTCCGGAATGATTGATATCGGGGGCGGATCAACCGAAATTGTGATCGGTCGGGGCGAAAGAATTGATTTTGCGACAAGCTTGCAGATGGGTGCGGTACGGCTGTATCGAAAAATGCCTATTCGCAATGTTGAGGAAGCCTTTGCGGTCGTGTCACGGGCGGGGGAGATACTGGCGCCGCAAAAAAAGGAAATCCTTGAGCTGGAACCTCCTGCCGAATGGGTAGGGGTGGGCGGTACGTTTACCACGGCGGCGGCGCTGGCCCAGAATGTTCACTGGAATGAACGTTCGTACATCACCGGTTTCATTCTCCGACGCGCGGAGGTAGAACGAATCCTTACGCTGCTTGCGCCCATGCCATTGGAGGTGCGAATGGCTCTGCCGGGAATACAGCCACAACGGGCAGATATTATCGCACATGGTATGGCGATTCTGTTATGTTGCATGAATGAGCTGAACATCCCCCAAATGATCGTATCGGAGAGCGGCAATCTGGAGGGCTACCTGAAAAAGACATATCTGTAAATCTGTTCGAAGGTTAAAATCAGCCGGAAAAACCACCGCTTACCAGTTTGCAGATAACATGATAATACAACGGGTTACCATGCCTTGAAGTTATAAAACAGGTTCTTTCCGCGTGTCGTACTGCAAAGCAGGGCGGCGTTTTTATATAATTATGGCGAATCTATTTTACGTGAAATTAACCCTTCCTTTTTTTTCACATATCTGCTACAATGAAAAAGCTTGAAAACGTTCTAAATGCGCAACGAGGTTGTCGCCATATTCCGGTCACTGATTGTATCCCGGTTATGCCACACTCGGGGCGTAATGAAAACATAAGGGGGATCACCATGGCCAGTTATGAAACCAGGGACATTCGGAATATCGCCCTCATGGGGCATGGCAGCGAGGGCAAAACAACGCTGATGGAAGCTTTGCTCTACGCTGCAGGCATTACGGACCGTCAGGGCAGGGTGGAAGACGGCACCACGGTTACTGACTTTGACCCGGAAGAAACCAAACGGCATATTTCCATCAGCGCCGCGACAGCGCCGATTGACTGGAAGCAGAAGATGCTCAATGTCATCGATGTGCCAGGCTATTTTGATTTCATCGGAGAAATGATGGGCCCGCTGCGCGTGGTGGAGACCGCCGCCATCGTAGTAAACGCCGTCGGCGGCGTGGCCGTGGGAACAGAAAAGGCTTGGGCTTATGCCAGCAAGAATAACGTCGGTAAGATGTTCATCGTTAACCAGATGGACCGCGAGCATGCGAATTTTGATAAGGTTGTAACACAACTGCGGGACCAGTTTGGCAGCAGCGTGGTACCGATCCTTCTGCCAATCGGGAACGGACAGGATTTTACAGGCGTTATCGACGTTTTGGAAAACAAGGCATATGCCTGCGACAATAAAACCTCCAAGGAAATCCCTGTGCCAGCCGGCATGGCCGACGCCATTGCCAAAGCGCTGGGCGAAATCACGGAAGCATCCGCAGCATCTGACGACGAACTGATGATGAAGTATCTGGATGGGGAAGAACTGTCGCACGAAGAAATCCTGGAAGGTTTCAAGGCGGGTATGTTCTCCGGTCAGATTGCCCCTGTGATTCCCTGCTCAGCATTAACTGGCGTTGGAGTAGGCAAACTGCTGGATGTGATGGCGGATTTCCTGCCTTCCCCCAAACGTGCGGTTTACACGGGCGTTGATCCCCGAAACAATACGGAAATCAAGCGCGCCTGCAAGAGTGACGAGCCGTTTTCCGCTTTTGTATATAAAACGATTGCCGACCCGTTTGTTGGCAAACTGTCCCTGTTTAAAGTAATGAGTGGCTCGCTGACGCCTTCGATGCCTATTTATAACGCGACCACAGAGAATACAGAGAAAGCTTCCGGCTTGTATGTGCTTCGTGGCAAGAAGCAAATCGCCACTCAACTGCTGAATGCGGGGGATATGGGCGCGCTGGCAAAACTACAGTTCACCAATTCCGGCGATACGCTGTGCGATCAGACAAAACCGATTGTGTACCCCAAAATAGAATATCCCGCTCCCTGCATCAGCAAAGCGATCTTCGCCACCAAACAGGGCGAGGAGGATAAAGTATTCAGCGGTCTGGCCCGTCTGCAGGAAGAAGACCCTTCTATCAAGGTGGAGAAGAACGCCGAAACCAGCGAGACTCTGCTTTCCGGTCAGGGAGAGCTTCATCTGGACGTTGTTCGCAACAAACTGCTCACCAAGTTCGGTGCGAAGGCGGACCTGCAGGATCCCCGCATTCCGTATCGGGAAACGATTAAAAAGACCGTACGGGTTCAGGGCCGCCACAAGAAACAGTCCGGCGGTCACGGCCAGTTCGGCGATGTGTGGATTGAGTTTTCTCCCGCCAGCGATTCCAACGCGGAGTTTGAGTTTGAGGACGCGGTGGTAGGCGGCTCGGTTCCGCGTAACTTTATCCCTGCGGTAGAGAAGGGGTTGCGTGAGAACGTGGTGAAGGGCGTACTGGCCGGGTACCCGATGGTGGGCCTGCACGCTAAGCTGTACGATGGTTCCTACCATCCGGTCGATTCTTCGGAAATGGCGTTTAAAACCGCCGCCCGCATCGCTTATAAAAAGGGATGTCTGGATGCCGGCCCCACGTTGCTGGAACCGATTATGCATGTGGAGGTTTTCGTGCCGGACGAATACATGGGCGATATTATGGGCGATATGAACAAGCGCCGTGGTCGCATTATGGGCATGAATCAAGCAGACGGCCTGCAAAAGCTGGAAGCGGAAGCGCCGCTGGCGGAGATGTTCAAATACGCGACCGATCTTCGTTCCATGACTCAGGCGCGCGGTTCGTTCATTATGAAGTTTGAACGGTACGAGGAAGTGCCTGCCGCTGTGGCGCAAAAGATTATCGAAAGCGCCAAGCACGAGGAAGAAGAAGAGGAGTAAGCTCCAAACATACTGTCTTACGTTTACCCCCTTTCCACAATTGGAAAGGGGGTTCTTTAATCAAAAACTGCGCTTGACAGAAAAGGCCTCCCTCCGCTACACTGTTGGCAATGGAAGATAAGGGAAGCGATTACATGATTACAACCGTATGCATGAATCCCTCTTTTGATAAAACAGCGTCGGTAGAAAGCCTGAAAACCGGCGAAGTGAACCGGCTCTCCGACGTGCGATGCGACGTGGGCGGAAAAGGCCTGAACGTGGCGATTGTGCTGAAACGGCTGGGCGTTACGGTAAACTGTGTCGGTTGCGTAGGGGAAAAAAATGAACAAGAGTTTTTGGAGATGGTTCAGCAACAAGGAATCCTGTTCCAAACGCTCCGCCTGCCGGGCAGTATTCGAACGAATCTGAAAATTCTGGATCGCCATAACCGGCAGGTAACTGAGTTTAACGAAGCAGGATTGGAAATGAACCGGGCAGAACAGACACAATTTTTCCAGCTGCTGCAGGAACACGCGAATGGGAGCGAGTATGTGGTTTTCAGCGGCAGGTTGCCTATCGGATGTGAACCCGATACTTACAGGGAAGGGATGCGGGCATTGCCGGGTAAACGATGCGTGCTGGACGCGACTGGCGAAGCCTTGCGGGCGGGTCTCGCCGAAGCGCCTTACCTGATTAAACCAAACCTGCCGGAAGCGGAAGCGTTGCTGAAAAGAGAACTGAAAACCCTGCGGTCAATTCGTGACGCGGCGCTGGAACTGGTTGGGCAGGGCGCGCAGCATGTGATCATTTCCATGGGAAAATTCGGCGCGGTTTACTCGGACGGACACGGGTCATTGTTTGCGCCGGCGGTTGCCGTGGAAGCCTGTTCTACCGTCGGGGCGGGGGATGCGCTGGTTGGCGGTGTACTGTTTGGCCTCTCTCGTGGAGAGCCGATGGAGGAAGCGCTGCGTCGCGGCGTAGCTGCAGGCTGTGCCAGCGTTATGACGGATGGAACGCAATTACTGACGGTAAAGGATTTTGAAACGATATTACCGAAAGTGACCTTACAGGAGCTATGAAAAACGAGTGGATCCGACAGTTTATTCGGCTTGCCAGCCGGGAAGAACCAATGTTCGCAAACTCGGATATTTCATTGGTCCCTCGTGAGTACTATGGCTTTAACCGGCGGATTGGATGCGAACATACCCTGACGTTTGATATTGTGGAAAGCCATAGTGAACAGGTCGCAGGAGAAATATCCATCAGGCTGGGGGACAGTCCGGAGCAATTTTACTTGGGCCATGTTGGTTACCATGTGGACCCCCCATTTCGCGGGCACCATTATGCGGCGCAGGCTTGCCGGCTTTGTATGCCATTGTTAAGATGCCTTGGGATGCGTTCTGCTGTGATCACAACCGATCCTACGAACCTGCCCAGCATTAAAACGTGCGAAATCCTGTGCTGCGAGCTGGAAAGTACGGTGACAGTTCCCCGTAAGATCACGGACAAGCTGGAAATCAGCACGGTTAAGAGACGTTATTTATGGCGATTGGATACGGTAACAACAGGGAATGACGAGCATTTATGATAACTGTTTTTGTATCTCAGCTACTCGAAAAGCGGTTATTTCCGAGATAAGTGTATAGGGGATCGGTTTGGCATAGGGAAATTGAATCGCGCCTTTGGACACGTGATATTCCGTTAATTCATCCCGGAATGCATCGATTCCGCTTGGGGTGGGATAAAACCCCAAATGACTCTTGGCCGCTGCAAAATGAACCAGATTTTTATGCAGAAAAAACGTGGGGATGCCATAGGCGATTTTTTCGGACGCGGTTGGCGCAGCATTTCGTACAGCGGTGCGAACATTCGTAAGTATGGAACGGATCGGCTCGGAAAATTGTGCGATATACTGGTCAATCGTTTGAATGCTTTTCATATGCGCACCTCCTGTTGAATAAAAAGAGTTCGTTATCAGAATACAACGAAAAATGCCGAATGAAACAAGGCTGATCTGTCTGCCAGGCAGGAGGCGGGAAGATACGGCCTTTTCTTTTTGCCTGTAATGGGGTAAAATACCTTTGTATTTCGGAAAGGCGGTGACGTTTTGCAGGCGACCCTGAACGGATGCCCGATTTTTTACGAGGTACGAAAGCGTGACGAAGCCAACGCGCCCTGTGTGCTGCTTCTGCATGGATGGGGTTGCGACCATACTGTTTTTTCCGCCCTGGAA
>DAOPZG010000111.1:0-8967 GCA_035353235.1 Candidatus Limiplasma sp.
GAACCGGCTGCCCATCCTGTTCGCGGATCGCAATACAGGCGGGTGTGAGGCTGGACAGCATATGCTCCCGAAGCATCCCCGACATGGCGGGCGGGATGGAATAAAATGCGCTCATTCCAAACCCGCTCCGTTTTTGCAGCTGCATACATTTATTGCCGTCATTGTGAATATAGTAGGCAAATACCGGTTTTCCACAAGCAACGCCCAATGCCGACAACAACCTGCCGCTATACCCCATATCAAATACCGCCGCATCCGGCGTGCACAGGGGTTCGTAATATTTTCCCAGAACTTTCAGAGCGTTGGCATGCTTCTCCGAATCGTACCCCGTCTCAAGGAAATGAGATAAAAAGCGATGCAAATCTTCCTGTGTGCTAAACCGTTCCTGCCAGGGGAGCCCAACTTTCTCCGCTGCCTCCTGAAGTTTGGAAAGCGCTCCGTCCTGAAAACAGAATCCCAACAACTCCGTAATTGTATCCGGCGAGTGGTGCCTGTAAACCACCGGAATGGCAAACAGGTCCTGTGGGGTAGCCAGTATCGCAGGCATCAGACATTTTCGGGAAGCCTGCATTTCGTGAGTGCGAATCGGCTTCATTTCGTATCTGTTCAGTAATTCCACCGCCTGTTGCAGCAGGTATCCGTCGCGCGCTAAGAAGTAGATGTCACGGTGCCCCCGCAGGGCCGCCTCCTCCAACAGCCAGTGGGCGACGCCCAGCAGATGCATTCCCACGGCGTAATACCCCACCAGTGACGGAGACGCGTTCCAATCTGTATCCGGATTGAAGGAAGCATATCCATTATCGAAGAAACGGTTGGCAACCAGCTGCTGCATCGCGCCATAGGCAATACCATGCGCTCCGGTAACCCCGAAGGATTTCATGGCAAGGTCTCCAGCCTGGCTTAATCGGTTGGTTTTTACGCCTTCCGTCTCTCCGTTAAATGCATCTCTGGGGTTCGGCAGCAACATCGCGGCGATGCCCAGTTTTCGGGGCGCATCCACATCGGTTCTCGTGTTGTCGCCGATATGCAGCATCTTCGCCGGATCAACACACAGGTCCATCAAAGCCGTTTCAAACAGATTCCCCGTATATTTCAACAGCCCGAAGGTCGAGGAAAGATAGAGGCGTTTAAATCCGGTATATTTATTATTATGTAAAATGGAACGTACCGTGTTCTCATCCAGATACATATCCGAGATAAGAATTACTGTCTTCCCCATGCTCAGCGCCAGCTCGTACAGTTCCCGACCGGCAGGGCGGGCTGTGCACAGCCAGCGTTCCATATCTTTCTCCGCCTCGCACATTCTTTGGGCGCAGAAATCACTCAGATGGTACGTATCCGCAATTTCACGGTAAATTTCCTCCAGTGAAATATCCTCCGGCGCGGCGTCGCCCGCCTCCGCCGCTTTGCGCCGGGCCAGTGCTTCCCCCGCGATCCGTAGCTCCGAAAAGCCGACAATGTGGTGGCTTTCCGTCACTTCGTCAAAAACCGGGTTCAACAACTGAAATAGATCCTCAGGCTTTTCAAGCGCCCGCTCGACCAGCGTATCAAACACATCAAAGCTGATTACCTGATATCGGTCGCTCATGATCTCCCGTTTAATCGCCTCAAATCCCCCATTCCATGGGGATTTCACACGATCCGCGAAAAAATCTTCATGCTCCAGGGGTTCCCGGTATCCGGGGCAGAACAAATCCATTGCGGAATCTGCCGTCAGCTTCTCCTCATCCTGAAAATGATGATCGCCAAAGTGTCTCCACATACGCGCATAGTATCGTCGGCCGTTGGCGATCGCTTCCCGAACGTCCTGTTTCGCCTCGACATGCTGTAAATACTGTTCCGCAAAGTCAAACGCATTCGTCATATCCGCAGCGTTCTTGCAAAATCGTTCAATACTCATCCCTTTGGTATTAGTGGATGCCGCCTCGTGCTGGAAATAGAAGTAACCGTTCCGCTCCACATTCACGTAGCGCTTCGCGTTATAAAAAAGCAGTGTGGAAAACGCGATATCTTCCGTCATAATAATGTGCGCGTTTACCTTTTGGTACTCCGGCATGCATAGGTCCCACAGGCTTTTTCGGTAGATTTTATTGCACATCATGTGCCATGCGAAGCAGGTGAGTTCCTGACGGAAAAAGTGATCACGCACCGCTTCCCCTTCCAGTATCCCCGTAGCCAGCGCTTCGAGATGAAAAGGGCGGATAAAGGTGCTTTTCTCGCTTGCAATATACGTTTCGCCGGCGATAATATCGGCATCGGTTTCATCCGCTTTCTTGACCGCCACCCGGTAGAAATCACAGGAGACGTAATCATCGCTGTCCAGGAAAGCAAGGTATTTCCCGGTTGCGGCGGCAGCGCCTGTAACCCTCGCACGGAACAGACCGCAGTTTTCGGGGTGACGAAGCAGCCGTACGCGCGGATCCCGCCGCATATAGTCTTCGACGATTCCGACCGATCCATCCGGCGAGCAGTCGTCCACCGCGATGACTTCAATGTTTTTCAAACTTTGTGATAGGAGGCTGTTCAAACAACGGGGCAAGTAGGCCTCGGTTCCATAAACCGGTACAACGATAGAAAGAGAGACGCTCATCCTATTTCAATCCTTTTATCAATACTACTTTTCAGGAGCATATGGAAATTTAATCGGTATGTACATAATAATAACGACAGATATTGCCCGATCATTTCATCGCTTTATGAAAAATCGGCTTATGAGTCTGATATTACTCCAAATCAATTCGGGCCTCTCATCATTTCGAATTGTGGAAATGTTATCTGGAGGCTCTTGCTGAACTGACTTTGTTATCATAGGTGTTCATATAATGCTAGTGTATACAAATAGTACAATCGTTCCTTTATATAGATTCCAAAGTTTAACAAGCCTCCCGGAAAAATCTGATTTTATTCCGTGCGGGATTGCCAAATTGATGTCTTCCCTTTTATAATAGAAAAGCCGCGCCGCCGATTCTTCTTGTTGGCAGCGCCGCAGAGAAAATGAAGTAAGGATTCGAGCCGATGGATGACATATTTGAACAGGTTTTCAATAACGCATATGATGACGCGTATGAACATTTCAAAACACGCAAACGCGAAGACCCCACTTTTAATAAAGCCACATTGCAGGGTTTTCTGGACAGTCAGTATCAAAACCAGGGAAACAACTGGGAAGGTCGCAGCGAAGTTAGAGAACTGACACTGAACGCTACGATCGCCGCCGCGGAAACCATTCTGGCGGAATGGGATGCCTGACGGCTTTTCCCTATATCACCGATACTCTGTATCCCCGGGGATAGGGTGCCACATGGTGCATATTTCCGTTCAACGCAGCTTGTCGGGTAAGCATCCCAAACAGGATGGTAGGATTGAAGATGTCATAGAATATTATAAGTATTCGCGCTCAGATATAGCGAAGCGGATTCTCGCCAACCCGCCGGCATGGGAGAATTGGAGGAAAATCGCACGGAATGGAGAATATGCTTAAGAATCTGTCCTTCCTCAAAAACGCATTCGAAGGCGTTTATATAGTGGATGTCAACCGTAAATTCCTTTACTGGAACGATAGCGCCGAAGCCATCTCTGGATATTCCAGCGCGGAAATCGTCGGTCGGTACTGTAACAGTAATATATTGATGCACACAAACGAACAGGGAACCTACCTTTGTATCGCGGATTGTCCTCTGGTTGTGAGCATCCGTAAAAACCTCGTTGTGGAGGCTTCCGTATATCTCAAGCATAAAAATGGGTTTCGCATCCCAATCGTAGTACGCACCGTACCCATCTCCGATCACGGGATAGTCATAGGTGCCGTCGAATTTTTTCAGGTTCAGGCGGATCGCATGACAAACCTTTATAATCTTGAACAGTTGCGTTCGCTCGCATTAATGGACAGTTTATCCGACCTTCCGAACCGTTACTATATCGAAACCTTGCTGCATTCTAAAATCAGCGAACACGCCATTTTTCCCGTCAGCTTCGGCATTGTCTTTTTCGATCTGGACTGCTTTAAAGCTTTAAATGATCGCTACGGTCATGAAGCGGGCGATCTGGTGCTGAAAAACGTCTCGAAGACTTTTTCACATAACATCTCCAACGCCGATCACATCGGTCGTTGGGGAGGAGACGAATTCGTCGGGGTATGTGTATGTCTGGATACAGAAGCGCTGAAGACAGTAGCGGAAAAAATGCGCATTCTGGTTGAAAACACCTCCACACAGTTTGGGGATATCACCTTACAAATCACACTTTCCGCAGGCGCGACCCTGTACCGCGAGGGCGAAACCGACAGGCAGTTGATTGCGAGAGCGGATGAATTGCTGTACCAAAGCAAGAAAAACGGCCGCAACCGGGTCACTGTGGGCTGATCGCTTAATAACACATCCGAAAACACGGTGGGGAAACAGTCTGCTGTTGGCGGGCTTCGCCACGCAGGAACAGGCGGCATTACTGGCGAAACGTGCGTTTGATGGGGATACCTTCGGCAGCAAGTACGACCTTTGCACGCTGGCCAAAGATGAGAAGATGTTCGACCTGTCCGTTACCAACAACCCCTCCAACTGGCTCGGCCCTATTTAGCTGGTGGCGAATTACGCGGTCATCCGCGGGCTGTTGAATTACGGTTACCGCAACGAAGCCGAGACCATCGCGAGCCGTTCCCTGCGTCTGCTGGCAAACGGCCTGCGCAAAACCGGCTGTATACATGAATTATTATCCTTTCACGGGAGAACCCTTGATGAACGGCGGCTTCATCAACTGGAACACGTTGGCATTGAACATGGCGCTGGAGATGGAAGAGAACAAATGAACACATTACGGATCGTACGGTTAACAGCGGATATGCTCGAGGAACCAATGGGCGTGGAACGCACGCCGGAATTTGCCTGGCAGCTGGAAAGCGAGCTCAGCGACGTGCTGCAAACCGCCTGCCGGGTGCAGGTGGCTGAAAACCGGGATTTTGCCACCGTCCTGTGGGACAGTGGCGCTATTCCGCACACAGACAGCGCGCATTTTACCCCTGCAGGGCTTTCATTGCAGCCCGCGCGGCGGTATTGGTGGCGCGTATGGGTGCTGGCAGGTGTGCAGCAGGCATGGAGTGAACCCGCGACATTCGTAACCGGGTTATTGGATGGTTTCACCGCGGAAATGATTACAGCCGAAACCCCGGCAGACGCGGAAAACGATCACGGCACAGCGGTATGGAAGAGTTTCACTGTGGATGGTGAAGTGGAAAGCGCCTACGCGTATTCTACGGCGTTTGGCCTGTACCACCTCCATCTGGACGGAAAGCGCGTTTCCAATCTGGAGCTGGCGCCCGGCTGGACCAGCTGCCACCATCGTTTACAGTATCAGACTTTCGACCTCACACCCCTTCTTGCCCGCGGGACACACACGCTGTGCGCATGGCTCGGTTCCGGCTGGTATAAAGGGTTGATGGGTTTTATTCACAAGCGCAATAACTACGGCGACCGAACCGCTTTCCTCTGTCAGCTAGAGATTCGTTATCGCGATGGTCGCGCTTCACGGATTACAACGGATACCGACTGGCGCGGTACAGACACCCCGGTGCTTTTTTCGGATATCTACAACGGTGAAACGTATGACGCTCGCCTGTCCCTGACGAACGAGCGCGCTGTGTCGGCTTTGCCGTTGGACCGGTCCGTTCTGGTACCTCAGGAAGGCGGCGCGCCAAAAATCATCGAAACGCTGCCCGCGCGGGATCTGTTTACAACCCCCAAAGGCGAAACAGTTGTTGATTTTGGACAGAACATGGCTGGTTTCATTCGCTTCACGGTCCGCGGCAAACCGGGAGACATTGTGGAACTGGCCTGTTTTGAGGTGTTGGATGCCGAGGGCAACGTATACACCGCCAATCTCCGCCAGGCGCGCCAAACCGTGCGGTATACCCTGCGAGGCGGTGAGGCGGAAACCTTCCAGCCGAATTTCACCTTTCAGGGCTTCCGGTACGCGCATATCGTCGTCTGGCCGGGCAAGCCGGACAAGGAGGATTTCACCGCCTGCGTGGTCCATTCGGACATGCGCCCCACCGGAGAATTCGCCTGTTCGGAGCCGATGCTCAATCAGCTGTGGCATAATATTCTGTGGGGCATGAAAAGCAATTTTGTGGATATTCCCACGGATTGCCCGCAGCGGGACGAGCGTATGGGCTGGACCGGCGACGCGCAAATCTTTTCCTCTACGGCGTGCTTCCTGATGAACGCGGACGTGTTTTTCCGCAAATGGCTGGCCGATCTGGCTGCCGACCAGACCCCCGAAGGCGGCGTGCCCCACGTGGTGCCGGATACCATCAGCAGTGCGACAGACATCGCAAATAACTGGTTGGTCAACCAGGGTCCCCACAGCGCGGCAGCCTGGGCAGACGCGGCAGTTATTATCCCATGGAATCTTTACCTGGCTTACGGTGACCGCACCGCGCTGGAAACCTGTTATAGCAGCATGAAGCGATGGGTCGATTTTATGCGTGCCCATTCCAAAGGTTTCCAATGGGATTACAGGCTGCAGTTTGGCGATTGGGTAGCGCTGGACGCTGCGGAAGGCAGCTATTACGGCGCGACACCCAACGACCTTACCTGCACAGCCTATTACGCTTATTCCTCCGGCCTGCTGGCAAAAGCCGCCGCAGCCCTTGGCCGGGAAGCGGACGCAGCTTTCTACGCACGGTTAAGTGAAGATGTAGCCGCTTATTTCCGTGCTGCTTTCTTTGATGCCGACGGCGAGTTGAAAGCTCAAACCCAGACGGCGCATGTGCTGGCACTGCACTTTCACCTTACGCCCAACCCGGAGAAAACGCTTCTCGGCCTTCGGCGGCTACTGGCTGAGCGGAACGGGCACCTTTGCACAGGTTTTGTAGGCACTCCTTACATCGCCCACGCATTAAGCGATCAAGGGGCGCTGGAGGACGCGTACAGTCTGGTCTTGAAGAAGGATTACCCCTCCTGGCTTTACCAGATCACCAAAGGCGCCACGACCGTATGGGAGCATTGGGACGGTATCAAGCCGGACGGCTCCATGTGGAGCGCTGATATGAACTCATTTAACCATTATGCTTACGGTGCAATCGGCGAATGGTTGTTTAAGGTAGTCGGTGGCCTTCGCGTGGACGAAACCGCGCCCGGTTACCGGCATGCCGTATTGGCGCCCATGCCGGGCGGAGGCCTGACGCACGCCGAAACCTCTCTGCAAACACCCTATGGCCTGCTTTCCCTCAAGTGGAAGGCAACGGATGGCGGAATAGAATTGAATATCATCGTGCCGTGCAACGCCACCGCCACATTGATTGCTCCTGAAGCCTACGGCGGCGGCACGACAGAGCTTGGTAGCGGTGAGCACCGTATCCTTTGGCAAACGGCGTAACCGGCCGTGATCATCCAACCGGATCAACTGCTTACACATCAAGCGTTCAATTGCGAATAGCGTACAGAAAAAAGCGGGAGCATACGCGGACGTACGCTCCTGCTTTTTACATGATCCCGTAAAGTGAATGGTCGATTATTCCACCAGTTCTTCGCCCTGTCCGTATCCGGTGCAAACGGGAGAGCGTTCCTGACCGTGCAGTCAAGTCGTTGACTTCCGTTTGGTCTTACGGAGTATCAGCCACAGCAAGGCGGCCAGATAGACAACCACCAGTCCGAGGGTTACGTACAACATAGCCTCCGACTCGGCTGCCAGCCCAATAAACACCAGCATGGGGCTGCCCAGCACAATACCGAAACTGCTGCCGGTAACCAGATTATTCGCCGCCGGCGTTTCGAAATCCGGATCGGCGGGCCTCAATAACAGGATACCGGAACTGATGGTCCCGGTCAGCATCCCGTACATGGACAGGAAGCTCTCGTTGCTGTACCCGGGATAAACGCGCGCGCAAAGCCACCGCAGGTAGAAAAACGTGGTTATACCGCCTGCCACAGCCATCAGCAGGAACGGCACCCACAGCCCGGTCAGGTCCCGAAAATCAATGGACGTGATCCCCGCTACGATCATCAGATCAAATGCCATTCCGGAAATGCGGCTGAGCAGGTAATTATTCTGGTATTGCCGGGTCATCATCTTCGATTTGCGAAGCATTTTAAGCACCCACTTAATCAGCATCGCAAGCATGGACCCCAGGATGAAATTAAAACCCCATAACAGCGGCGACAGGGTTCTGGCCGCGCCCGGCGATACCCGGGAAATGCCCGCAGTCAAGCCCAGCGTGACCAGATAGGTCATAAGATAAGCCAACAGAACCAGCGCCACCTGTATGGACAGTCGATCGACCGATTCGGACAGCGGAATCTCGTTTTGATCCTGAAACGTATCCACTGTTACGGAGCCGGACTGGGAACGGCTGGAACCCGTTTTCAGTCGGCCCTTTCCGGCAAGATAACGCACAGTCGTCACACCCACAACGCAGGCGCACAAGTATCCCGCTGCCGCCAGCGACAACCCGAAAGATTGCCCGCCGTGGAAACCCAGCGCTTCGTAAGTAATACCGACGTTATTTGCCTGCCCCGGCCCCTGCCCGTACGCCATGGGCAGCAGGATACCGGAAGCTTTAAACAGGTTCGGCATCCAGAGATAGCTGAGCAGCAGAGAGATTGCCAGCCCGACGATCGCCTGTACAAGATAGGTACTGATGATCACCGCTCCGCTTTTCAACCCTTCGCCTTTTTCTCCGTTCCGCGTGCCGCCTTCCCCTACAGTTCGCAGGGAAAGGGCGATAAAACCGATCGCAATGCCGTGATAGGTCACCATTTCCAAAAACTGTGACGGTATTTGGATCCATCCGGCGCTTTTCACCGCAAGCAGAATAAAGCCCGCCAGAACCGAGGTGGGGATCAGACTTTTTCGAACCATGCGGCTTTTACGGACCAGCACATTGGAAAGCAGCAGTACCCCGGCGATGATACCCATCTGAACGAAGAAATTCCACAGGCTGGTGTTTGCGGATGAATAGTCCATCGTTATGCTCTC
>DAOPZG010000112.1:0-8240 GCA_035353235.1 Candidatus Limiplasma sp.
GGTTAGAGCGCCACGTTGACATCGTGGAGGTCGATGGTTCGAGCCCATTTAATCCCACCAACCCACAACTCCTTGAACCGTAACGGTTTGAGGGGTTTTTCTTTACCCTGTTTTCGTCAACAAATAATCACCTTCCATCAAAAACCGCGTAATTATCACAAAATTTATCACAAATCCGTCATTTAGAGGCCTCGTAACCCTTACCCCGTATACCTTTGAACCGCCTCGGCATTATCACAAAATCGATCACAAAGTCACTGTTGTCAGCTTCTCCACCTCAGCCAGCCGTTTCATAATCCCCTCATGTCTTGCCCTGGCATACACCGTTTCCACCATCCTTGTATCAGCGTGCCCCATTACGTCTGCCACCTGTGCCGACGTCATCCCGCTTTCTTTAAGTTGAGTCCCGAACGTTGCTCGGAAATCGTAATCGGTATACCCCTCAAGTCCTAGATGCTTAAATGCGCTGTCGCTGACTCGCGCCGCCTTAGAGTAGCACCATGGCTTCTCCCCTCCGCATATAAACCCGCTGGATTGTCTCTCTGGGAGTAGAATATCCACCAGCGATTTCGGAAACAGCACCGTCCGCCCGGAGCGTTTGCTTTTGGGCTTTCCTACGTGCGGCTTGTTGTTGCCGGGATACGTCACCGCCTTTATAACCGTCCCATACTGCCTTTCAAGGTCCGTTTCCTCCCATGACATCCCTCGTACCTCTTCCGGCCGCATTCCGGTACTAGTGAGTAGCGCCATATACACTCGCTCGTCCCGATCTTCCAACGTTGGAATCTTCTTTCGGATCTCCGCCGCCAGCTTATCCGGCAAAGCCTCATGGTGCCCCGCTTCTTCCGCCCGTATCGTCAACAACGTCTGCTTAAACGGCGTATCTTTCACAATCCGCATTTCCAAGGCCACCTTGAATATCCGGCTCATCAATCCGCCAACCCGCTCAATCGTTTTGGCGTTCAGGTTTTTCTTTCTCCCGCGCTCAGCCGCCGTTGCCATCCAGTCGTAGAATTGCTGAATGGTCGCCACGCTCACCTGATCCATCGGCAGGTCGCCCATAAAGGGCACAATATTTAGCTCGATGTACTGGCGGTAGTTTTCCCGTGTTGTCGGGGCTAAATGGGTTATAAAGGTCGGCGCATAGGTTTCTTGGATAAACGTCCGAACCGTCACGGAAGGTTTTTGGCTTTCCTCGAAGGCAGAAGCCCCGGGTAGCATTCCGGCGCCCACTAAAACCTTTGCAATATTCGCTTGCAGTTCGGATTTCGTATTCCCCGTAGCCCAGCGGTATTCCGCCGTTCCGTCCGCCAAAGTGCCGATTTGCACCCGCTCTTTGAATTGTTTAGACATATCTTCGCACACTCCTCGCTCTGCGTTTGATATGCCCGTATAGTCCATTATGCCATTGTCAAGGTTCGGCATCATCACAATAACGGCAACTCCAGCTTTTGTCAAGATACCGGCAAGGTCTCTTATGTCCATTCTTATCGCCCCTTTCACGATGCGAAAAAAGAAAAGGACGTGCTTGCGGCGCGTCCAGTTCTTTTACCTTGCTAGGATAGCATAAAAACCCGTCACCTGCGTCCGGCATTTTCTAATCTAGAATAGCCGTTCTATTCTAGGTTAGTCGCCTGCGTGTTACTCACTTGGCTGCTATCCACCATAAACGTTACGCTGCTCTTGCCGACGATGTTCTCAAGGGAGGAGTCCAGGCTGATGGAAACAACTCCGCCTTCTTCCGTGGCGCTTTGAACAACCAGCGTGCCGTCGCCCTTGTAATTGGCCGAGCTGATCCCAAGTAAAAGTCCAAGCAGGGTATCAATCGCGGTAATCGACCCCACCACCTGCTCGGCATAGGGGAATCCCCAGATCGAAGCCAAAGTGAAGTAAAGCGTGCCGATTCCCGGCAACAGGTACTGAGCGATCCATTTCAGCGTGTCATACGCTTTATTGCTTAACGTCATTTTTTTGATTTCCTCCTTAACGGTTATTTGTCCCTGAGCGGCAATTTCTCGTCCATCTCCATTTTGAGTCGTTTTGCAGACCCATTGCCTCCCATTTTTTCATAAGGCTTGTAGAGGTATTCGTAGAAATTCTCGTATTCGTCCTTGGTTATCCAGCGGTTGCCGTCCTCGTCTTTTCTGTTCAAATAGTACATTCCAAGATACATGATCCTGTCATGCGCTAGCCCAAGTAGCAGTTGAGACGCGAGGCCTCGCCGGTCGCAGGATCGCTGCATCATCGCCCAAAATCCGGAAGATGCCAGCACGCTCCCTAAAACGGTCAAAATCGTTTGTAAGGTCTGGTCCAACGGTCATCACTTCCAATCCATGCTCAGCCGTTGCTGTCGTCTTTGTCTGGCTGGGCATTACTGTTTGTTTTCGCTCTGGCGATTGCCAATTTCGTCTGCGCCGCATCCAAACCGGTTTTTCCGGGGCTCAATACCGGCATCAGCACCGTGTTCCAGGCCGCGGATACGCCGGCCGAACCGGCGCTCAATGCAAACCCGAGCCAGAAAGTACCGCTCAAATCCTTAGCAAAATTTACACCGGTCAACGCGGTTACAGCGTAGGTAATAGCAATCTGAAAAAAGGTTTTCAGCGCTCTTACGGCAACATCCGCCCAGTCGATCGTCAACAATTCCATGTAATACTTGTGACCGGCGGCTTTCAGTTTTTGCAAGGCGTTTTTCATATTACACCTCTTCAAACTGTAAGAACTTCGTCATCATATATCCCACACGTGAACGGGATCGCACCTTGCACCACGTTTCGCCACGTTCCAATACCTCTACTTCGGTTCCGACTTCCCGCGTCCAGTACAAATCGCAGCTCGTCGAAGGTTTGGCCCGGATCTTCACCGGCTTTCCGTTATCGGCATACACGGTAGCGGGTATCACGTCGTACGTACCTTCTTCGGGCGCGTCTTCGGTTTCATTACCATCCTCGTCATACGCCGGCTCGCTCGTTTCAATGCCTGCGCCAAGGGTAACCCCCGGGGTTACCTCTTCGCCGTAATCGATATCCTTAAACCAGACAACGTGGGTCCATCCATTTTGAAGCGTGGTCCCGGCGACTCGCTGCATACTGTCTGAGGAATGGATGGCGTTGCATGTGCGCTTGAAAATAGCGCCTTTAGCGTAGTCTTTGATCGCCAAATCATCCCCGATGTATAATCCGACATGGCTAAAATCGCCAAGCCCATCCCCCTGATACTTGGCGGGCAGACCGCTTTCGTCATCTTCGTGGATCATCAGCCCTGCGCCGGGTACCAGCTTTCCTTCCGCTTCCGCGTTTTCGATCGTGCCCATCCATACGATTGCGTTTCGGGCCATGTCGTTGGAGCCTGAGTATTCCATCGTACCGCCAGCTCTTTGCACCGCTTCCTCCACAAAGTCCTGGCAGTCCATATCAGCGTAAGAATGCCCTTCTTTCCAAATGCTAATGGCATTTTGGGCAACCTCAAAATTCGTAGGCTTAGCCATGCTACCCCTCCTCTATCGTCATTTTCTGATTTTGTATCGTGATCTTTTTATGGTAAAGACTCTCGTAAAGAGCGATCATGCCTGTTCGTTGCTGCCGGGTCATCAGCTTGTAGAAGCTTCCCATCCAACTTCGAAACATGTCTTCGGCGCAAGCATACTCCCGTTCGCCATTGGCTACTTTAACGGCGAGCTTTTTCAGCTTCGTCCGCATGGCTGTGATCCTGCTGGATGCCGCCAGCTTGCGTATCTTACCGTTCGGGCCAAGCGTATACTTAACTTGCAGAAACTTGAATGCTCCGCCAATCTTTACAATCTTCGTTTTCTTGTCGTTGATGTGGATTCCATATTCCGCGGCGATCTTTTGGATCTCTGCCAGCATGTCCGTAAGTGCCTCTTTGCTGGGGTTCATGATATACCAGTCGTCCGAATACCGCCCGTAATATTTTTGACCTCTCACGTATTTTACGTAGTTGTCGATTCGGTAAGGATAGTAAATCCCGATTACCTGCGATAACTGATCGCCAATGCTTACGGATTTGTCCATCCACCGCTCGCCGGTTAAAAGCTCTCTGGGCGTTTTTCGGTGCTCCAGCTTGTTGAATAACAAAGCGTTTCGGTTCTCATACGCCTCGTCGGACCAATGTGATACGTCAACCTTGAATTCGTCAAAGATCAGGTTGAGCAACCACGTAATGAACGCATCGTCGTCAACCAGCCGGCTAAGCTCCCGCTTCGCCGTTTCATGCAGGATGTTGTCGTAGAATTTGGAGAAATCCCCAAACAGAATCCATCCGTCGTTTCCATATTCCTGATAATATTTGTGAAGGTGTATATCAAAGCGTTTTCGTTGCTGCGCTATTCCTCTGCCCTTGATCGACGCGCAGTTATCATAGATGATGCGCTTTCTCGCCTCGGGCAGTAAAACGTCGTCGCATAAAGCGTGCCGCACAATTCGGTCTTTGATCTTAATGCTGGTAATAGGTCTTACACGGCCTCTTTCGTGAAGCGTGAACTCCGCTTTCTTACCATTTTGAAGGGTTTGATTGCGGAGGTCATCTTGTAGCTCAAAGATATACCGCAAATAATTCAGTGCGAATTTCTGCGTCGTTTCTTTCCACTTGCTTCCTTTGATCGAGGCAGTGTAAGCCTTGTATAGAGTGTTGGCGTCGCACAGGATCTCTTCATACGTCATTTTATTCACCGTAATAACAATACTTACCGTAGTAAATTGTTTCTGGCTTTATCTTTCTTCCTTTCGGAACGGAGGCTTTCTCCTTCTTCGTTGGTTAAGCGAAGAATCCGGACGAACCCCATTAGAGTTCGAAGCGTTGTTGTAGTTCGCATTGCCATTGTTGTTCACATTGGCGAAGTTAGCAGCCGACACAACACGCGTAACAGAAGACCCCCTACAGGTATGCTTTAATCTTGTTGTCTTTCTGGCGCCACTTCTTAATCAGACCGATCTCTCGGTCTATGGCCTCTATGTACCGTCGGTAGGCGTTTATGTCTACCTTGAAAACCTCCACAAGCCTTTGCAGTTCTTTAACGATCCGTTCGCAATCAACCAGCGCGCTGTTCTGGTAATATCTTCGCTGTTCGTATTCTGCCATCGTAGTCGGAAATATGGAGTTGGCGGCCCTCACGTTACCGGTAAGGCTTGACGCGTGGCTGTCGATTCGTTGTTTGAATTCGCCCATCAGAAACCGATATTTTGCGAAAGCTTCCCTGTCGTTTTTTCGGCAGGCAAACCGGGCGACTACGTAATCGTTCATGTCACGTATGCCAAAGTCGCGCTGCATAAACTCAATCAGCATGTTATGCAGTTCTATCGAAAACGTGAGAGCCTCAAATTTGGATTCTTTTCGGTTCGCCTTAAGTACGCTCATTCATAAACTTCCCCGGTGATTTGCTGATACTCCGCCTCCGTAATCCATCCCTTTACAACGGCAGCCCTCACGCGAGTCAAATCCCAAGCGCGCATCTCATAGTAATATGCTACAAGTTGATATTTCGGGCTCATATCTCGTTTCCTCCTTACAACTCAACGTCTGCCATCATGGCGATAAAGTCTACATCCGCGCGAAGCTTGATCTGAGAAAGCTCCTGTTCGGTTATGTCCCGCAGCACAAACCAGTATTCGGAGCCCATCCGCGTCACTTGCACAAGCTCCATGTGCTCGTGGATCTCCGGCACGTCGTTCTTTCGGATCGTCACCGGCGATAATTTCCCAGTAAAAACCGTCGCGCTGATCGGAGTGTTGGAAACAAAGTTATTCCCGTTCAAACGAAGGTTGGAGATTGTTACGCCGTCGGAAAGGATAATCTGATAAACATCATCCATTTTGATTTTCTCCTTCTTTCCAAAAAGATTGGGGGCACAAGGCCCCCGGATCGGCTAACCAACGAGGAACACCGGACGAACCCCAAGAGAGCTCGAAGCGCCGGTGGAGCCCGCAAAGCCATTGCCGTTCACAGCGGCGAAGTGAGCAGCCGACACAACGTCCCTAAGCCAGAAGGTAGCCCGATTGTGGATGAACTTAGGCACCGCTTGAAAGAGAGCCAACTGCGATTTTGCAACGGTATAATTTGTGGGGATGGTGGTTCCGTTTGGCGCCGGTATATAAATACCGTTTCCGTAGCACATCCGCTCGCTCATCAGTTCCACGGTGGAGTCAAGCCAAGCGCCAGCGGAAGGATATCCGTTTGTGACGGCATTTGTCAGGTACTCGCGGTGGGTCAGCACCGCATCGCCAAAAGCCGCGGCTATCGTCGTTTTCGCTTGCGCCAGCCCCTCGGTATACATCTTGGATCCCACGTACCCGCCCGTGGTGATATTTGTGTCGTTCATCACGCCGGAGTACATACTTGTGTCTGGTACAAGTACCAGATGTTGGCGCGTGAAATCTGTATCCCCGCAACGCAGAAAATAGTTAAAATCTGCCACGCGATAAGTAACGCCATTGATGATCCAGTAATCTCCAAGAAAAATATCATCAAAAACGCCGGCGTTTACCGTGGCCTTTTGGGCTACCGTAAAACTCGATCCGAGGTTTTTTCCACGGTAGATCATCCGGTGGCTTTCCGGCGAAATCTGGCTCAACATGGCGAGGATCGCGTCTTTGGTCAGGATTTTCTTTGTGCCATTGGCTCCGTCAATTAAAAGGATGCTGGTGCTGTCCAGTGCGGTAACTTGCGTAAACTCTGTCAGTTTCATAGCGTTCCCCTTTCTCCGTCACAGTTGGGCGTACAGTACGCGGCCTTCGATAGTGTTTCCCAAGGAATCCGTAATTCCGGTTCCCGTGGAATCCGCCAGGTCCCGCCATATTGTATTGGTTTTGGCAAAGGTGTCGATGATACTTAGCAAGTTGTCGATACTGTCTTTATAAACGTTCGTGAAGTCGTTCGTGCTTAAGCTTTTTCCGGCTACTTTGTCTTCCTTTCCGGCATCCAGCGTCGAAATATCCGTCGCGTTTTGGTCGATCTGGTCTTTGTATTCCGTCGTGAAGTCGTTCGTGCTTAAACTTTTTCCGGTAATCTTGCTGACCTTTGTGTCGTTCAAGGTCGTTACGGAATCCTCCAGCGTCCCGATCTTCGTCACGTATTCGTTCGTGAAGTCATTCGTGCTTAAGCTTTTTCCGGTAATCTTATCTACCTTGGTCGCAAACAAGGCTTGCAATTTGAACCTGAAAAACCGAACCAACCCTTGAACGTCCAGATATTTCTTTTCGTTCGTAGCGGGGATGACCGTTTCGGTGTCGCAAACCGTGTCGATTTCCGCGCTGGTAATTTCCGCGATGCTCAGGCTGATCGTTCCTTGAAACTCCCAGCTGACGCCCGTCCATCGATAAATGCTGTAAGGCGCCTGAGCGCCAACATTATATTGATCTCCGATAACGGGATTCGGCACGCCGGTCTCAAGATCGCTAAGCGTAGCGTAGGCGGCTCCTTTAATCGTAAAGGGGGATCCCTGCTGCCCCTGTTTTTGCTTAAAGTGCAGGTTAATGTGCCCATCCACGATCGTTGGTATCACCTCGGATGCCTCGTTTGGGCCAACGCTTTCTTCGCTGACGGTCATCTCCTCCACCAAAACCGAAGCAACGTCCGCTCTTGTCGCGGCTCGGTTCGCATTTGCTGCCGCTACGCCTGTGTTGTATATAGCATTGTTGCAATCAGAGACCGCTTGCGTTGCCTTTTGATCCGCCAGCGTTGCCTTTTGATCCGCCAGCGTCGCTTTGGCATTTGCATTGGCAGCCGCCGTGTTCGCAGCGTCTCTGGCAGTATTTGCGTTCGTGGCGGCCGTGTTGGCTAGCGTGGCCTTCGTATCCGCATTGGCGGCCGCTGTGTTTGCCAAGATCGCCTTCGCATCCGCGTTCGTGGCCGCTGTGTTAGCTAGCGTGGCTTTCGCATCCGCATTAGCAGCCGCCGTGTTTGCAGCATCTCTGGCGGTATTGGCGTTCGTGGCAGCCGTGTTCGCGGTGTCTCTGGCGGTATTGGCGTTCGTGGTAGCCGTATTGGCAAGCGTGGCCGCCGCGTTTGCAGCGTCTCTGGCGGTATTGGCGTTCGCAGCCGCTGTGTTTGCCAATGCCGCCTTCGCATCCGCGTTGGTGGCCGCCGTGTTGGCAAGTGTCGCCTTTGTATCAGCCAAGGCCGCCTTAGTATCCGCATTTGCGGCGGCCGTATTGGCCAGTGTCGCCTTCGTATCCGCGTTGGTGGCCGCCGTGTTGGCAAGTGTCGCCTTTGTATCAGCCAAGGCC
>DAOPZG010000112.1:8340-8770 GCA_035353235.1 Candidatus Limiplasma sp.
GCCTTAGTATCCGCATTTGCGGCGGCCGTATTGGCCAGTGTCGCCTTCGTATCGGCCAAGGTCGCCTTCGTATTGGCATTTGTAGCGGCTGTATTAGCTAGCGTCGCTTTTGTATCCGCTAGCGTTGCCTTCGTATTGGCATTTGCGGCGGCTGTGTCGGCTAGCGTGCTGGATGCGCTGACGTCGCTGTAACAAGTCTGAATCGCATCATGGATCGCGCTGCGTACTTGGTTTCCGTATACTGCATCCTGAATTTGCGCAAGATAATCAGCGATCGTCGCCATTCATACTCTCCTCCTTTTCAGCCCCGGCGAAACGGATCTCGATATCGCCCGGTGGCGCGGTTTTGATAGCTTCGTTAACCGCCGTCACCATTTCGTCCAGCTTCTTATGACAAAATAAAGCAAGTCCGCAGTTTTCCGAAGTCGCC
>DAOPZG010000113.1:0-8561 GCA_035353235.1 Candidatus Limiplasma sp.
GTGGTGCTGAACCTGACGCTCCCCTATCAGGACCTGACCATTATGGATGCATGTCTGGCCACGAAAACGAATTATGTAGACACCGCGAACTACGAACCGCCGGAAACCGCGAAGTTTGAATACAGCTGGCAGTGGGCGTATCGTGAAAAATTCCGGGAGGCGGGGATTTGCGCGCTTCTTGGCAGTGGTTTTGATCCGGGGGTTACAGGCGTATTTTCCGCTTATGCGCAAAAACATCAGTTTGATGAAATCCACTATCTGGACATCCTTGACGCAAATGGCGGCGACCATGGCTATCCCTTCGCAACCAATTTCAACCCGGAAATCAATATACGAGAAGTGACCGCCAATGGTAGTTACTGGGAAAACGGGCACTGGGTGGAAACGGAACCGATGGAGATCAAGCGGGAATATGACTTCGCACAGATTGGCAGGAAGGACATGTACCTGCTCCACCATGAAGAGCTGGAAAGTCTGGGCCAAAACCTAAAGGGAATCCGCCGTATCCGCTTTTTTATGACCTTCGGGCAGAGCTATCTAAACCACCTGAAGTGCCTGCAGGACGTCGGCATGACCTCCATCGAGCCGATCGATTTTGAAGGTCAGAAGATCGTGCCGTTGCAGTTTTTGAAGGCGGTTCTGCCTGATCCGGCCAGTCTGGGACCCCGCACGGTCGGCAAGACCAACATCGGCTGCATTTTTCAGGGGGTGAAAGACGGAAAGCCAAAAACATATGCTCTTTATAACGTGTGCGATCATCAGGCCTGCTATCGCGAAGTCGGCAGTCAGGCCATCTCCTACACCACCGGCGTGCCGGCGATGATCGGCGCGATGCTGGTAATGAACGGGACATGGAACAAGCCCGGCGTTTGGAATATGGAACAGTTTGATCCCGATCCCTTCATGGAAGCGCTCAACCGCTGGGGGCTGCCGTGGATCGAAGACTTCGCTCCGGTACTGGTGGACTAATGGGCACAGCGGAACTGTTCGGACTGCCAACACCCTGTTATGTGGTGGACGAATTTCAATTGATGCGCAACCTGCAAATCCTTCGTTCGGTATCCGAACAGTCAGGTTGCAAAATTCTGCTTGCGCAAAAAGCGTTTTCTTTCTACGCGGCATATCCGCTTATTGGCAGGTATCTTGCCGGTACGGAAGCCAGCGGCCTGTATGAAGCGCGGTTGGGGAAAACTGAAATGGGCGGGGAAACCCATGTTTTCGCAGCTGCTTATCGCGAAGATGAGTTTCCCGAGATTGCTTCCCTCTGCGATCACATCGTTTTTAACTCATTCACACAATGGGACAAATTCAGGAAAGAGGCGCTTGCATCCGGTGCGAGTTGCGGGATCCGCGTCAATCCGGAATGCTCCACGCAAGCACAAGCGCTGTATGATCCCTGCGCGCCATGCTCGCGGCTGGGCGTAACGAAGAAAAATTTCCGCTCCGATCTGCTTGAAGGAATCGAAGGGCTCCACTTCCACACGCTCTGCGAGCAGGGCTTCGACGCCCTTAGCACCACGCTTGCGGCTGTGGAAGAGAATTTCGGTGAATGGCTTCCGCGGATGAAATGGATCAATTTCGGCGGAGGACATCACATTACCAGACCTGGTTACGATATATCGTCGCTTGTGGAGCGCATTCGCGCCTTCCGGCAGAAATACGGTATTACCGTGTATCTGGAACCCGGCGAAGCGGTCGCGTTGAACGCAGGAGTGCTTGTGACCCGCGTGCTGGACGTGGTGCAAAACGGAATGAATATTGCCGTTCTGGATGCCTCCGCTGCCTGCCATATGCCAGATGTTCTGGAAATGCCTTACCGTCCGCCTCTCCGTGGAGCCGGGTCGCCCGGTGAGAAACCGCACCTTTATCGTTTGGCAGGCCCTACCTGTCTGGCAGGCGACGTGATTGGCGACTATACGTTTGATCGTCCACTGCAACCCGGAGATACGCTGGTTTTCGAGGATATGGCGATCTATACGATGGTGAAGAACAATACCTTTAACGGGATTCGGCTTCCCGGTATTTATCTGCGGGAAATCGGTGGAACCATCCGGATGATTCGCACCTTCGGATACGGGGATTTTAAGAACAGGCTTTCTTAATTCTTCTGTTTGGTCGCAGACATTGGAGAAGCACCTCATCCGATCTTCCTGTTTCAATTTCTTCGTGCGGCCTGATCGCCAGTAAGATCGGGCCGCTTCTATTCTGTATTGTTTTCACCGTACTTATAATGCCCAGAATATCAACCCGCAGCAGCTCCTCCGCTCCTCCGCAATCAGTCTTTTCAGGCTGTTATTCGCATGTCTGAAACAGCGACGTTAAGCAAGCGTGATGTTTCTCCGCTTTTCTTTGAAGGCTTTCTGTGGTATAATTCATACAGGATAGGGAATGGATGACCGCACAGGCAGGAAACGCCGGTTCTTACCGTCGCACCGCTTTGCGCGGGTCTCATTTTGTTAAAGGGATCGGAGGACGGGCCATGTTTACGCCAAAGGTGCAGAACGAGCAAACCGATTTGCTGATGAAGGCGCTGCTTTCCCTGCGCACCATGGAAGACGCCTATCGCTTCTGCGAGGATGTGCTGACCGTGAAAGAGCTCAAGAGTATTCCCCAGCGCCTTGAGGTCGCCGTAATGCTGAAACATAAGGTGACTTATCAGGAGATCGCCAATAAAACCGGCGCCAGCACAGCAACCATCAGCCGGGTCAACCGTTCTTTGCTTTATGGGGCGGATGGCTACAAACATGTGCTGAAGGAAATCGACCCGGATTAACGGCTCCGACTTTTTACGGACGCAACAGGGATGAGGTTTAGAACGATGAATTTGGATATGCTCAACGAACAACAACGAAAAGCGGCCGAAACGCTGGACGGGCCTGTTTTGATTTTAGCGGGCGCGGGCAGCGGTAAAACTCGCGCGCTCACTTTTCGCGTCGCCAACCTGATTGACCACGGCATCCAGCCCTGGCAAATTCTCGCCATTACTTTCACAAATAAAGCGGCTAAAGAGATGAAGGAGCGCATCGCCAAACTCGTCGGCGAACGCGCGGATGATGTATGGGTAAGTACTTTTCACGCGATGTGTGCGAAAATTTTACGTCGCGATATCGAAAAACTTGGCTATAACCGTTCGTTTACTATTTATGACGACGATGATCAGGCCAGCGTGTTAAAAGACGTGATCAAGCGCCTGAATATTGACGATAAAGTGTTGCCGCTCCGCGAACTGCGCTGGAAGATCAGCGATGCAAAAAACAAGCTTCTTACGCCGGACGAGTGGTTTGAAAAATCTCCTCGGGATTATCACAGCCAGCAAATCCACGACGTTTACACCCAGTATGAATTACATCTGAAAAATGCGAACGCGCTTGATTTTGACGACCTGCTCGTTCGAACGCTGGAACTGTTTGCCGATCATCCGCCAGTGCTTGAAAGTTATCGCCAGCGTTTCAGCCATGTGCTGGTGGATGAATATCAGGACACCAACTTCGCGCAGTATTCACTGGTAAAACTGCTGACGCAAAAAAGCCGGAACCTCTGCGTAGTCGGCGACGACGACCAGTCAATTTACGGCTGGCGCGGCGCGGATATCCGCAATATTCTGGATTTTGAAAAAGACTTCCCGGATGCGACGGTGATCAAGCTGGAGCAGAATTACCGCAGCACGGCTAATATACTGGACGCTGCCAATCAGGTGATCGCCCATAACGAAAGCCGAAAGGATAAATCGCTTTGGACGGAAGAACCTGCCGGCGAAACCATCAAGCTTTTCTGTGCCGGGGACGAGCGGGAGGAAGCCGCCTGGATTTGCGACCGGATGCAGCAGCTTCATCTTTCGGGTGACATCTACGGCAGCATGGCGGTATTGTACCGCACCAATGCGCAAAGCCGGGTTCTGGAAGAAATGCTGATGCGGGCGGGCATCCCCTACCGCATCTATGGCGGACAGCGTTTTTATGACCGCAAGGAAGTCAAAGACGTCATTGCTTATCTGCGCTGCATCGTGAATCCCAGCGACGACGTAAGCCTGCGCCGGATCATCAACCAGCCCAAACGCGCAATCGGAGAGAGCACTATTCAGGAACTGGTCCGTTATGCCGGCGATAAAGAAATGCCGTTGTTCAGCGCGTTGATCGATGTGCCGGAATCACTTTCCGCACGTCCCCGCAAATGTGTGCATGAATTTGGCGAGTTGATGAACCGGCTGGTTCTGGAATCGGAAGAAATGAAGCTGAGCGAGTTCGTTTCCCACCTGATCCAGGAGACCGGGCTGCGCGCGCAATACGAGAACGATCAGTCCGAGGAAGGGAAAACCCGGCTGGAAAACATTGACGAGTTGATGGGCGCCGTTGGCGAGTACGAACAGGCAGCGGAAGAGCCGACACTTTCCAATTATCTGGAGAACGTTGCGCTGATTACCGACCTTGACAGCGCGGAAACCAGCGCCCAGTACGTCACCCTGATGACCGTACACAGCGCAAAGGGATTGGAATTTCCCACGGTCTTTATCGCGGGGCTGGAAGAAGGCATTTTCCCCAGTGGTCGCAATATGCAGGATGAAGCGAAGCTGGAAGAAGAGCGCCGCCTCTGCTATGTGGCCATTACGCGCGCCATGAAAAACCTGTATATCAGCTACGCTTCCCAACGTATGATTTTTAATCAATTGAATTATAATGCTCCCAGTCGATTTATCGCCGAAATACCCAGAAGGTTGCTGGATGACGAATGGATCGGCCAGCGCGAGCGCAGCTTCCCCGGTTCGGAAGAACCCCATGGCCGTATGTTTCAGCGTCGCGCGCCACGTGCCGAAAATGTGGGCCCGCTTACGTTTGGGGTGCCCAAAATCGTCACGCGTGGTTCGGGCGCAGGCAGTAAGAACGCCGCGCTGGGAATCCCCGGCGTACAGAAGGGTTTTACTCCGTCGGCAGCCGCCAGCGTACCCGCAAGCGCGATGGCATCTCTGTTTGCCATCGGCGACCGTGTGATGCACCGCAAGTTCGGCGAGGGGGATGTTGTTGAAATACATGGCAACGGTAACGAAGCCCGCATTGTCATTTCCTTCGCGGCATATGGCCAGAAGGAATTTGCGCTGAGTATCGCCCCTATCGTGAAGGTCAACCGGTAACCAATGTTTTCATCTTAACCGGGCGCATCGTATCAATGCGCCCCTTTTTTGAAACGGAGGTTTTCACATGTCTGAGCTCCGTATGCGCGAGTTGGTAGACCAGTTGAATGCCGCGAGTCGGCTATACTATTCGACCGGCGCCAGCCCCATGAGCGATGCGCAGTGGGATACGCTTTATGATGAATTGTTAAAGCTGGAGAAAAAGCTCAGCCAGCAGCTTCCCGATTCCCCAACACATCGTGTGGGTGCTGAACCCCTGAAAGCCTTCGAGCAGCATCGCCATCTACACCGGTTATGGAGCATGGATAAGGTACAAAGCAAATCAGAATTGCAGGCATGGCTGCAGCGTTGCGATAAGTTGCATGCACAGCTTGGCTCGGGACTGGTACCCCTTCCGCCCCTGCATTATGCGGTAGAATACAAACTGGACGGACTGACGGTGAACCTGACCTATCGGGACGGGCAGCTTGTGCAGGCAGCCACACGCGGCAACGGCGAAATTGGCGAGGCGATCCTGCCTCAGGCCCGTACGATCCGGGGTGTTCCGCTCTCGATTCCCTATCGCGGCCTGCTGGAAGTGCAGGGTGAAGGCATCATGCGCCTGAGCGCGCTGGAAGCCTATAACCGTACGGCAGACGAACCGCTGAAAAACGCGCGCAACGCTGCTGCGGGTGCGCTTCGCAATCTGGATCCAGCCGTGACAGCCGCAAGAAAACTGGACGCGTTTTTTTATCAGATCGGCACGATTGAAAACCCTCCGTATCACGATCAGGCCGGGATGATTGCGTTTCTGCGGGAGAACGGCTTCCAAACCAGTCCATACCTCAGGCTTGCGGATACGTACGATGAAATATCCGCCGCGATTGACGAGGTGGAATCTGCCCGGGAAGGGCTGGATTTCCTGATTGACGGTGCCGTGGTCAAGGTGACGGCGCTGGAAACCCGGGAAGCGATGGGAAACACCGATAAGTTTCCCAGATGGGCCGTAGCCTACAAGTTTGCCGCCGAAGAGAATGTGGCAACTTTGCTGGATATTACCTGGCAGCTGGGGCGCACCGGAAAACTGACTCCCCTCGCACACCTGACCCCTACCGATATCGGCGGCGTTACGGTGCAGCGTGCAACGCTTAATAATTATGGCGATATCCTGCGAAAGAAAGTAGCGATCGGTTGTGAGGTGTGGATTCGCCGCAGTAACGACGTGATTCCCGAAATTATGGGGCGCGTCGGAAACCCTTCCGGAAAGGAAACACCTGTCGTCCCCCCGGAACGCTGCCCGGCTTGCGGGGAAAAGCTGGTGGAGCGGGGCGCTAACCTGTTCTGCATGAACCGCGCAACCTGCAAGCCTCAGGCAGTCGCGCGTCTTGCGCACTTTGCAGGCCGCAACGCCATGGATATTGACGGTTTCTCTGAAAAAACAGCAGAACTATTGTACGACTGTCTTGGGGTGCGCGACCCGGCAGACCTGTACCGGCTTACGGCGGAAGCGCTGCTTGAATTGGATGGGTTTCAGCAAAAGCGGGCGGACAATCTTGTTTCAGCGTTGCAAAACAGCAGGCATTGCTCACTGGATGCGTTCCTTTTCGCTGTCGGCATCCCGAACGTAGGCCGGAAAACCGCGCGGGATCTGGCAGCAGATTTCGGCTCCCTTTCCGCTTTATCGTCAGCTTCGGAAGAAAGGTTGACCTCCATTCCGGAAATCGGGGCTGTCGTAGCGGCCAGCATCACTGAGTTTTTCAGTTTTCCCGAAAACCGGGAAATGATTGACCGTCTGCTGGCTGCCGGTGTGGAACCACACTGGCAAAGCGCCGCCCTATCGGATCTTCTGGCCGGTCAGACAGTCGTCGTGACCGGAACGCTCCCGACGCTGAGCCGGGAAGAAGCGGAAGCTCTGATCACCGCGCACGGCGGACATCCCGCCGGAAGCGTCAGCAAAAAAACAAGTTTTGTTCTGGCCGGAGAAAAAGCGGGCAGCAAATTAATCAAGGCGCAGGAATTTGGAATCCCTGTGTTGACTGAAGCGGAGCTGATGGAGAAGCTCGCGGGCAACCCGCCGCGTTCAGATGATTCTTCCCGGGAGGGTTCTGCATGAGGGAATATCTGTGGTACTTCTTTGCCTATGCGTTTCTGGGATGGTGCAGCGAGGTGGTATTTGCCGCATTTAAGAGCGGGCGTTTTGTAAACCGTGGCTTTTTAAGCGGTCCCATCTGCCCCATTTACGGTTTTGGTATCGTTGGGGTTCTTCTCTGCACCACGCCGCTGCAAGGAAACTTGCTGTGGCTGTATCTTGGCTCCGTCGTATTGACCACACTTCTGGAATTACTCACCGGCTTTGCCATGGAGAAACTTTTCCATCAGCGCTGGTGGGATTATTCCAAAATGCCGTTCAATATCGGCGGTTATGTATGCCTGCCCTTCTCCCTGATCTGGGGCATAGCCTGTGTGCTGATCGTGAAAGGGCTTCATCCGATGATTGCCACCCTTGTATTGTTCATTGCGGAGCCATGGAATTCCGTATTACTGGGCGCATTTACGGCGTTATTCATTCTGGATGTCTGTGTAGCGGCCGCCAAAGCCTTCAAGCTGGACCGCCGTCTTTCCCAGATTGACGAGCTTGCTGCGGCTCTGCGGATCGTTTCCGACGGTCTTGGCGAAACCATGGCGAACGGCGCGCTCAACCTGAAAGCAACGGACCAGCGTGCGCGCAGTGAGCTGCAGGCTGCCGGTGCGCGTACACGCGATTCTCTGAAGGAAGCGGACGAGAAGAGCCGCGCCGAAATGAAAGCCCGTTATACCGCTTTGGTCGCGGTCTTCGGGCGCGATCATGCGAGGCTTCTGAAAGCTTTCCCTCAATTGCGCTCTCTTCGGCATCCGGAGGCTTTGAACGCCGCAAAAGAAAAACTTGCCCGGCTGCGTGAAAGCGCTGGCAAGCATAACCACTGAAATCATCATAAAAAGGAAGGATTCATTTGCGTTGCGGATGTCCCCACTGCGGAACCTTTATGATCCAGGAAGAACGAAACGAAAGCGCCTGCGTATGCCCGGAGTGTGGCTATCGCTGCAATGCCTGCCTTGGAACCGGCACAGCCATCAGCAGGGATACTCTGCAGAAGTTACGCGGCACCGACTGGTTTACGCCAGATTTCAACAGCGCTTCGGACGATGAGGAAGCGGATTCGGTCACCCCAGAATCCCCAGATGCTCCAATAGAATTTTAAGCCCAATTAAGATCAGCACCGCACCTCCCGCGATTTCCGCACCACGTTTGAAACGGGTACCAAACTGATGCCCGATCACAACCCCCAGAAACGATATGATAAATGTGATCGCGCCGATTTCCAGTACCGCGGGCACGATCGCCGTTTTCATAAAGGCGAGGGTAATGCCGACAGCCAGGGCGTCGATGCTGGTAGCGACGGCAAGGATCAAGACGATT
>DAOPZG010000114.1:0-8369 GCA_035353235.1 Candidatus Limiplasma sp.
AGCTTCGGTCGGAGATGCAGCGCGCTGTTGCGCAGACCAATACATTATCCCGGCTGGGGGCCACAACCACAGGCAACGTACTGGGGAAGATCAGGCAATATGTGCATGGCGTTGAGGTGATCAACGACCTGAACGTAAGCATGTTCGGCGAAGTGGGTCGCCTGTATCAGCAGAGCATGTTCGACAACATATATACCGTGATTGACGCCTATGACGCGAAACTGTCCAGCGGGCAAAAAGTAAACGACTCACTGGCGGAACTGACCGCGGTTGTACAGACGCTGGATGTTCGAACAAACCAGATCATTGGAGAAAGCGGTTCTTGAAGCAGAAAGAATCCATGAGTGATTTTTCATAGCGTCGCGTCGCCTGTACGGGCGGCGCGTTGCCTTGTCAGGGGACTGGGTACGGGGTATAATAAGCCTGTTGTTTGCGGAGGTGGTCTTGGATGGATCAACGACCGATTGGCGTGTACGACAGCGGTTTCGGCGGGATCAGCGTGCTGGCGGAAGCGGCACGACTGTTGCCCGCAGAGGATTTTATCTTTTTGGGGGATAATCTGAACGCGCCATACGGCGACCGCACCCCGGACGAAGTAATGGATTTTGCGCGTCAGGCGGTGGAGCGTTTAACAGGATTGGGCTGCAAAGCGATTCTGATTGCCTGCAATACCGCGACCAGCGTTGCGGCGGAGACACTTCGCCGGGAACTGTCGCTGCCGATTATCGGCATGGAACCCGCGCTGAAGCCAGCCTCCCTGCTGCCGCAGAGCGGTGCGATTCTGGTGCTGGCAACCGCTATGACGCTGAAACTGGAAAAGTTCCATACGCTGATGGAACGGTACGGCAGGGATGCGGTTCCCGTGCCCTGCCCGGGGTTGGTGGAGCTGATTGAGGCGGGGGAAACCGACGGCCCCCGCGTGAGAGCGAAATTAACCGAGCTGCTTTCCCCGCACATGGACCGGCCAGTGAAGGCGGCAGTGTTGGGATGCACGCATTATGTGTTTGTAAAGTCCGCCCTGCGGGCGATTTTGCCTGAATCCGTGGCGCTTGTGGATGGCAACCGGGGGACGGCTAGACAGTTAAAAAGCCGGCTGTCGCAGAAAGGCTTGCTTCGGGAAGGAAAAGACGGGGGCGACGTCGTTTTCCTGTCAACGGCGAAGGAAAACGCCGTGCCCGACAGGATGCGCGAATGGTTCCTCAAAGCGTTGTCGACACTCGACCCGGCTTGCATTTCCCCGGATGATGCGGTAGAATAGCCACGTTATTACGTCGCTGAAAGCAGCGGGTTAGGTTGGTTGCTCATGAAAAAGGTGATGCTCATTTTTGGCACGCGGCCAGAGGCAATCAAGATGTGTCCCCTGGTGCATGTGTTGGAGCACCATCCCGCTTTTGAAACGGTGGTATGCGTTTCCGGGCAGCATCGCCAGATGCTGGATCAGATATTGGACTGTTTTCAGGTTACGCCGAAATATGATCTGTGCATCATGCAGCAGAAGCAGACGCTGTTTGACGTTACGGTGAATATTCTGTTGAAGATCCGTGAGATTCTGGAAACGGAAAAGCCGGACGTAGTACTGGTGCACGGGGATACCTCCACCGCTTTCGCCACCGCGCTGGCCTGTTTTTATCTGCAAATCCCCGTGGGGCATGTGGAGGCGGGTTTGCGTACTTATAACCTGTACTCTCCTTTCCCGGAGGAGTTCAATCGGCAGGCGGTTGACCTGGTTTCCCGGTTTTATTTTGCGCCGACGGAGACCAGCCGACAGAACCTGCTCAAAGAGGGCAAACAGCCGAATACGATCTTTGTGACCGGCAATACGGTGATAGACGCGCTGGCGACCACTGTCCGCCCCGACTACAGCCACCCGGAGATCGAATGGGCCAAGGGCAGCCGGATGATCCTGCTGACGGCGCACCGCCGGGAAAACCTGGGGCTGCCGATGCAGCATATGTTCGGCGCGATCCGCCGCGTGGTGGATGAGACGCCGGACGTGAAACTCATTTACCCTATGCACATGAACCCACGTGTTCGCGAAATGGCAAAGCGTTGCTTTTCCGGACAGGAACGAATCCACATGATCGAGCCGATGGATGTGCTGGACTTTCACAACGTGATGGCGCGCGCCTACCTGATTATGACCGACAGCGGAGGCATCCAGGAAGAAGCACCCTCACTGGGCAAGCCGGTACTGGTGATGCGCGATACCACCGAACGGCCGGAGGGGCTGGAAGCGGGAACGCTGAAGCTGGTCGGAACCAGCGAACAGCCGATTTACGACGCGGTGATGCGGCTGTTGAACGACCCGGCGCAGTACCGCGAAATGGAAGGCGCCGTGAACCCATACGGAGATGGCCATGCCTGCGAACGAATCGCGGATATTTTAGAGAAAAGCTTATAAAAAGGGGAGTTACAATGCACCTGTGCGATTCTCGCACAGGTGTTTTAAACTGTCCATATTTTCCAATACAACTGTGTGAGTGATGACATGTAATGCTTGATTCATAAGGGATGTGGAACAATATGCTTAGATTGTCTAACAAAATTGATTGCATGCCATGGCTTTTTGCGGTATAATTCGGCTGTTTATAGGTGTTACATTATTTCATATCGCACTGATTCGGAGGTACCATTGTGGCAAAAGGAACCGTATGGGTCATCGGCGCATCCAGCGGGCTGGGGTTGGCGACGGCGCAGGCTTTCGCGGCGGACGGCTGGCAGGTTGTGTCGGGAGCGCGCTCGTTTGGGGCGCAGTCGGATGGCGACCCTGCCGACCGGGGAATCCATCCCTTCAGGCTGGACGTAACGGACGCGACCAGCCGGGAAGCGTTTGTGAAAAGCGCTTTCACGGTAAGTCCGCGGGTGGACGCACTGGTTTACTGCGCGGCGGTGCTGGTGCTGGGCCCCTGCGAAACCACGTCGCAGGCGGAGTACGAACGGGTGCTGCAAACCAACTTTCTGGGAATGACGGGCATGGTTTCGCTTGCGTTGCCCGCCATGCGCAAACAGGGAACCGGGAGAATCGTGTTGTTTTCCTCTATTAACGGGTTGTTGGGCATCCCGTATCAAAGCGCGTATACCGCTTCGAAACATGCAATCGAAGGATATGCGGAGTGCCTGGCCATGGAAACCAAACCGTTTGGCATTCAGGTGAGCGTGGTGGAGCCGGGCGATCACCGCGGCGGAAGCCAGCACACGCGCCTGCACGCCGGGGGAGAAACGGCGGCGTCGCCGTATGATGCGGCCTACCGTACCGCCTGTGCGATTATCCATCGGGATGAAAGCAACGGCCTTCCGCCGGAAGCATTGGGCCGCAAGGTGGTACGCAACGTCAACCGGAACCGGATGCGGTTCCGCCTGCGTGTCGCCAAACCGGACCAGCGGCTGGCAGTCGTACTGCATGACGTGCTGCCGCCTTCGTGGAACGCGAAAATCTTGGGCGGATATTATGCCAAAGGGGGGCAGGCGTGATGGCAGAATATGATATCGCAGGTCACAGCAACGCTCTTCGGGCGGATCAAACCCTGCAAACCCTGTACCAGATCATCATTGGGTATGGCAACCGGGAAGCGGCTGTGTGGCTGGAGAACGGCGCCGAAAAAACCCTGACCTTTACGGATTACGAACGGATGACGCGTAACTATGCCGCTGAATTGCGCCGCGCGGTGGGTGCGGAAAAAGGCGCGTGGGTTGGCATTGCCATGGACACCTGCAAGGAATGGTTTCCGGTTTTCTGGGGGCTGCTGCAGGCAGGGTATAACGCGCTGTTGATGGACGCTTCACTTTCCGACGAGATGACGAATTATCTGCTCGGGCAGGCGAATGCCCGGGCGCTGGTCACCACGAAAGCCCGGAAACTGGCCGGGGATATGCGCCTGATTGACGCCAAAACTCTCTTTACCGCGCCGGAAGCACCGGAAAGCTTTGCGCCGGACTGGGCCGACAGCGTGGCTCTCTGTACCAGCGGAACAACCGGCACCAGCCGTATCTTTGTTTACAACGGCCGTGCGGTAACCGAACAGGTGCTTTCTTCCGAATTGCTGTATCAGGCGCAAAAGCGGATTGTGGAGAACGAACCCCGCCGCGCGTTGGCCTTCCTGCCGTACCATCACGTGTTCGGCTTTATGGTCAACCTGATGTGGATCAGCTTTCTGGGCTATTCCAACCTCTATCTGGAAAACCGTACCCCGCAGGTCGTGCTGGAAACCGCGCAGCGCTGCCAGCCACAGCTGCTGATCGCTGTTCCGCTGCTGGCCAACAACTTTTGCGCCGGGCTGAACCGGAACCTTGCCAGACAGAGCCCTTTCAAACGCGGTATGTTCCGTGCGCTGAAGGGGATCAGCCTCGGGGTACAGGCGGTCGCGCCGGGCTTCGGGTTGAATCTGGCGGAAAAGGTGCTGTTCAAGGGTGTGAACGCCAAGCTGCTGGGCACGAAGCTGAATGTGATTATCCTGGGTGGAAGCCATACCCCCAGCGAACACCTGTGGGCGTTGAATGCCCTCGGGTATTACACAGTCTGCGGTTTCGGCATGACAGAAACCGCCATCACCAGCGTGGAAACCTCGCTGAACCTGCGCAAACGCGTGAGCGGATCGGTCGGCAAGCCGCTGCGCAACGTGGAGTACCGCGTAACGCCGGGCGAGGCGCGCGGCCGCCGGGGTGAAATGCTGATTCGCGGCAAGAGCCTGCATACCGGACGACTGGTGGAAGGTAAGCTGCTTCCGCCGGATACACTGGAAGGCGGATGGTATCCCACCGGCGATGTGGTCAGGCTGGAAAAAGGCGACCGTATGTTTGTGGAGGGTCGCTGTAAAGACGTAATCATTAACGAATCCGGTGAAAACGTATATCCGGATGAGCTGGAGGACACGTTCTCCGCGCTGGAGGGCGTGGAACAGTTTACGGTACTGGGGGTAAAAAAGCCCGGGAAACACCAGCAGTATGAAGATATCGCACTGGTAATGAACGTGGGCGAGCACTACCGGGATGACGCATGGCTGGAAACCCTGATGCGCCGCATTACCGCCGCGAACGCAAAGCTGCCGACGCTGAAACGCCTCAGCCGTGTGTTGGTGACCCCCGAAAAACTGCCGCTGGTGAACGGCATCAAGGTAAAACGGCTGGCGCTGAAAACACTGATCGAAGAAAACAAACTGGCTTACCGTGACCTTCGGATGAACCCGAAGGTTGTCGAACCGCCTGCTCCGGAGGTGGTCGCCCGTGAGGTGAAGCCGACCGATCTGCAAATGGAAGAAATCCGCCACAAGGTGCGCACACTGTATGCCGAAGCGCTGAGTGCGGAGGTTGGCTCGTTTGCGGACGACGCGAATTTCATTGACGAACTGGGCGGGGACAGCCTGCAGATTCTTTCCGCCGCGTTGAAGGCGGAGGAGCAGTTCAGCGTAACCATCCCCGTGGAGGAGTATGGGCACTGCACAACCGTGAACGATATGAGCGCCCTGATCTACGGCAAACTCAACGGGGTGGGAGCGTACGAGAACCAATCCCAGCCGGATGAGGAAATTGTGCCTGTTACCCGCTTTGAGGATGCGCCGGAATGTATCGCTTTTCAGAAACGACTGGAATCTTTAAGCGCACAGGGGGAGGATAACCCCTACTTTGTCTGCCACGAATCGCCGTTGCGCGATAAGAGCCTGATGGCGGGGCACGAAGTGCTCAACTTCGGCTCCTACAACTATGTGGGGATGAGCGGACGGCACGAAGTAATGGAAGCCGCCAAAGCAGCCATTGACAAGTACGGAACCAGCGCCAGCGGCAGCCGCCTGCTGGCGGGTGAAAAGAAAATCCACGAGGAACTTGAGAAAGAAATCGCGGAGTGGAAACACGCGGAAGATTGCCTGGTGCTGGTGGGCGGACACTCCACCAACGTTACGGTTGTGGGCAACTTCTGCGGCAAGAATGACCTGATTGTGTACGACGCGCTGGCGCATAACTCCATCGAGCAGGGCTGCCGCCTCAGCCGGGCTACCTCCAAGCCCTTCCCGCACAACGACCCGGACGCGCTGGAAAGCATTCTGCGCACGCAGCGTAACCGTTACGCTAAGGTACTGATCGTGATCGAGGGCGCGTACAGCATGGATGGCGACATTGCTAACGTCCCCGCGTTCGTTGCGCTTAAAAAGAAGTACGGCTGTTTCCTGATGGTGGACGAGGCACACAGTGCCTGCGTAATCGGGGAAACCGGCGGTGGTGTAGACGAGTATTTCGGGCTGGAACCGACGGATATCGATATCAAGATGGGCACCCTTTCCAAAGGCATGGGCGCCTGCGGCGGGTATCTGGCCGGATCGCGGATGCTGATTGAATACCTGCGTTACAATCTGCCCGGCTTCGTGTTCAGTGTCGGTATTTCTCCGCCGCTTGCCGCCGCCGCGCTGGAGAGTGTGCGCCAACTGCGCCATAACCCCCAGATCATGGCGGACATGCGCCGCAATATCGACTGCTTTGTAGCGGAAGCGAAGAAGCGCCATCTGGATATCTGCCTGGCAGGGCATACGGCGGTCATCCCGGTGCTGATCGGCAGTGACGAGGACGCTTTCCTGCTCTCCAACAAGCTGCGGGAACGCGGCGTGTTCGTGCCGCCCGCGGTCTATCCCGCAGTGCCTAAGAACAAGGCGCGCCTGCGTTTCTGCGTCATCAGCGAACACAAGCCCGAGCAGATTGTGGAGGCGTTGGACAAGCTGGTGGAACTGGCCGGGGAGCTGAACATCAAACTGCCCTCGCCCGCCTGATTTCTTCGCAGGTTGTAACCCTTACATCATAAGGTTTAATGATCAGAGGACGTTCCCGGTTCGGGAACGTCCTCTTCGATATAAAGTTGATCTGTATTGCATGAGATACAAAGAATCCTGTTCTGAAGGGTCACCTGACGCTATTTATGTAACAGTTGTGCTGGTGAACCTTTCGTTCAGCGGGATTCAAACTTGCGTTTACGGCCAGGCTGTGCGGTGTTTTCGCGTTCCGGCGATTCCTCATGCTGAGGCGCAATCTGTGTATCGGTCATGCGCGGCTGTGGGCGCTCGGCTGTGCGGGTGGGACCGAAACGGCTGGAACGCGCGGGGGTAGGCTGCCGCATGGAACGGGGGCCGCTTTCCATCGACGACGGCCTCGTATGGGCGGGCGCGCCTTGTCTGCGGGGTTCCGAGGGGCGCTGCGGCGCGTTCTGTCTGCGAGCGTCTGCAGGCCGGGACGATACGGCCTGTCTGCGGGGTTCCGTATCGCGCTGCGGTACGGTATGGGTATCCGCTGTGTTCTTGCGGGCCGGTGCGGTCCGTTGCGGCACCGCGGAACTGCCCGCGGTTGTGCGTGCCTGTGCAGAGGCGGTATGGGTTCTGGGCGTGCGGTGATCGGCACTCTGGGTACGGGGAACAACTGCGTTGCCGCGCCTGTCCACGTCTTTAACACGGGCAGGTCGGGGAGCGCGGGGAGCCTTAACGGTTTCAGTAAAAACCTGCATCGGCCAGGCACTCTCCACGCGGGGAATTTTGCGGCCGATCAGTTTTTCAATCGCGTACAGGTCCTTCATCTCGTCAATGCAGCAAAAGCTGATGGCGTCTCCGGGCAGCCCTGCGCGGCCTGTGCGCCCGATCCGGTGGATGTAAGCCTCCGGTTCATTGGGCAGGTCATAGTTGAATACGTGAGACAGGCCGATGACGTCGATACCGCGCGCAGCAATGTCGGTAGCGACCAGCACCTTAAGTTCTCCGCTTTTAAAGCTGCCCATTGCCGCCTGCCGCGCATTCTGGCTCTTGTCGCCATGGATAGCCATGGCCTGTACGCCCATGCCGGCAAGTTCCTTCACCACACGGTCTGCGCCGTGTTTGGTGCGGGTGAAAACCAACGCGTTCTCTACTTCCGGTTTTTTCAGAAGGTCAGCCAGCAGAAACTTCTTATTCGATTTATCCACCATGTACAGTACCTGATGGATACTGTCCACTGTGCTGCTGACCGGATCCACCTTCACCGTTTCCGGCTGGTTGAGGATGCTCATGGCGAGGGTTTCCACCTCGGAGGGCATGGTGGCCGAAAACAGCAGCGTCTGCCTCTTGGCGGGCAACTGCGCGATAATCCGCTTCACATCCTGAATAAAGCCCATATCCAGCATCCGGTCGGCTTCGTCCAGCACGAAGATACCAACATGGTCCAGCTTGATATATCCCTGGCCGATCAAATCGTTTAAACGGCCCGGCGTGGCGACAAGAATCTGCGGATTCCGCCGCAGCTCCGACACCTGTCCATACTGGCTTACACCCCCGAAAATCACACAGGAACGAAGCGGCAGGTGCTTCCCGTACAATTGAAAGTTTTCCTGTATCTGTATCGCCAGCTCGCGCGTCGGCGTTAAAATC
>DAOPZG010000115.1:0-8362 GCA_035353235.1 Candidatus Limiplasma sp.
ACCGAAGGCAAATGGATTGTCGCGCCGGAATACGACTGGGCGGAGCGGGTGTTTCGCGCGGAAAGCGCGAAACAGTATGAGCGGGACGATGCCGACACCGAGAGTGCGACGCCCTGCCTGGTCGCGGAGGTATTTACCGGAACCACGCAGACGACCAAGACCGATACCGAGCCGCTGTCGGGAAAATACGGGTTGGTTCGTACCGACGGCACGCTGGCCGTGCCGGTCGAATATCAGTCCGTACTGTGGGCGGTTAACGGCGTCGCCGCCGTAACGGACGGGCAAAGCTGCACCCTGTACGACCTGGCACAGGGCAAGCCCATTGGCGACGCTTACGAAGCGGTAGGCACATATGCGGAAGGTCTGATCCCGGTAAAGCAGAACGGTCTTTGGGGTTATTACAGCCCGGTCAGCGGAAAACTGCTGGGAGACGGCTGCACCTGGGAAAGCGCGCTGCCTTTCAGCGAGGGATTGGCGGGCGTATCCGCCGATGGCCAGTATGGCTTTATCGACCCGAACGGAAAAACGGTAATCACCCCGCAGTATACCGGGGTAACCTCTTTCAGCAGCGGGCTGGCGGGGGTGCGGATCGGGAAGAAGTGGGGATTCATCGACCCGCAGGGCACGCTGGTCATCAAGCAGGGTTATGCGGAAGTCGGTTCCTTCGCCTTCGGAGCCTGCCCGGTCAAACGGGGCACCGCCTGGGGGGTAATCGATTCGCAGGGCAATGTGATTCTTCGCATCAAGTACAGTGAAATTACCAACTTTGATCCGATTTATCATCGCGCCTGGATCCGACAGAACAAGCTGTGGGGGCTGGTGTCCGCATCCGGCGCCATCGCGATGAAACCCACCTGGAGTTCTCGCGACGATTTTAACGGTAACACGCTTTGCCGGGTCGGATACCAGAACAAATTCGGTTTTGTGGACGCCAACGGCAAAACGCGCATCCTGAACGTTTACGACGAAGCGTCGTCCTTCCGTGCCGATTATGCGGCCATCCGGAGCAAGGACGGAAAAATTACCTACATTGATAAAAGTAATAAGGGTTTCTCTCTCGATACCGATGTGCCGGTGGAATGCCGGTGCGGGTTCATCGAAGGCCGTACTGTGACGGCAACCACCGTGCCCGCGCCAACAGTCACGCCCGCCGCGGACGGCGCGCAGAATGAAACGGCTGATACCGCGCCCGCAGCCATCACCACATACAGCATTGCCTACAGCCTGTTCGATTCCGAAGGAAAGCCCATTGCGGTCGCACCCTATACAGGCGGAACAACCGCGCAGTAAACAGCTCATCATGCTGGAAACTAGAGAATAGTACGATACACAAAAGGCCCGCCGTATCGCTGAGATGCGGCGGGTCTTGTTTTTCAGTTCATACGGTTGTCTCTGCCTGATCTGTCGCCGGGGCAGTATCCGCCGTCGTCAACAACCCCGAATGATTTTACGCCCTTTTCGTACAGTTGCAGCCACGCACCGCTGACCGAAGGCCAGGAATACTTTTGCCCCAGCAGGGCGCGCTTTTCCTTGTCCTCCGGAGTCAGGGAGTGGGTCAGTTCTTGCGCCAGCAACGCGGGCACCTGCGAAAGGTCCGTAAACTCGGTCGTTTCAATTTCCAGCTCCTCCAGCTGGGGATAACGCAGCCAGCTTGCGCGCAACACCTGCGCGCCCGCGTACAGATACTCCTGCAAACTCGCTGAAAACGCGTCGGTCGGGATGGCCAGCACAAACGTATCCGCTGCCAGCCGCAGATAAGCGCTCTCGGTGCCGTCCATAAATTCCGTCAGCACCAGCGTGTGGCAGGGCAAAGCGTTCGCCGCGTCGCGGACCGTGGCGAAGTAGCTGTCGTCGTCGCTGCCGTAAGTCATCTGTAAAACCAGCGACCAGCCCGCCAGCGTTTCCGCCGGCAGGGTTTGCAGTCCTTTCAGCAGTTGCAGATGCCGGTGGGTAGGCGAGGCATTGTAGCCCAGGCAGATCACAGGTTTATCGGCTGGTAAACCAAAATGAGCTTTACAGGCGGCTTTATCCGCAACAGCGCGCACCCGGTCAATATCCGCAAACACCGTCTGGCCAAAGTAAACCAGCGCGGTTTTCGCGGCGGCGGCTTCACCGAAGACTTCCCGTACACGCTGCACGTGCAGCGCGGAATGCACGGTGATATGGTCGCACTGGTCCAGATACGGTTTCATTCGCTTCAGCTCCAGCCCGGTGGAGCGCAGCAGGTCGCTGCCCCAGAAGCTGCACACCCAGTCTGCCTCCGGAAAAGCGCGGTGTACCGCACTGCCCAGCGCCAGATCCCGCTGGGACAGGTAATGGTTATGGATCACATCAAACGGGCCCAGCGCTTTCAGCGCCCGGGCGTTGGCCGCAACGCGCGCCCACATGCGCAGGCGCGGGATATGGCGTATCACCGGAAGCGTATACCGGTCATGGTAAACGGTTACGCCGTTCTCCCGAAAAAAGGAATCAAACTGGCTTTCCGCTTCCCAGATTGGAAACAATACTACCTGCCAGCCGTTGGGCAACAGCAGGTTTTCGATATAGCGTTTTGTCCAGAAGCTGCCTGCGTCCGCAATCATCAGGATTCGTTTGCTCATGGCTTTACTTTCCTCCGTCGGCAGTCTGCGCCGCTTTACGCTTTAAAACCCCCGCGCCCTCGCGCAACACCTGCCACGCCGTGCGCCACAACGAGGCAATCTCCCGGCGGAACAGGTACAGCGCCAGCCCGTAGACCGCCAGCAGCAGTGCGTATTTCACCAGTGTTTGATCCCGCAGCAGATAATTGACAAGCGACGCCGCCAGCATCAGCCCCAGCGTATAGCCCAGATAACGGTACTGCGTAATCGCGCGGTAGTACCTTTCCCCGATCGCCGTGCGAAGTCCGAGTGACAGTATGGCCCCCGCCGCCGCCGCGATCGCCGCGCCCGCATCCTGTAAAAGGGGAATCAGCCATAAGCTGAGCCCCAGCGTGACAACGGACGATACCAGAAAAATGAGGGTGTTCCAATAGCTCTTTTTAGAGATGCCGATGCCCATGCCCGTGGTTTCACCGAGGCAATAGCAGATCGGCGCAAGAAACAGGAACGGGAAATAGATCGCGGAGCTGCGAAAGTTGGGGCCTAACAGCAGGTATACCGGCACCTGAAACAGCGTCATCGTCAGCCCGAAACCGGTCAGCAGGCAGGCCATCAGCCGGTGTACGGTAAAGAAGCGTCCCTTATCATCCTTCAGGTAATGCTCGTACACGTAGGGCGCCCAGTAGGTGTTAAACCCGGACTGGATCACGTTCACCGTCGAAGCCAGCGTAAGCGCCGAGGTATAGATGCCCACGGCGGCCGGGCTCATCAGATTGTCCAGCATCACCAGCGAAATGGCGGAGTTAAGCCACGACATCACCGCCAGCGGAATCAGTGGCGCGGCGAAAGAGCTCATCGTTTTCACAAACGGCCTGTCCACCTGCCGGTAAAAGCGGAGGCTGAACTGGCGGCGCTGAACCCAGGTGAATATCAGGGTGAACGCGGCCATCAGCACTGTAAGAAGAATAATAGCGGGTTTCGCCGTCGCGTCCTGAAAGGCGGTCGCCAGATAGGCGAACTTGGTGATCACCACCTGCAAAACGCCCTGAATGGTATACAGTTTCGCGTTCTGCTCCATCCGGTAGCTCAGCGACAGATAACGGAATTGGATCTGACAGAAGCCATATACCGCCATACAGACATACACACCCGCGTCCGGCTGCTTCATCGCCAGACTGCTGACGCCCCGCCAGGCAAACGCCAGCAACAGGGCGGACAGCACGGCAAACCCCAGCGACGTAACGGTGCAGAACGTGAGCATTCCTCTGCGGTCGCTTTTCCCCGGCGGCTCCCGGAAGAAACGAACGTATGCCTGATCCAGCCCCAGATAACACGTAGCGGAAAACAGCGCCACATAGGTGCTGAACAGGCTCAGTTTGCCGTACTCGGCTGTGGAAAAAAGCCGGGTGGTGATCGTGGTGGCAACGAAACCCAGCAGGAAGGAAATCCACGTGGTCATGGAAAAGCCCACGACATTCTTTAAAAAGCTCTTCTTGCTTTGCTCCATTCGGCGGTTTCCCTTTCGTGGCGTTTGCTGCCGGGGTTTCTTCTGTTCCGGCGCAGGCGGAAGGTTCAGCTCTTTTTCGGCAGAGATACGCGGAACGCTGTTTGTTTTGCGTCGCTTTCACAGGTTACGGTACCGCCGTACCCGTCCAGCGTTTCCCGCACGATGGAAAGGCCCATGCCGTGGCCTTCGCCCTTGGTGCTCACCCCTGCCTCAAAAATCTTGTTCAGCATCTCCGGCGGTATGGGATCGCCATTGTTGGCCACAGTAAACGTATAAGCCCGCAGGTCCTCGGCGATGGTGATACAGACGCACGGTTTGGAAGATGTTTTCAGCGCGTCCATCGCGTTGTCGATCAGGTTGGCGAGTACACGGCACAGTTCCCAGGCAGGCATCGTCAGCCCGTCCAGAGAGCTCTTGATATCCAACTGCAAATCAATCCCACGATCCGCACACGCGCCCGCCTTCACCTTCAGCAGCGCGTTGACAGCGGTGGATTTGGTGCGCAGAAAGCTGGAAACAGAGCGGATTTCGCCGTATACTTTTTCCAGATAATCGGTCGCGTCGCCGTACTCCTTCATTTCCATCAGGCTGTACACCACCTGCAGATGGTTGAGGAAGTCGTGCCGCTGGGCGCGCAGCGTATGGTTCAGGGTATCCATTTCCGTATTGGTTTGCTCCAGCGCCTCGATCACCCGCAGGCGGCGGCGCGTCATCAGCGCCTCACGGATGTCCAGAAAGGCCCCCCAACTGGCGGTAAGGCCGCCCAGGATGGCCAGTGCCTGAATAAAGTGATGGTTTTCTTCCGTTACGTCCATCAGCATTACGTACAGAATGAAGGCCAGCAGTACGGCAATTTCGGATACGTTCACGATCACGGCGTACATGGACGCCTTGCCCACGTCGACCTCACGGCTCGGCTTTCGGCTCACGGTATTTCGACCCTCCAAACCTGCGCTCCATGCGCGCCTTCACTTTGGCTTCGTTCCCCAGTTCTCCGGGGCGGTAGTACACCCGATCCTCGTATCCCTCGGGTAAATAGGTCTGCTGCACGAAATGGCCGGGATAATCGTGCGGGTATTTATATTGCGGCGTATGCTGGTGATCGATCGCGTAGCTCTGATCCCGCAGATATTCCGGTACGGCGGAAAACCCGCCCTTTTCCGCGTCCTCCATCGCCGCGCCCAGCGCGGCTACGACCGTGTTGCTCTTTTCCGCGGTGGCGATCGCCAGTATCGCCTGCGCAATCGGGATACGCGCCTCCGGCATGCCCACCGTTTCCAGCGCCGTGGCCGCCGCCTGCGCCTGCAGCATCGCCACGGGATCGGCCAGCCCCACATCCTCACTGGCATGCACGATGATCCGCCGCACGATCAGTTTAGGGTCCACACCCGCATACAGCATCCGCGCATACCACAGCAGCGCCGCGTCCGGGTCGCTGCCGCGCATGCTTTTAATAAAAGCCGAAAGCATGTCGTAGTACAGATCCTCATCCAGCTTCAGCATGGGTTTCTGCACGCTTTCGTGGGCGGCGGCGAGGCTGATGAACCGGTACGGTCCGGGGTGTTGGTCATCGGTCGTTTCCGGCGTGGTTAAAAACGCAAGTTCCAGCGCGGAAAGCGCCACACGTACGTCCCCGTTGGCGATCTGCGCGATATAGCGCAGCGCCCCGTCCTCGCAGACCACTGCATAGCGACCGTATCCGCGCTCCCGGTCAGTCAGCGCCCGGTCCATCGCCGTAAGCACGTCGTTTACGCTCAACGGTTCAAACGCGAATACCCGGCAACGGCTCACGATGGCCGGGGTCATGCTGGCCATGGGGTTTTCGGTGGTGGAACCGATGAAGCGGATCAGCCCGCTTTCGATTGACGGCAGAATGCTGTCGCTCTGCGCCTTGCTCCAGCGGTGACACTCGTCCAGCAGCAGGTAGGTCGCCTTGCCATACCGGGTGCGGCGCTCCTCCGCTTCCTTGAGCACCTTTCGCACATCCGCCACCCCGCTGGTAACGGCGTTCAGCTTTTCAAACGCGCTGCCGGTCATGTTGGCCACGATGCCTGCCAGCGTGGTTTTACCGCAGCCCGGCGGCCCCCAGAAGATGCTGCTTTGCATCCGGTCGGCCATAATGGCGCGGCGAAGCAGCCGGCCTTCGCCAACCAGCTTTTGCTGGCCGATAAACTCGTCCAGCGTTCGCGGCCGCATCCGGTCAGCCAGCGGAGCCTGTGTAGGGTGGTCGTCCATTGTGCTCCACAGCGTCTGCTGGTCAAAATCGCTCATAGCAGCTCAATCGTCGCCTTCAGGCCGTCTTCTTCCAGCGAGAACAGGGCGGGGGTATTGCCCAGCGCCAGCAGCGCGTGGCACATGCCGATACCCAGATCCAGCCTGTGCCCGCCCCCGCTTACCGATACGGAAAGGGCTTTGTCCCCTTCGGGTTTCATCCGCCAGGGTTGCAGGTTGATGGCGCTGGGCGCGATCTGCACGTACTGCGCAACCTCGCGAAAGGTAAACGACAATTTTTCAAAGTCCGGGCAAAGCACGGTCATATCCTTGCGCTTACGGCGCAGCGGCAGGTCCGGCAGCGTTTTAGGCCTGCCCAGCGCAATCAGCGACACGATTTTCTCGCTGCCCTCCGTTTTAATCCCCACCTGTGCCCGCCGGTACGTGCCGGATACCCAGCACCCGCCCAGACCCAGTTCTACCGCGCGCAGCAGAAACATTTCCCCGCTGACCCCCGCGTTGACCACACTGCGCGGCTGCGCGTCGGTCGTGATGATCGCGGCAAAACGCTGCGCATTCTCAAACTTCACAAACAATGATCCGAGCGGCGGCTGAAACAGCGAGTTCTCGCAAAGGCCAAGCGCAATCCGCACCCCCGGCATCGCAAGGCTGGTCGCCGCGGTGAGCAGTTCCCGCCATTGCTCCGCGTCCGGCGCGGCGCTAAAAGAGCGGCAGCTTTCCCTGCGCTGTGCCGCCTCAAACAGGCCGGTAAGTTTTGTGCTGTCAAAAAAACCATTCAATCTCCAATTGCTGACCATCCCGATACCTCCCCCGCCGAATCGGTGGAAACAACTGTTCTATTTAACTTCCCTACTATACTCTTTTTACGGAAAAATGGCAAGGTAAGCGGGCCTTCTCCGCCTGTTTACAAAACGATGTTGGATCGCTGGCTGCGTGCTTTTACCCAATCGTCCGACTGCAGTGAACCGGTCAGCAGCGGAGACGCGGAATCATGTCCGCCCATGCCACGCCGGATCAGCGCCGGATAATGGTTGGCATAACAGTACAGGCACCCGTTGCCGCAGGTGTTGTACGCGCCGATATCCACGCTGGCGGCGCAGCCGCAGGCGGGTCGCTGGGAAGTATCGCGCGGCACGTTCAGGCGCGTTCCGCCGCGCCGGGACAAACGCTCCGGGTCGATACAACGGCCCGTCAGAACGCCGAAACGGCTCCAATCCCCCTCCTCGGCACAGGTCGTAAGCGTCAGGCCTGTATAACGGGCGATCCCGGCGAATCGCTCCATCAGTTCCTCCCGGGCATCCGGCGGCGGGGAGACAGCCCCGAGCGCGGCCATATTACCGCGAATGTGCCGGTAATCGTCCAGAAAGCTCACCGTGCACTGCGTCGTGGCCCCGGCCAGTTTTTCCGCCATCCGCCGAAAAGATTCGCAATGGTAGGCTACCGTATAGCGGTCGGTAAGCAGGATGGGATCGTAGCGCCACACCGCGGCTTCCCGGCCCGCGCGCTTTGCCAGCGCCAGAAAGGCAGGAATCAGCACGTCGTTTTTCGAGGGCACATTCGGCTCCACATCGTGCCCGTAAGCGTTGAGCGTAAACTGAAAGTAATAGGGGTACCCTTCCAGCTCGTTCAGCCGATCCAGCATCGGCGTTGGGTTCTTGGTCCAGAACACGATGCCGTCCACCACGTCCCGCGCAAGCGTAACTTCGCTGATCTGATGCGGATTGACCGGATTCCGTACCCACACGCTCTTCTCGCGCAGACGGTGAAAAAACCAGTCAGCGTAAAAAGCGGGGATATCCGTTCTCCGACTGGCGCTGATGATCATACCGCTTTACCTCGCTTTCCGGGAAACCACTCAGGGGGCAGGTGTCCGGCTGGCCCGTGCGGCGAACCACTCACAGACTCTTCTCGATTCATTTTATACAAAAACCCCGGCGTTACCGCCGGGGTGCTGTAGAGACTTCTTAGAGGCGGCTTTCTCAGCCCAGTTCGGAGAAGAACTTGATGGTGCGAACCATCTGGCTGGTGTAGCTGTTTTCGTTGT
>DAOPZG010000116.1:0-8288 GCA_035353235.1 Candidatus Limiplasma sp.
GCTTGACTATAATACCACCTGCCCCTATTGCTGTCAACACCTTTTTTTAAAGTTTATTCGCCTTTTATCCGAATAATCGTTCTAAAACAGCAGTAATATCCATCGTGTGGCGAATCAGCCATAATATGGCATGGTTTTCTCAAGCTTTTCGTAGGCGTCAATACCCTGATCCATCCATTCTTCGAAAGCCGGGTCAGGTACCTGTAACTCGGGATGGCTGTAGATATAAGCGATTGTGCGCCTTACCCCCTGATCAAAACGAAGCGTGGCCGTAAAACCGGGTACGGCGCGCTTAATTTTCGCATTATCAAATACAACGGTATTGCTCTTATCCCCAATCAGCTCGCCGCTCCAATTGGGCGCAAGTCTGGCAAGCGTTTCAGTCGCGATATGTACCAGATGAGGTTCCTCGCCAAACGCGGCCGCGATCGCACCGTATATCTGGTTCCATGTCAGGCTTTCATCTCCGGTGATCTGATACGTTTCTCCGATCGCATGTACGTTACCCATCAGCCCGCAAAACGCCTTCGCAAAATCCGTGTTATGCGTTAATGTCCAAAGGGTTAATCCGTCGCCTGGAACGATCACCTTCAGTCCGCGGCGAATCCGGTCCACGACTGCGTAACTGCCCTTGGCGCCATGCAACGCAACCGGCACGCCCATGTCACCATAGGTATGGCTGGGGCGGATGATTGTAATCGGAAATCCATTCGCACGGTATTCCTTCATCAACAACTCTTCGCAGGCGATTTTATCCCGGCTGTATTGCCAGAACGGATTACTTAACGGTGTGCTTTCCGTGATAAACGGGCTGGAGAGGGGCTTTTGATACGCAGATGCTGAGCTGATGAAGAAATACTGCGCAGTTTTCCCGGAAAAAAGTTGAATGTCACGCTCAACCTGATCGACGGTGAACGCGATAAAGTCCGCAACCACGTCAAACTTGCGACCAGCCAGCTTCGCCTGTACATCGGCTCGGTCGTTCATATCTGCCGCAATCTGTTCCACGCCCTCCGGCATCCGTTCCCGATGGGTTCCCCGGTTGAGCAGAGTAAGCTCCCAACCAAGCTGAACGCACAGCTGTGATATCGCTGTGCTGATGGTGCCTGTCCCGCCAATAAACAATGCTTTCATATGATAACGACACTCCTTTTAAAACTCTCAGGTACCGCCCTGTTTGTCCTATATAAACAGCAACCCTTTTCTTTTTTCAGGTAAAGGTATTCTATCATGAAAATTCCGGTCACACAAGCAATCCGTTGTGTAAAATCAACGTTGCAAGAAGGATTCAAACAGAAGCAGATGGAATGATTATTGATAGTTGTACAAAACGCAGAAGAGCGCAGCGATGATCGAAACGGAGGAATCCGAATTGACCGATGATAAAATGAAAAACCCGAATGATCGTCAAACTGCTTTCCCTGATCGCGGGGATCTATTTCCCCTCTTTGCTCAACAATCTGCGCCGTTTCAGCAAATACCCGTCGAATCCGGGCTGCCCTATGAAACACCTGCTCCTTCCTCTTGCGCTGATAAAACGCCGCAATCCACGCCAACCGCTTTGGGAGCAGAAGCCACGCCCCATCCCTTGGTTTTTCCTGCGTATCCCATCCATCCTGAAGACGGAGCCGAGTACGCTGGTCTTTATCAAAGCAACTATGACGATTCGGCGGTAACGTCAGTCTCAGGCGTGTATCAACCGGAGCGTAATACGCAGGACGTTGCGCAGTTTACCCAACTCAATCTGCCAGATCCGCCTCATCTGGCGGCGTATGAACCCTGTTTTGCTAAAACATTAGACGCGTCATCTTCTACCAACTTGCATTTTGAGGAGTGTGGCACCATGCCTTCCGATGAGATTCCGGCTTCCAATTCTCCTGTTTTGTCTGATGAATATCAAAGCGAATTCACACCCTCCGTATACCATGCGCCGAAAACTAGTTCAGTCGAACCCTCCGGCATGGAAAGCAACCTGGAACCATCAGGCGCCGTTTCTCCCTCCGCTATTGCTGACGCGAATCCCGAGCCTGTCCTCAGCCTTACCGACGAGGAACTCGAAGCCCTTCCGGTTTCGGGCGATGCCGATTTTGGAACCCTCCGCGCTACGCTGATGGCGTTGCAGCAGCAAATTCGCGCGGCAAAAATCCCCGTTGTGATCGTTTTTGAAGGCTGGGATGCCGCCGGGAAAGGCACGTTGCTTGCAAAACTGATCGAAGGGTTGGATCCGCGGGGTTATCAGGTATACCCCATCCACAAACTAAGCGCGGTTGAAGACCGTTATCCGATCATGCGGCAGTATTGGGTGAAAATGCCTTCTCAGGGCAACATATCACTTTTCTGCTCCAGCTGGTATCGCGAAGTCACTTCTGCGTGCTTTGAAAACAGAGCCGCCAGACATTCCTTACGGCAGCGCTATGAAGAAATCGTCAATATGGAAAGCCAACTCGTCTGCGATGGTGTCCTGATGATTAAATTTTTCCTACACATCTCCCGTAAAGAGCAGAAAAAGCGTTTAAAAGCGCTGGAAAGTAAAAAGAATACCCGTTGGCGCGTTACGGTGGATGATTGGGAACAGAATGATCGCTACGAGGATTATCTGCGTCTGTACGATGCCATGATAGCACGCACACATTTTGACGGCGCTCCGTGGCACATCCTCCAGAGCGACGACACCAGCGGATGCATCAGCCAGATATACGGCACTGTCATCGATGCGTTCCGAACCGCGTTAAAAGATCGCGAAGACAACCTTCGCGCCTGGGATACACCTTTTCTGCCCCATCTGGAAAGTCTGCCTGTAGCGACCTTTCCCCCGCTGGAAACCTTTGATCCTGAACAGGTACTGACCGAGCCGTACAAACCCGCGCTGGATCAGGCGCAAAAACGCCTGTGGAAACTCCAAAACGAACTCTACAAGCGGAAAATCCCGCTCATCGTATGTTTTGAAGGATGGGACGCCGCCGGAAAAGGCGGAGCGATCCGCAGACTTTCCGCATCCCTGGATCCCCGTGGTTTCGATGTGGTGCCCATCTCCGCCCCCACGCCGTTGGAGAAGAGTCATCACCACCTGTGGCGCTTCTATCAATCCCTTCCACGGGACGGGCACGTCGCCATCTTCGACCGGACTTGGTATGGCCGTGTGATGGTAGAACGGATCGAAGGATTTTGCACTGAGTCGCAATGGAAGCGCGCTTATGAAGAAATCAACCGTTTTGAGGCAGAACTGACTACCCACGGAAGCGTTCTGTGCAAGTTCTGGCTGCAAATCGATAATGATACCCAGTTAACCCGTTTTGAGGAACGACAAAACACACCGGATAAGCAGTGGAAAATCACGGACGAAGATTGGCGCAACCGCGCCAAATGGCCGCAGTATGAAACGGCTGTAAGTGAAATGCTGCAAAAAACCAACACCGCAAGCGCACCATGGACTGTTATTGAGGCCAACAACAAGCAGTTTGCGCGGTTAAAGGTACTGCAAACCGTAATCGCAGCCGTAGAAAGCCGGCTGGAAAAGGATTGACAAGCTTTAGCCACCGTTTTCGTGGATGCAATGGTTGCCGTTAAATAGCCTTCCCTGAAGATAAGTAACACCGCAGAGCACCAGCGCACACATTGCCGCTTCGTTGCACACATTCAGCGCGAGCACCTGTTGCCCGCGCTGTTGCGCACCTTTCACGATGTGCCGTATCATTTCCTGCTTCTCTTCATCCTCCTCAACACCGCAGAATTGTTCTTCCCGGAGCACTATAAAGGCCGCGTCGCTTTCCCACGTTTCATCGTATCCGCCCGGCACCGCATACATACACCCAAGCGAATCCAGCCAGCGTCTGTCCTCCTGCGGATTCTCCGTGAGGAGGATCACCGTACGTGACAGTATCGTCGGATATTTTCTGCCCAACGCTTGCATTTCGCGTGGCTGCGGCAGACAGCCCGACATCGGCTCCAGGAAGAATTTTGTTTCCTTCCCCAGACTGTGCCGCCTTGCCAGAATGCGGAGCGTATCCAGCGCAGCATTCCAGAACAATCGATCCAGTTCGCCTGCAAGGCCGTTGGTTCTGGCCAGTTCCAGTATCATTTCCAGCTCCGGTAACTTGGGTTCGTCGGATTTAACCTGGAGATGATAACCGGCTACGGCTCCTGTTTGCGCTGAAAACACAGGACAGGGTTCAAAACGGAGAAGCCCGCGATCCAGTACCCGCTCCATCGCCGCCTTATTCTCCAACGTCCGCTGATAGGCAGCGTATTCCTCCCGCTGAAATTCCGCAACCGTTCCGCGTGCGTTCCGTTTGCACTGGTACATGGCGAAGTCGGCATACTGGGTCAGCTGATCCAGATTCTTCGCATCGCTCGGATACCATGCGACCCCTGCGGAAGCCTGCACCGGATAGGCTGAGCCATCCGGCAGTCGAATGGTTGCGGACTGTATCTCTTCCCAGATATTTTCAATTCTCCGCAGAATCATCTCCTGAGATTCCGCATGGTACAGCAGTGCCAGAAACTCATCACCGGAGCGTCTGGCGACCAGAATATTCTCGCGTCCCTTTTCCGCCAGTTTCCCCGCAAATGTACGGATATAGCGATCCCCGTAATCATGTCCGTAACTGTCGTTCAAGTATTTTAAATTATCCAGATCCATCATCAGGATCGCCGCAATGCCCGCTTGAGATGCGATTTCCTGCAGGATTCCGTTTGCGCCGTTTTCAAAGGCCCGCCGGTTAAGGATGCCCGTCAGCTGGTCGTAATCCCTGTCATGCTCGATCTGATGCCGATATTCCATATCCGTCGTAACGTCCATGATCGTGCCGATCAACCCTTGCTGGTCTTCCAGTAAACGGACACGCACAAACCGATCCGCATTCTTCCCGCAAATCCGGTAAACAGACTCCTCAACCTGATCCGTCATCGCCCGTTCAATCATCACCCGACAATCGGTTTTAGAAATCAGGTTTCCTTTTCCCGCGCGTTCGGTTTGACCCAACAGTTTAAACACATCGTCGGAGCAATATGCAGTTGCGCTGTCCGCGCGAATTTCAAACACTCCAATGGAAAGTCCCGACATCTGCAGAATTTTAGAAATTTTCGCGGAGGATTCCACCGCGTCCCGGTTAAGCTGCGTAATCGCGTCTGCCAGTTGGTCAATTTCCTCAATGCCTGTAAAGTCGATTTTCGGAAGTTGTCCCGGTTCGCTGTTTTTCAGGCTGTCCGCCAACCGGATAATCGGCTTGACCGCACGTTTCCCGGTCTGAACGGAAACGATCGCGCCCAGTATGAATGTAAGTGCCGCAGCTGCCAGCACAAGCGACAGAGTTCGAGTCCGAAAGGCAAACAGGGTGCTTTCATCCGACATCCCTATCAGGGCCCACCGCGTACCAGAATAGCGACTTCCTTCCGGATACAGATTCAGCGGAAAAAGCGACCCTCTCATGGTCTGTCCGTTTACCGTACTTTTCACGCTGATTCTTCCGTTTACGGACGCTGTAATCGGTTGAAGCATTTGGTCGTTTTCCCCGAAAAACTGTAAGTACTTCGGCCCACCTGTCGTTATTTTTTCATAACTCTTTCCTTCATCGCGCGTAATCCCAAAGTAGTAACATCCTCTTCCGCTGCGTGCGAACTCTCCGCTGCACAGGAAAGAAGTAATGGTATCAACGTTAATCTCTACCCCGAGAACGCCGTATGTGTTTCCCTTTTCGTCTGTTAAAGGCTCTGAATAGGTAATGACCAATTGGTTGTCCTCTTTATTCATCAGAAAAGGGGGCGCCCAATATCCCAGGGATTTGGGTGTCGCGTTCGTTTTGCCCACCGAAGCCAGCAGGGGCAGAAAAAAGAATGCATTCCTGTCGTTTTGTGCTCCCCCGGGAAAGTTGAAGCTCTCCTGCCATGTCTCGCTGAGCGGGATACCCTGCGCTTTGGCAATCTCCGCCGGGCCTCGTAAAAGTGACAGATCGCTGTTATCCGGCAAGTCTTCGCCCGGCTGAAGATCCCGGAGATAAATTCCGGCGAAACAGTCCGGTTTTTCCGCGTTCCCGTTGCCCCATAAAATCAGGAAAGCGCCGCTTACATTATTGCTTCGAATCCTTGCGATCATTTCCGGCGCAATCGCCGTACAAATTTCGGCATTTAGCGCCGCATCGGCCTCAATATCCCGATAGGTTTTATGTTTTTTCTGGAAAAGGTTCTGAATCAGTAAAAGTGCTTTGCCTTCTGTTTCCGCCAGATAGGACCAGTCTGTTTTCATCTCCATCTGCAGGCTCTGGTGCTTGTTCTGTGTGCGTTCGTCCAGCATGGCCAAGGCATTTTCACCCATTTGCTGAAAAACATTGCCCATCGTTAACAGGCCGAGGATAGAAGCAGTCTGTAAAAAAGCCGTCAGCACCAACGGACCGATGATGCGGTGTGCGATCCGGGTTGATTTCCGTTTCATTTTCGATCCTTTCATCGTTTCGTCTGAATGGAAGGCAGGTCTTCGATTCCCGGCTCCTGTCCGTTCCCGCGTGCGCTGTGGGATTGCGTTTGCAATATCGGATTCAATATCCGTTCAAATAATAAATCAGCGACGCCCGCGTATCTGTCTTGCCGATAAACATACCGCAAGGCAAATATCCGGCGTATGGAGGTATTAAGAACAAATGTAATATTCACCATAAATTATATGCTATTTTTGTTTGTTGTCAACAATTACCAATGTAACCGTTTTAAGCACACCCTTGTTTTCTGTTCCTTGAGTTATTGAAAGTCTGAATGTGTTTTTATATATGGCAAAGCCCGTATTCCGAAAGGAATACGGGCTTGATAGGCTTTCGCAAACGATTATTCGATATTGAAACGCTTCTTGAAGCGATCCACACGGCCGCCGCTGTCCACCAGCTTTTGTTTGCCGGTAAAGAACGGATGGCACTTGGAGCAGATTTCTACCTTCAGCTCCGGCTTAGTGGAACCGGTCTCGAACGTCTCACCGCATACGCAACGGACGATTGCCTTGCCATACTTGGGATGGATTTTCTCTTTCATGCAGTTTCACCTCTTTTGCGCATGCCAGTTTCGGGTTCACAGAACCGCGAAACTTAATATATCATAGCCGGGTTAATTATGCAAGCGTTTTTCGGCCATTTCTGCTCCGTTTTCGTATTCTTCCTGTGTGTTCAGCCACCGCAAAAACGGAACCGGCTCCGCAGGCGTACCGCTGAAGTCTCCCAGTTCCTTTTGCATCCACACCACGCCGTGCCATTCACCATTTTTATATCCCATCCGCTTAAAGCATCCAGCCTGAAAAAAACCCATGGCACGGTGCAGCGCCAGGCTGGGTTCGTTCCCTTCGGTGATTACACCGTATACCGTCTTAAAACCCTGATGCGTCAGAATGTCCAGTAAGCGTTGATACAGCGCGCGCCCGATTCCCGCGCGCTTCGGCGCGTCCGGCGCGGTATAGATCGTCGCCTCCACTCCCCAGCGGTATGCATCATGCGGGCGGATTTGCCCGCCGTAAGCAAAGGCACAGGGTTTGCCATCCAGCTCACAAATTAAAAAGGGGTATGTCGTCAAAGTGTGCAGTATTTTCTCCCGGTAACTTTCCAAATCGGGGTTTTCCGTCGTAAATGTTACATTGGTATTTTCCGCATAGTAGCCGTACACGTCGTGTACAAACGGCGCATCCGCTTCCGTCGCGACCCGGATTGTCAGTTTCAAGGGGTTTCGCCTCAATTCTCAGCGGCCTTCCGGCCAATTGTGACGGTTTCTTCAGGGGAAAGCCCGATCAGAATCGTTTGAAAGTGAGTGTAGGTTACCAGCCCTGCCGGAGAACCGGATGCCTTTTTTACGTACTTTCTTTTTGTGTAATCGATCGGTTGACTTGGATGGTTTCTTCCTTTGCTGAAATACGTAGCCAGTTTAGCGCCGTATAAAAGCGTTTCCGGCGAAGGCTCCTTTTCGGTATGCACGATAACGTGGGAACCGGGGATTCCCTGCGCGTGCATCCATGTTTCCTCGGCATTCGCGTGCAGCGTAAGCCGATCGTTCTGGAGCGCGTTTTTTCCCACGTCGATCGCTGTGCCGTCCGGGGCCGTGAAGCGGTAGGGTTTTCCTTCGGGAGGCTTTTTCTTCCTGCGCGCGCCGGGTTCCGGATGAACATAGCCATTTGCCGCAAGCAGCTCACGAATTTCCGCAAGGTCGGTCGTAGTGACGCACTTCTCCAGATCCTCCAGCGCATTCTCCAGCAAATCCAGCTCTTTTTTGATCGTCACCAGCTGTTCTTTCGCATACTGTTCCGCACCCTTTGCCTTACGGTA
>DAOPZG010000117.1:0-8260 GCA_035353235.1 Candidatus Limiplasma sp.
CCTATGGGAACGGGTGCTAAATTTTCGTGGTAAGCCTTACGACATCCACTACAGTCAACGTGTTCTCCTCTACGCGGAAACGAACGTCGAACCCGGCGTATTCAAATCCGTATATCCGCTCCGGGTCGTTCTGGTATGCTGGCCGGGGATCCCCGGCCAGAACGGAGCGCAGCGCCGCGCGATGTTGGGACGGTATCTTTTGCTCCAACTCAACCGGAAAAGTGACGGATAACGCGGGTAAACTGGTGCTTTCCGAAAAGCCGCCACGGGCATCTGGCCGGCAATCGGCATAGGGGAGATAGGGCTTCACGTCAAACAGCGGCGTGCCATCCATCAGGTCGGCTCCGGCGACGCGCAGCAGGGGTCCCTCGGGCGTATCCAGTTTAATTTCTAACAACTGCACGCAGGAAAGGCCGATCGGATTGGGACGGAAAGGGGAACGTGTCGCGAAGACCCCCATTTTTTCGTTGCCTCCAAGGCGTGGCGGGCGAACGGTCGGCGACCAATGCTCACGCCGCGCTTCGGAAAACCCCCACAGGAGCCAGAGATGGCTGTACCCTTCCAGCCCGCGAAACGCGGCGGCGACGCGATATTCAGGCTCAAACACAATCTCGGAAACCAGCGAGTCAATCATCCCGCTTTGCCGGGGCAGCCCGAATTTGGTGGGGAAAGCATTATGAATTCGGGCAATTACACGCAGGGAATACTCAGCCTCTTTGCACATGGAAACGCCTCCTTGACAGGTTTTTATTATACTGTGCCGGAACGCCCCCTGTAAATACAAGTCCAATCCAATTAAACGGCAAGATGCAGGCGCGGGAACAACCGCAAGGAAGATCGCAACCTCCAAAACCGGAACGCTCGTAACCTGTCGAAGCGCTTGTGCGGATTGCCGAACGTTTTTGAAAGAACGCGGTAAAACCGTTGCATTTTTATCCGAGGCATTATATAATAATCAGGCCGTGTGCATAATGATGGCTGAGTCCCGTGCGATTTCATGGTGTGAACCCTGTCAGGACCGGAAGGTAGCAGCAGTAAGCGCCGAATGGAATGTGCTGCGGGGGCGCTCGGCTTGAGTGCACGCGGTTTTTCAATATCTGGAAATCAACGGATAGGGGGAGATTCACTTGAATTATGCAAATGTCATGGCGTCCGACCCTGAGCTGTTTCAGGCGATCAACGCGGAGGTGGAACGCCAGCGCGCGCACATCGAACTGATCGCGTCGGAAAACTTTGTTAGCCCCGCTGTTATGGAAGCAATGGGCTCTCCCCTGACCAATAAATACGCCGAAGGATACCCCGCGCATCGTTACTACGGCGGATGCCAGTATGTGGATGTTGCGGAAAATCTGGCGCGGGACAGAGCAAAGCAGATTTTTGGATGCGAGCATGTAAATGTGCAGCCGCACAGCGGCGCGCAGGCGAATACCGCCGTTTACTTTGCAATGCTGACTCCCGGCGATACGGTGCTGGGAATGAATCTTTCCCATGGCGGGCACCTGACACACGGCAGTAAGGTAAATATCAGCGGCAAGTACTTCAACTTTATTCCTTATGGAGTGAACGAGCAGACCGGCCGCATTGATTATGACGAACTGGAAAAACTCGCTAAAGAACATAAACCGAAAATGATCGTGGCGGGCGCTTCTGCCTATCCGCGCGCGATTGATTTTAAGCGGATTCGCGAAATCTGCGACGAAGTGAACGCCCTGATGATGGTGGATATGGCGCACATTGCGGGCCTGATCGCCGCCGGCCTTCATGAAAGCCCCGTGCCTTACGCCGATTTTGTGACCACCACAACACATAAAACCCTGCGCGGGCCGCGTGGCGGGATGATCCTTTGCAAAGAGCAATACGCAAAAGCAATCGACAAGGCGATTTTCCCCGGCACGCAGGGCGGGCCGCTGATGCACGTGATCGCAGCAAAAGCCGTGTGCTTTCACGAGGCGATGCAGCCATCTTTTAAAACCTATCAGCAACAGATTATTAAAAACGCCAAGGCATTGGAGAACGCTTTCCGCGCGGACGGCATCCGCATGGTCAGCGACGGAACCGATAACCATCTGCTCCTGCTGGACCTTACGGGCACAGGCCGCACAGGCAAGGAAATGGAAGAAACGCTGGGACTGTGCAACATTACCGTGAATAAAAATACGATTCCAGGCGAAAAGTTGAGCCCGACTGTTGCCAGCGGCGTCCGGGTTGGCACTCCGGCGGTTACGACCCGCGGCATGGTGGAAAGCGATATGGTCGCCATCGCGGGCTTTATCCGCCGCATCGCGGACGGAGGCGAAAGCGCTACAGCCTCTGTAAAGGCGGACGTGCAGGAAATGATGAAGCGCTTCCCCCTGTACGAGAATTTCCCCAATGCCTGATAATACCTATCAAAAGGGACTGGACGGCGAGAGCCGCGCAGCACTCTATTTACAGAACAGGGGAATGGTGCTGCTGCAAAAGCGGTACCGTTCCCCTTTTGGCGAAATTGATCTTGTGATGCGGGATGGAGATACGCTGGTGTTTGTGGAGGTCAAAGCCCGTGCCAACGCGGAAGCCGGCATGGGGCTGGCGGCGGTTGGGCCGCGTAAACAGGCCAGACTGGTGAAAACGGCGCGACAATACCTGTCACAGTATGCTTGCGACTGTACGGCGCGGTTTGATGTGATTGAGCTGACAAAGGACGGCGTACAGCATATCATCAATGCATTTGAGGCGACGGGATATTAGTGCGGCCAGGTAAAGACGGAGATTGCGATAAAAGAACAATCAACTGTCCATACGGCAAAGGCGCCCATTTTCATGGGCGCCTTTAAACACAGTTTTATTTTGGCTTGTAGGTGTAACGGGCGATCAGCCAGGGAACGCTGTTATACATTCCATAAGCATCGGCATACAGGCGATAAGCCTGCCCTTCTTCCCAGTTTGTTTGTGTGGAGTTTTCGATGTATACGGTCACCGTACCGTCTTTGGTTGTGCATTCCAGATAAGCGCGCTGAGGTTTGGTCGTTTCGATGGATTTGATGGTTCCGATGCAGACGTAGATTTGATTTTTCGATTTCCGCAGATCAATATTGCTCATCAAATCGTTATACTGAGTGACGATATCCCACGCTTTGCGGCTGTACACGTCGATAGAGGGCACATAGTAGACCGTATACTCCACGCGCGTCTGTTTCTTGCCGGGATAATCAGCCGTGATAATGATCGTGTTATCGCCGATTTTATCAAACAGCGCCTTGAAGGTGAAGGAACCGTCCTTATCCGTGTTCGTGATGTCCAGATCGCTGAAGGGGGATAGCACGTTCACCACCGCGCCGGGCAAGGTGGTGGCCCGCACGGTCATCACGCTGTCGTTGCTGCGGCTGTAAATATCGGAGGAAAGGTCCAGAGGGATCTCCTGTTTCTCGCGGTACAGGGTGACGGTAATGGAGTTTTCCCGGCAATACTGGCTGCGGACGCTGATGTTGAACACATTTTCCCCAACCGGCTGCACGGTTGCGTTATAACTTACCTTGCCGCCTTCGGTATTCACAAGGTCCGAATAATCCGTGCCGTTGATGTTAACCGTGCTGCCTTCGTTTACATAGAACACAATGGTGTACATCGCGGTGCTGACAACCTTGTAGGGGTTATCCGGCGTGACCAGATCGATCGGAGAAAGCGGAATATCGATGTCGTAGGTGATCACGGGCAGCGGGGTTTGCTTGCCGGTATCGGTAATCAGGTACGGGGTCAGTGTAACGTTCATGGAGTCCTGTACGAAATCCTGATAATCATCATACCAGATGTGATCCGGAATATCGAAGGTGGCAACGCCGCCCGTTACGATGGCGGATGTGCGGAGCTCCCGGATGGATATGCGCTCGCCGTCTTTTCCGGGGATCGTGATGGTGTGAGCCGCGAGGTCGTCCCGTATGGTAGGGGTTACGGTTGCTTCGGCGTTTGCACTGGTCTGACTGGCGTTAATCATTGGCAATACCACCGTGCCTCCCAGCCAGATGGCCAACAGTACGGAGGAAACGATCAGCAACGTAAACAGCAGCCGACGCACACCAACCCGACGATGTGGGCGGGCATGCGTATTTCCCGTGGCGCCCATACGGCGTTCATACTCATCGGTCCGCTGATACTCGGGTATATATTCGCTTGTATCCTGATAGCCGTCGTATACGGGCTGTTCCTCGTTGGATTCGCCAAGCGCGGGGGCACGGCGGGAGCTGTCAAACGGATAGGAACCGCGCTCGCGCGTGCGGTTCACCTGCTGTCGGGTACTGCGGAAGGTGCTTGTAAAGGTTGGGCGCGGGCCTGGCGCATCGTCTGTTTCCACCAGTTCCGGGTCAACGGGGCGAAGCGTGGCATCCGGGTTATCCGGCATGGAAGAGAAGAAGGTGTTGCGGTTGCTTGTGGTGCGAACTGTTCGGCCGGAGGGCGCGTATCCCCGCGCAGCGGATTCGGCGCGCAGCTCTTTTTGCCGTTTCTCGCCTTCCCGCTTGCGTTTCCGCAGGCTGACCATTTCATCCGCCAGAGCATCGCGGTAATCGGCGGTTTTCTCCGCGTCGCCGGTATCGTCTACGACGACAAACTCACCCGGATTATCTTTAAGCTGGTTCTGCCATGTGGGGGCGGAGGCGGAAAAAAAGCCGTCATCCGGCTCCAGCGATGTGCCGCAAAACTTGCAGTGGGGCATGGAAGCCGGGTTCCATTTACCGCATGATGGACATTTCAAGCTGATTCCCTCCTTCCCAATTTATTACTATTCGATATGGGCAAACCGCATTCCTGCTCGGAGAACGGGAGGGGCGCGGTGGGCTAAATATCCTCGCTCGCCTCTTCCACAAGCGCCAGATACTGATCCACCAGCGTGGCATAGAGCAACGCGCGGTCATCGTCTGTATCAGCGTGCAGAGCTAAAAAACGATCCAGCATGGATTCCAGCAGATCGTCCTCGTCAAAGTCCACGCTGGTATCGTTCCCGTTTCGGTCGATCACACCGTTTTCCAGTAGAATCGAGGTGTACAGATCACTCAGTTCTACAATATCACTGTCCAGTTCGGGAGCGATCCCCGCAAGGAGCTTACGGTCGATATGCTTTTGTAAATACCGGTTAATATTCCTTTTCCAATCTTCAAACACGCTTACTCCTCCTTGTTCATTTTCTGCTCTTCATAATGCCTGCGCCAGCGCCTGCGCAGCCACTTGATACGAAACTGTAAAATCCGGCGGTCAAACCCCTCACGGCTCAGGCGGATCATGTCTTTAATCGCCGCGCCCATGGTCCACGCGCCTTCCTCGTTAATGTGCGGCAGGAAGAAGATCAACACCAGGATGCGCAACAGAACGGTTGCCAGAAACATATACCGGCTGCTGTTCATTTCCATGCCAAACAGAACGTAATGCTGCTCCGCTAAGGCGGTGAAAGGCGTTTGCATCAAAAAGCCGCCGACCATATTGGCGAATGCCACGCCAAACAGGTTGATGCAGGCCAGAAACACGGCGATGAACATGGAACGGTGCTTTTGGGGGGAATGGCTCAGGTACAGGTTTTGCTGGCAGAGATCGCTGACCGGCCAGGATGCGCCGCTGAATATGTTGCTGATCAGGATAAAGTAGGTGGAAGCGGGTGTGGCGAAGAACCACGGGAGGGGCGAAAGAGCCATGAAAATTGTCGCCATTTGCAGAATCGGTTTGTTACCGTACCGGTCGATAAGACGTCCCCAGCGGGAAATGACCAGCACGGTCGCAATGTTGGAAATGATTTGCGAATACAGCGACATCTGCGTAAAACTCATTTTCAGGTTTTCCAGCATATACACATTCCAGAACGGACCGGCGATATTGGCGGAGAAAATCCATATGGAATAAAAAAGGATGAGCTTTACAAAATTCTTATTGGTAAAAACCTCCCGCACCATCGTAAGCAGCGAGGTATGATCGTCTTTGCTTTCCGGCATGGGCGGCCATTTGATGAAGTAGAAACAGGTGATATCCATTAATTGCGAGATTCCCGCGAGAACCAGCGCAATGGAATAGCCGGTGATGCCTACCCGGTCGATCATACTGGAGATCAGCAGACCCGCGATGACGCCCGATGCGAGGCTGACCATCTGGCGGACGCCGAAATACGAGCCCCGAATACGGATCGGCACCAGATCGCCCATCAGGCTGCCGAAGCCCAGGTTGACAAAACTGTTGCCAAAAAAGATTATCCCAACGAACACGATGACCAGCCAGATTCGCAGGTCCACCCCAAACGAGGGGAAAATATACGGAACCAGCCCGATAAGAATCCAGAAGGAACGGCCCAAAATACCAAAAAAGAGGAACAGAAAGCGGCGGTTGCGGCGCTTCTCCATGATATAGCTCATGAATATCTGCAGGGCCGAAACCGCATAAGGAATCGCGGAGATCAAACCAAGCTGAAAATCGTTCGCGCCCAGAACCTGTCGTTGAAACCCGCTCCAAACCGGCCCCGTCGTTACAACGGTGCCAAGCATCCCCGCCGTAACCGCCCAGATGACCAGGTAGAGGTTCTTTCGCAGCTCCGCGGACATACCGGCATCGTCAAAAAAACGGAGGCGGGCTTCCGAACCGTGGCGGCGTGCGCTCATCAAAGACCCTCCGTTGAAATAGCTGCAAGGCAGTCTTTTAAAAGCATCCGAAGATGCAAATCATTCTAGCTTATCTTCGGGGAAGTTGCAAGTGATTCCTGCATGAATGCAAACGGTTTACAAGGGTTACGCTTTACCCACCGCCGAGAAAACGCCCGCTGCGCTTTGCGGCCCTGCGGTGAGGCGTGGATAAAGCTCCACGGCGGTGCGTACAAGATAGCGAACGCTGAGGGGATCGGTCAATGCGAGGTGTTCACATGCCTCCCGCGCGGAGGAGGCAAGCAGATGCTTCGCGCCTGCCGGTGAAAGGGAGAACAGACGCTGTGCAATCTGCGCTGATTGCGTTCCGGTCAATTCCAGCAGCGTTTCTCCGCCGCCCGACAGCGCGTGACCAACGGTTACGGCGGCAACAGGTTCGTACAGGTTCACGAGCAATCCCCTGTAATCCGGGGAAAAACGGTTGAGCAACGCGGCGACCCTTGAGGGGGAATAGCGGGTGAGCAAAGTGTTTTCCGTAAGCAACCGGAGCAGATATTCGCGTATAAAGACGACTCCACGCAGTTCATCCGGCACGGGCAGGCACAGCTGATAATCGATATCCGCGGGGATAAGGTGCGCATAAATGCGGTAATCATACTTACGAAAGAATATGTCGATGCCGTTCAGGGTGTCGCGAAGGGAAATGCTGCCAAAATCGTTCGCCTCTGCCATCACCCGTCGGTAGAGCTGTTCTGTGTGCGTCAGGTATTGCTGCAGGGATTGCTGTGCGGCTGAAAACAACGGCGCAAGGTCTGCGGTAAGGAGGGTACGGAGGGGGAACCCTCGCCTGCTTGTCTCAAACTGAAGCGTGAAAAAGATCGAATCCAGCAACTCGGCGGCTTCCTCTTCCCGAAGTGAAGTGCGGTCTCCCTGAGTTTTCAGCCGAAATTGCCTTTCCAGTAAGGGAAAGAGCTTCTGCTGCAAAACGGCCTTATCTTCCCCGGAAAGGGGCGCTTCCTGTACCTTCATTTCCATATCGGGAAAGATCTGCTCAATCATCGTCTTCATAGTCGCCTTCTTCCTCGCCCTGCCATGCCCGGTACAGATCGCTGACCGTTGCGTTTTCCAGATATTCCAGCGAACCCTGCCCCGGGCCGTTGTACAAACGCTGCATGGCCAGGATCAGTTCATCATCAGCCAGCGCGTCTTCCAATTCGTTACGGAATGCATAAAACAGGTCCTGAAGCGTTGCGAGGGTCTGGCAGTATTCATCGCGGAAGAGATAGGGCGAATCGCAAAAGGCATAGATCAGTTTGGGTAATATTCCTTCGCCGGTTTCCACCCGGCCTGTGTCCACCAGCGAGGTAATTCGAGCTTCAATAAGCCCGGTAATTTGGGCCTCGCTTAACGAAAGACCATATTTTTCTGAAAGTCTGTTGGTTTTCCGAAGCGTTTCCGCCATCGCTGTTTTTTGTGCCTGCCGAAGCGCGGGAAACAGGGAATCTTCCATCGGGTTCACCTCCGTTCCCGAACTCTACACCCGCAGGGACAGAAAGACAAGACTTGAATTTTTCGCCAATTTGTGGTATGATTCAATCATAAAAGAAGCCGACGAACGAATGAACTGCACCCCCAGAGTTAGACAGTATGGTATACTGAAATAACTTTGGGGG
>DAOPZG010000118.1:0-8149 GCA_035353235.1 Candidatus Limiplasma sp.
GCTTAATTCATGAGCGGAGTACCTCGAAATTGCGAACATCGCTTGACACTATCGCTTGCGGAAATGCACCATGCTGGACGGGTCGAACGGTGGCTTGCTGTCATCGTATTTCTTATAGCCGCAGAAGTACTGCAGATACGGGCTCTCCTGAATCTGCAAACCTACTTCCTCATCGGGATATCCGTACTCCGATTGAATCATACATGCACCCAGCGCCAGCCGCAGCGGCTTGGCTTCGTTTCCTTTATTGGATGGAAACAGCCGGGCATATCGATTTTCGATTGCTTCCCAGGGTATTCTGCGTGCTTTCTGTACCCAACGATTGTCCGGCCTGATATTCATCCCGATCGGTTGTTCGAAATCATCCACACGAATCTGCCCACTATCGTATCGATACATCTTACTGGCTCCTTGATGCAAGGTTTTTGGACGTTTTCGCGATTTTCCCTACACCAATTATACCAGATTTGGACTTGAAAGTCTTGTGTTTGTTGGCTTTTTGGTTTGTTCAGCAGACATTATATAGACGTAATCATTCGTCAAGAAAACAATAATCACTACGGTTTCCGAACATGTCAAGAATTATGCGCACACTTGTAGGAACCCGAACGTAAAGCAAAAGCCATCACTGTCGCTGCGGCGGCTTGACCTTGAGAGGGGCTTGGAACCGGCTTCACCCTTACACGATGCCCCGTTTCAGCGTGAACCTACCCCGATTGTATCGAAATATCAGTATTTTCCATACTTACCGGCGTTCGAACACATTGTTCGGGCGCTGGTTTTTTGTTAATCGATAACTACCGGCTTCGCCGGTGGTTGGTGCGGAATTTACCGTATACCATCATTGTGTATATGCGGAATCAGGCAGACATACATACGGTTGACAGCGATTGGGTCATGGTCTTTCTGCTCATGTACAGAATTTGAAGCAGAAGCAATATCTGTTCTATTGAATCGTATTTCTGTACTCGCTTTTATGGTTTTTTTCGGTTGACGGGGTATATTTCGGAACCCCGAATCAGCAGTTCGGAGTCGAAAACGGTTCGCTTGGCATTCTGTGGCCGATGTTTACGGTTGCGATGCAGTTTTTCCAGCATGATGCTGGCGCATTCGTCGCCCATGGCCAGTGTGGGTTGCTTGATCTCGCTGATCTTCGAATCGTTGAATAAATCGAATGGGGCCAGAGAACCGAAGGAGATGAGGGCGATATCATCGGGTATGGATAAACCGGAGTCGTGAATGGCGCGGATCGCGCCGATGGCCATCATGTTGTTGGTACAGAAAATCGCGGTCACCTGAGGCTGCTGCTTTAACAGGTCGTTGGTCAAATGGTATCCGCTGTCCATTTTGAAATCACCGTACAGGATATAATCCTTGCAAATTTTGATGTTGTGAGCGGTTAGCGTGTCAATATAGGCGTTCAGCCTGTCCAGGCCCGGCTTGGAGGAGATGGGTCCGGTGATGATGGCGATATCGGTATGCCCGGCTTCAAGGAGCACATCAACGGCTTTGGTGGAGACATCGTAATTATCTTGAAACACGCCGTCGATGCCATAGCCTTTCAGGTCGCGGTCCATCAGCACCACCGAGGTAACGGACTCGTTGAGATCCTTCAGGTAACGCGCGTTGTACTCTACGGTTTCCGAGATGGGGGAGATGATGATACCGTTGACATTGCGCTGCTGCAACATGCTAAGGCAGCGAATCTCCCGCTGCGGCGACTCGTCGGAGTTGCAAATGACCGTATCGACATTGTGGCGATACAGCCTGTCTACAATGCTTGTGATAATTTCCTGAAAAAAGACATTGCGCAAATCGGCAACGACAATACCGACCAGCTCGTTGCCGGAACGGGTTTTGTGGCGATACCGTTTGGGCTCAAACCCTGTGCTTCTGGCAATCGAAAGGATACGCTGCTTCGTTTCTTCGTTTACATAACCGCTGTTGTGCAGCGCACGTGAAACCGTCGCAGTCGATACGTTGGCTGCTTTAGCCAGCTCCTGAATGCTTTTAATCATAGGGTGAATCTCCTTCTGGTAACATATCAAATACTGAACATATTATAGACACGCACTGTTAAAAATACAAGCAAATAAACACGTTTTACACAGCCAAAAAACATTGATTCTGCAACGAGTAAAAAGTGAAGCAACACATTGCAGCAGATGGAAAACCGGAGATAATTACATGTAAAATATGAAAGAAACAATGTGTACATATGAGATTTACACATTGACATCTCACATCATCAAAACTAAAATGAGCTCAAACAACAGCGGTAAGTTTTGGCGGTAAAACGTCAGAATTATACAAATTACTTTTGGAGGAAATACAGATGAGCAGTCAAGTGACTGTATTTGGCAGTTTTGTGGTTGACCTGATGGCACGTACGTATCGCCTGCCTGTCCCCGGCGAAACGGTGAAGGGGCATTATTTCAAACAGGGCGCGGGAGGAAAAGGCTTCAACCAGGGGATCGCGGCTAAAAAGGCGGGCGGCAATGTGGTAATGGTCACCAAACTGGGCAAGGATACGCTGGCTCAGGTTGCCACCGACGCAATGGACGCCGCAGGACTGCCCAAAGATTTTTTATTCTATAACGATGAAATTTCAACGGGCATAGCGCTTATCATGGTAAGCGAGAATACAAGCCAGAATGAAATTGTTGTGGTACCCGGCGCGTGCGGAACGATCACGGATACAGATATCGCCGGGGTGGAAAAAGAAATATGTAAATCCGCTTATATCCTGCTCCAACTGGAAGTGAATCAGGACGCAAACGAAAAAGTAGCCAGAATCGCAAAGGAGCACGGTGTCAGGGTGATTATCAATACGGCGCCTTATCAGCCAATGTCGGAGGAATTTCTGCGCGGCGCGTACCTGATTACGCCCAACGAAACGGAAGCCGAAGAACTGACGGGGATTGCGGTAAAGGACATGGAAAGCGCCAACCAGGCGGCAAAGGTGATTTTTAACAAAGGGGTTCAGAATGTATTGATCACCCTTGGCGGCAGGGGGGTATATATTAACACAAATGGCAAAGCGGAAATCATACCGGCCTATCAGGTGAAAGCGATCGACACGACGGGCGCGGGCGACGCGTTTAACGGGGGATTGCTGACGGCGCTGGCAGAGGGGAAAACACTGCGGGAAGCCGCCCGGTTTGCAAACGCGCTGGCAGCGATTTCCGTACAGCGCATCGGCACTACGCCCTCCATGCCTACGCGTGAAGAGATTGATGCATTTATCAGCACACAAGGCTGATATCAAGGAGGTAATGACTCATGCTACGTGGTATTCCCGACATCATTGGTTCCGACCTGCTCAAAGCGCTGGCTGATACGGGCCATGGGGATTTGATCGTGATTGCGGATCATTTCTATCCGCCGATCACCAAAACCCCAAACGGCGTCAGCATTCAGGCAAAGGGAACAGGCGCTGCGCAGATGGTGGACGCCATTCTGCAACTGGTTCCTCTGGACACCGAATACTGTGAGCACCCGATCGAGTATATGGTGCCGGACGCGGATTCCGGCGTGACCATGGACCGTTCCAAGGTTTGGGAAGACACCATTGACGCGGTTGTGCGGCACGGTTACGAGGCAAAGTGCGTGGGCGAAATCGAGCGCACCAAATTCTATGAAAAGGCCGCGCATGCTTATGTTACGGTGTGCACGAGCGAGAAACTGCCATACGGGTGCATCATCCTGCAAAAAGGCGTTCTGTAAAGGCACATCAGTTTACTCCACACGGATGTAATTGCGAAGAGCAATACACATAATAAAGGAGGATTTACCCATGAAAAGAACAGTAGCCATCTTCCTGTCCCTGCTTCTGGTTTGCGGGTTGTTTGGCACAGGCGTTGCCGAGGGAAAGACCTATGATATCGTCTACCTGACGCCTTCGACCGCGTCGAGTTTCTGGAGTCAGGTTGAGGTCGGCATTCTTCAGGCAAAAGCGGACCTTGAGAAAGAACTTGGCGTCACGGTCAATTACAGTGTAGTCGGCCCTGCTGAAGAACAGCAGACGGAAGAATACATTCAGGCTTTCGAGAATGCGATCGCCCAGCAGCCCAGCGCGATCCTGACGGCCACGCTCGCAATCGACTCCACCATCCCCAAAGCCCGTGAAGCGCATGACGCCGGCATCGTGCTGAACTTTGTGAACTGCGGCCTCGGCGTTGGCGACGACGGCGCGAACCAGGATGTTTACAACGAGTTCTACTATTGCTCCAACGACACGATTGGCGAACTGGCGGGTCAGGCGTTTATTGCCGCGATGGAAAAGGAAGGCCTTCCCATCGACGCCGGTACCATCGGCATCAACATGAACGTTGAAAACGAAGCCCTGAACCACCGCATCCAGGCGTTCCGCGACTATATCACCGCGAACGCCCCGAAACTGGCCATGACGGATACGTACTACAACAACAACGTTGTGGAAAAATCCCAGACCAACGCTGAAAACATCATTGCGAATTTCTCCGATCTGATCGGTATGTACTCCGGCAACAACATCACCTCGGACGGCGTATGCAACGCGATCCGCGCCGCGGGCCTGAAGGACAAGTTTGTTGCGGTTGGCGTCGACTCGGATGATATTGAAATTTCCGCGTTGCGCGACGGCTTCCTGAGCGCTATCATTGTGCAGAACGCCTACGACCAGGGCTACAAGTGCATGGCCAACGCCATCCGTACGCTCGTGGAAGGTAAAAACCCCGAGACCACCCAGCAGGTAAACTGCCCGCCGGTAATCGTGACGCTGGACAACATCGACACCCCGGACATCCAGTTTATGATGAACCCGACGCTGGGGAAGTAATCCATCCTGTGCCTGCGAACGCAGGCTGAACCAAACCAGTCGGGAGGCCGCCCTGATAACCGGTCACGGCGGCCTCCTTTGGCTCGTGAATGAAGGTGACGACTTGGACGACGTTATTCTGAAGATTGATCACGTCAGTAAGTTTTACCCCGGCGTGACAGCGTTGAATGATGTAAGCATGGAAATCCGGAAGGGCGAAGTTCGCGCCCTCGTAGGGGAAAACGGCGCAGGCAAATCCACGCTGATCAAATGTATCATGGGCGTGGAAAAACCGAACGCAGGAATGATCCGCATGCAGTACAACGGCGAATGGATCGTTAATAACGACGCTCTGGAAGCCCAGAGCCATGGGGTATTTGCCAACTATCAGAACGTAAACATCGCGCCGGACCTGAGCATAGCGGAAAACTACTTTCTGGGCCGTCAACCCCAAAACGGATTGTTTGTCGATTGGAAAAAGATGCGGGAAGAAAGCCAGAAAATTATCGACAAGTTTGAGATGAACGTGGACCCGAAGGCGAAAATCCGCGAATTGCCTCTGGCGATGCAGGCGATGGTGACCATCAGCAAAATTTCAGTTAACGACGATATTCGCCTTGTCATCTTCGATGAGCCGACAGCCCTGCTGGAAAATGAAAAAGTCGAAATTCTGTTCCGCTTTATCCGGGAACTGAAAGAACGCGGCGTCAGCATTATCTATATTTCTCACCGTCTGGAAGAAATCGCCAGTATCTGCGATACCGTGACGGTCCTTAAAGACGGTACCTATGTTACGACCGGGAATGTCGCGGACATCCAGAAAGACGAACTTATCCACCTGATGGTCGGACGTGAGATGTCTGATATATATAAAATTGACCATCAAAAACCCGGCGAGGAAATCCTCAAAGTTGAAGGTTTTTCGGATTCAGAGCATTTCCGCGATATCAGCTTCACGCTCCATCGCGGTGAAATCCTGGGGTTTTTCGGCCTGGTCGGCGCGGGGCGCAGCGAAATGATGCGCGCGCTTAACGGCGTTGAAAAGCACCTGTGCGGCAAGGTCATCTTGAAGGGCAAGCCTGTCCATATCAAGAATCCTACGCAGGCGTTAAGCTGTGGGATCGGCTTTTTAACGGAAGACCGGCGCTCGGACGGATGCGCGCTGCAACTGCCTATTAAAACGAATATCAACATGAACTCGTATGATATGATCAGCAAGCTTGGCTGGATCAACCTGAAACAGGAAACAGCCCGCGCGGATAAATACTCCAAAAGCGTCAATGTGAAAACACCGTCGTTAAACCAGCTGGTTGGCAACCTTTCCGGCGGCAATCAGCAAAAAGTGGTCATCGGCAAACTCCTGTGCAGGCAACCTGATATCCTGATTTTTGACGAACCTACGGTCGGCGTCGATGTTGGGGCTAAGCAGGAAATATATAAAATCATGGAGAGCCTGATCGCACAGGGACGCGGAATCATACTGATCTCATCCTACCTGCCAGAGGTTATGGGATTGGGCGACCGCCTGATCGTCATGTCTCAGGGAAGGATAACGGCAGAATTCGATCACGAAGCTTTGCAGACGCTTACTGAAGAGGATGTACTGAAAAAAGCGTCCTTCGAAAGCAGATAGGAGAGAGAATCATGGAAAACAGAACTGCGATCAAAAGAAACAGCGCGATTAAAACCATGGCAACTAGAACTGAGTTTACGCTCAGCCTGATCATCATTGCGCTGTTCCTGTTTGCGTTCTTCTTTACGAAAGCTTTTGGAAGCCCCTACAATTTAACCAACCTTGCCAAACAGGGCGCGATCATCGGGGTTCTCGCGGTTGCGCAGACCAGCGTTATCATTACCGGCGGTATTGATATTTCCGGCGGCAGTATCGCGGGGCTGGGGTGCATGGTGATGGCCCTGCTCCAGACGACCACCAATATGCCGTTTCCGATGACGGTGTTATCCTGCCTGCTGGTTTGCGTTGTGTGCGGCGTTATCAACGGCATTATCATTTATGACCTGCGCGTGCCTCCGATGATCGCCACGCTGGGTACGTCAACGATTATTCGCGGCATTGTAAAACTGCTGTGCGGCGGCCTGAACGTGACGTTTGTGGATGAGCGAATCCTGTCCATCGGTACGAATAAGCTTTTCGGCTTTTTACCGGTGCTTACGCTTTTCTGGATCGGCGTGGCTGTGGTGGTGCTTCTGCTGCTGAAATACACCACGTTTGGCCGAAATCTTTTCGTAATCGGCAGCGGCATCGAAGTGGCCCGGCTCAGCGGCATCAAGGTCCGGAAGATGCACTACCTTGTGTACGCGTTTGCCGGCTTGCTGTATGGCATTGCCGCGGTCATGCTGGCGGCCCGCGTGGGTATGGCGCAGCCCGGCACCGGTGAAGGGTACGACATGAACGCTATCGCCGCGGCGGTGATCGGCGGCGCGTCGCTTGCGGGCGGACGCGGCGCGGTGACCGGGACCATCCTTGGTACCATCCTGATGGTGCTGATTACGAACGCGGGCACGGCCTTCAAGATCGATCCGTATATTCTGGATGTTACAACCGGCGTACTGATCGTGTTTGCCGTTGCCATGGACATGCTCAAGAGCAGGAAAAAAGCGTAACCGAAACCAACAAAGGAGCGAGAAAACCATGAAGAAGAACGAAATCGCGGCAATGATCGACCATACGGTGCTGCATGCCTACGCTACGGACGAGCAGATTGAAAAACTGTGCGCGGAAGCCGTGGAATATCACTTTGCGTCCGTCTGTGTAAACCCCTGCCATGTTGCGCGGGCCGCCGAACTGCTGAAAGGCACCGGTGTGAAGGTGGCTACCGTAGTGGGTTTCCCTCTGGGCGCCAACACCACCGAAACAAAAGCGTTTGAAACGAAGGATGCCGTTACCAAAGGCGCGGATGAGATCGATATGGTGCTGGATGTCGGGGCGATGAAATCCAAACGGTATCACGATGTCCAGAACCAGATTCACGAGGTAGTCCAGGCTGCGGGTGGAAAGCTTGTGAAGGTCATCCTCGAAACCTGCTACTTAACGGATGAAGAAAAGGTGATTGCCTGCAAGGCATCCGCCGAGGCGGGCGCAGACTATGTGAAAACCTCCACCGGCTTCGGTACGGGTGGCGCTACGGTAAAGGATGTTGCGTTGATGAAGAAATCCATTCCAGCCCACATGAAAGTAAAAGCGTCCGGCGGGATCCATAACTATGCCGAAGCTCTTGCGATGGTGGAGGCCGGCGCCTCCCGGCTGGGTGCAAGTGCGGGAGTGGCGATCGTTTCTGAGGCGGAATAATGGACCCCTCTTTGGGTCAATAGCCCCCGTGCGGGCAGGAAGGC
>DAOPZG010000119.1:0-8131 GCA_035353235.1 Candidatus Limiplasma sp.
TTTATCCCCTCCCGCTCCTGGCGTTTTTCGGCGTGTTTCTCCTCTCCGTCTGTATCGGTATCCTGAGCGCGATAGGGAGTAAACAGATAAACAGGAACAGGCTTCTTCGCATACTGGCACGGGTTGCAGCCAAACTCGCGGTGAAAGGCACGCCGATACCCATCCACACTGCCAAACCCGCAGCGAAACGCCGCATCCGTTACCGTAATGCTTTCGTCCCGCAGTTGAAGCGCGGATCGCGCCAGCCTGAAGCGACGGATATACTCCCATGGCGTTCGCCCAAGGCATTGCGTAAACAGGCGATAAGCGTGCCAGGGAGAATAATGCGATGCGTTCGCCAGGTCCGCAGGCGTTATCGTATCATACAGATGCTCGTCAATATACTCCTGCATCTGCCGTACAGCATCCACCTGTTCCTTCATCTTATCGTTTCTCCTCCTTTCGCCTGTTCAGGATACGCCTGAGCGGGCTTTTGACGCTCGACTTTTTTTGCTGAACTTCCCGCCAGCTTCATCCGGGGTATGGCCCTTCCCACGGGTCACAGGTTTCTGTCATTTCATGTTTTCATTGTAAACAGCAAAAAAACCCTTGACAAGAGGCAAAAATGATTTATAATTTAAGCGTACTATAACACATGGTACGTTCAAGAAAGGATATTGCCCATGTTTCAGATCGATCGTTTTGGAAGGCAACCTATTTACGAGCAGATCATCGAACAGGTGGAGCAGCTCGTTGCCTCCGGCGCGCTCCGCCCCAACGATCAGCTCCCCAGCGTGCGAACCCTCAGCCAAACACTGTCGGCTAACCCGAACACGCTGCAGAAAGCTTATGCGGAATTAGAACGCCGCGGCATTACCACTGGCGTACCTGGCAGCGGGCGATACATCAGCCGGGATGCTCCCCGTCTGGTAAGCGAAGGGATGCAGGCGCTTCTGACCGACGTTTCCACGTTGTGTGAGAAGCTGCATATCGCGGGCGTTCCCAAACAAAAGGTTCTGGATACGGTGGACTCCGCATACGCCGTACCGTTGCATTCGGCGGAGAAAAGCCCCGGCGCAAGCCAGGCACATGAAATGGCGAATGACGATGCGCAGCAAGCCGCATCCGGAAAGGACGTAGAACTGTGATTATTGCCAACAATCTGACCAAACGGTTCTCGGGCGTTGTCGCGTTGGATAACCTGAGCTGCCATATTCAGGATGGATGCGTGTACGGCTTGGTCGGCGCAAACGGCGCGGGAAAATCCACCTTCCTCAGACTCGCAAGCGGCGTTTATCGTCCGGATGCGGGCTCAATCAAATTCAACAACGAAGATATCTATGAAAACATCGGGGTGAAGAAGCGTTTCGTTTTCGTCTCCGACGATTTCTGGGCGCTTCCGCAAAGCTCCATGCGCCGTATGGCGGATCTGTACGCAAGCACCTATGACAGCTTCGATTTCAAACGCTTCACGGCCTTATCCAAAGAGTTTGGTTTACCCACCGACCGTACATTATCCACCTTCAGCAAAGGCATGCGCCGTCAGGCGGCAACCATACTGGCGCTCTCCTCCTGCGCTGAGTATCTTTTCTTCGATGAAACGTTCGACGGGCTGGACCCTGTCATGCGCGGGCTTGTCAAGCAGAAGCTGTACGCCGAGGTTTTCGACCGTGGCGCCACGGTTATCATCACCAGCCACTCCCTGCGTGAACTGGAAGACACCTGCGACCAGCTGGCCCTGCTTTACAAAGGCGGTATCGTGCTGGAAAGCGACGTCGGCGACCTGAAAACCTCACTGTTTAAGTTGCAGGTCGCATTCGCGGAAGAATACGACCAAAGCGTTTTCGAAGGGTTAAACGTACTTGCGCAAACGCGCCAGGGCAGCGTTTCCACGCTGATTGTACGCGGCGACAAGGAAAAGAGCCGCGCACTGCTCACCACGAAAAACCCGCTGTTGCTGGAAGCCCTCCCTGTTACGCTGGAAGAGGTATTCATCTACGAAATGGAAGCGCTCGGGTATGCGTTTGATACCGCCGAAGGAGGAAACAAGGCATGAAAATGTATCGGGAAATGATGCGGAAGCTTGCGCCCATCGGCATTCCGCTGGCGCTCGCGACACTTCTGTATACGTTGATTACAAACGGCCAAGCCTGTCTGGGAGCTGCCCGGCTGCAGACGGCCACCAGCGCGATTGGCTTAACACCGGTATTGGTTTATTATGCGTTCTCTGCGGTTCTCTTCGCGTTCTACGGTTTCTCCTTCCTGTTCAAACGCTCCTCCAGCGACCTGTACCACAGCATGCCCATCTCCCGGCTGGACTTGTATTTGTCGGTCACGCTGGCAACCATAACCTGGATGGGCGGCACCATCGTACTGAACGTATTGCTGACACTGGGGTTATATCTGGTTGGCGGATGCCCCTTCGTGCCTGTTTACATTCCGATGAGCATCCTGTTCTATTTCATCGCTTCCATGTTGATTTACGCGGCGGCGGCTATTGGATGTGCCCTCTCCGGCACCTACTTCATGGCGCTTGCCTCCACGGGGATTGTGTTGTTCCTGCCGCGCTTTATCCAGTTTATTCTTGCGCGCGGTCTGATTCTGCAAATTCCCATCATTGGATGGCTGGACCTGAGTGCCTGGCTGGATCCGTCCACCAATATCGCAACCGGGCTGGTTGTGATGCAGACACGCAATGTGTTTATCCCGCAAATCATTAACATGCACAACATCCTGTATTCGTTGATCCCGATGTTTGTGGAGCTTGTGCTTGCAGCCTGGCTGTTCATCCGCCGTCCGAGCGAAACCGCGGATCACGGAACCGCCAGCAAGGGCTGGTCCCTTGCCGTATCGGTACTGCTTGCTTTCACGGTCTTAATGTTGCTTAACCTGAATAAAAGCCCCTTCACCTCCATGTTTGACGCCGCTCTGATTGCCGTAGCGTTGCTGGTGTTTGTCCTGTGCCAGTTCATCACTCTGCACAGTATTAAAACAGTGCTCAAATCTCTGCCGTATTTTCTGGTTTCCGTTGCACTGGCCGTTGGCGGATATTTCTGCATCAACAGCATGGTGAACGAAGCACTGGTTTACACCCCGAAACCCGCCGAAATCGCCTCGGTTTCCTTCCGCGGTCACGATACGGTGCAGGGCGGAAACGAGTATACTTCCCTGCTGCTTGAAAAAATCCATTTCACCAATGACAGCCTGAAAAAGTATGTCGCCGAAAATTTGTCCTCCGCCGTGGACCAGATCAAGGCTGACCGTGAGAAAAACTACACCTATACGGATTCGAACTACAGCCAGTATACGGTAATTGAGCCTGTCTCTATTACAATGCAAAATGGCCGCACCTACCGCCGTACCATCGAATTCTCCAGCATGGACACGCTGAACGAACTGCGCGGTGAGAATGCCGAGTTCCAGACAGCCATCCATTCCTTGCCCCCCGTGAGCAGCATTCAGTACATGCGCGCCAACAACCTGTTTAAGAAAGACGAGCTTAACCAGCTCTGGAATGCCTATACGACGGAAGCGGCGGCGGTCAACGTCGTTCCGAACGATTATTATCTGGATCACAAGACAGTCATCAGCGATTACGGCTTCTCCGTTACCCGCGGAGACGCACAGCAGGCGGAAAACATCTACGTCACCGGTTATATCGGTAACGATCGCTACAGTATGCAGGTTCCGATCCGGCTGGAAACGCCTAAAACTGTCTCGCTGATGATGCAGATGTACAACAGCTATGCTAAAAAGGGAAGCCTGACCAAGCTGCAGGAGTCGGTCAAGCATATGCTCTCCCCGCTGGTATTGGAGAGCGACAGCCTGTCGATTTCGATGGATTGTTTCAATGTCAAGGTAGATTCCGGAAAGCCTGTGTATCTGAACTCCAACGTTTACCTGAGTGCATATCGCAACAAGGACGACCAGTATAGCCTCAAATCGAACGAGTTTGCCCAGGCGGCATCGGAAATTCTGGCGCGTGGCACACCTACGGACGATTGCTCGGGCATGTTTGTTGGGCTGAGCTGGAGCGATTACGACAGCAGTAACCGCCTGTCGACAGACTACCCCGCCCTGTACCTGAGCTTTACGCCGGAGGATGAGGCAGCGTTGACCACCCTGTTCTCGAACTGGCAGATCACAAGTATGAACGGATATTGATCCCCGCAATGTTCATCAGAAAAGACCCGACTACGTCGGGTCTTTTCTTTTCCTTACGAAGGTTCTGCGCTTACGATTCAATCGGCGGGGATTCCTCATTCCCTCCGCTTTCAGGGTTTGATATCACACGCCGAAACTTTGCGCATATGCACAGCCGTCACCACCAGCATTGCCAGAAGAGAAGCCATCGAAATGATCGTGGTCACAATAATCAGCCTGTACTGACCGCCAAAGCCGCTTGCGGACAGGTGCCTTACCAGTATCGCCGTATATGCCCACAATACCGTCAATCCATACGCTACGCTGCGGATCCGGTACATCGTAACGCAGGCGATCGCCAAGCCCACCAGCAATACCGCGACCATCCATACGCTGGGTGAGAGGCCGAAACCATTCCATCCACTGCCCGCCAGCCAGGCGGTAATGTTGGCAATCGTAGCTACGGTAATCCAGCCGAAGTACAGGCCGAACGGAATGCGCAGCGCCAGCTCCTCCCGGGGGGAACAGTGCGGCTGTCGGAGCGTCCAGCCAATCCGGATCAGGCTGAGCAGCAACAACAGCATGATCAGCACCGAGAGAAGCAGCTGCTCGTAATGCCATGCGAAAATCCAGGACATATTCAACACCGAGGAAATGATAAACCACTTACCGACTTCTTCCACCATCTCCTGCCGGGCCGGGTCGGTTTCGCCTCTGGCGGGGAGCAGCTGGAAAACCACATATACAGCCAGCATCAGGTAGATGAGACCCCAAATGCTGAACGCATAAGCGGCTGGGGTAAAGAGTGAATCATACCGGGCGGAAATCACGCCAGTATTCATCCCGTTAATCGGTAAAATGTTCGCCAGAGCGTTCACTGTAATCATGCCAAGAAAACTGATCAGAATACCGATTTTGATCCAATTTTTCCGAACTGTAACCTCCATACGTACACCTTCCTGCCTTTGTCGATTGGTTTAAAACATGTTGAATGTAACGGGAGCAGGTCAGAAACAGCGCTGTTTACGGTTCTTGCGGCAGTTCTCCACCACCTTTCCCAACTCACACTGGTAACACACCTCATTGGTCAGGTTTTTTCCATCAAAGAACTCGTCCAGATTATCCAGCGTCGCCTGCGCGATATTCTGCAGGGCTTCCTCCGTTAAAAACGCCTGATGGGACGTTAGCACTACGTTGGGACGCGATACAAGCAGGGCCAGCACATCGTCGCGGATGATATTGCCCGAGTTGTCTTCAAAAAACAGCTCCGCTTCTTCTTCGTATACATCCAACCCCGCGCCGCGTACCTTGCCGCTGTTCAGCGCGTTCAGCAGTGCTTCCGTATCAATCAGCGCACCCCGGGAAGTGTTAACGATAAACACACCGTTTTTCATTTTCGCAAAAGCTTCTGCGTTTAAAAGGTGCCGGGTCTGCTCCGTCAACGGGCAGTGCAGCGAAATCACGTCGCTTTGCGCAAACAGCTCATCAAGCGTGACATAATGGATGTCGGAATCCTTGGCGGGGAAAGCGTCGTATGCAATCACATTCATCCCGAAGCCCCTGCAAATGTCGATAAACGCGCGTCCGATTTTACCGGTCCCGATCACACCGACGGTTTTCCCATACAGGTCAACTCCGGTCAGCCCCACGATGCTGAAGTTAAAATCCCGCGTGCGGTTATAGGCGCGATGGAGTTTCCGGTTCACCGTCAGAAGTAAGCCCATAGCGTGTTCTGCCACCGCATGCGGCGAGTAAGCCGGAACACGCACCACATTGATTTTACCGAAGGCCGCTTTGAAATCCACATTGCTGTACCCGGCGCTGCGCATGGCAATCACCCGGATGCCCATCGCATACAGTTTATCAATAACCTCAGCGTTCACGGTATCGTTCACGAAAGCGCATACGGCGTCTGCTCCCGCCGCCAGCTGCACGGTCTCCGGGGTCAGTTTGCTCTCCAGATATTGTATTTCATAATGTTGATTCGCTTTATCAAACCATTCCCGATCATACGGTTTGGTATCAAAAAACGCAACTTTTTTCATGATTAATCCCTTTCTTCTTTCCTGCGCTGTAACCAGCGCGGACGTCGGCAGACGGTTATCCCCGGAAGCCCTTGTAATGCTTCGGCTTCCATCTGTATCATACCCTTACAAACGCTTCCCGAACCGAAAGTACGTATGAAATTCGATACAAATAAGAAATTTATATTTTACCATTTCTCCACACATGCCAACGACTCCTTTTTTAGTATCAGGAAGGATGGAAAACCCATCCTATTCGGTCGGGTCTCCATCCTGTTCGATCATGATATTTTCATTCTGATTTATTATAAGATGACTTGATATGCAATGGATACTCATGTTCCGGATACCCTTGCCGCCGCATTCCGCAGGTTTATCACAGGCGGTCGGATCATATCGCTAATGATTGATCCGCGCAATATTCAGCGCGTCGGCAATGTCTTCGCGGATCAATTTCTGCATGGTGCCCGGGTAGCGGAAAGTATTTAGCGCTCCTAACGCCTGAGCAATGTCTTCCGACAGATCCGGCTTTGCCGCCGCGATCTGCCCGACGGCACGAATCCACTGCCGGGCCTCAATCGGCTTTGCTTGCGGCAGTCGCTCAAGCAGCTCGTCGATGTTTTCATCCAGCAGATTGTCCCGGTCCCAGCGCGCATTCGCCGCAATCAGCAGCATCCCGCGCGTACGCTGGTAGGAATGCTCAGCGCGAGTCAAATCCATCAGTTCCTCAAAAAAGGCATAGACCTCGTTGCTCTGCTCACTTCGTTTCAGTAGCTCTTGCAGGCAGACATAAGCCAGTTTATTGTCACAGTTTCGCAATCCGTGGATCAGGTCCGCTGTTGTTTCCATCCTTATTCCTTTCCGTTGCGTGGCTTGGCAGGTTTTACCCGAAGATCAATCAGCCGCTGCACATCCCGCAGGGTCTCCTGCGACCGCACCTCGATCATCAGCCAGCGTGCGCCGCACAGAGGTGTTACCTGCTGATACAGTTCACGTACCTGTTGGGTACAGGTGGGCAGCAGCAGTTCCGCCTGTGGCGCCTCCGCCGCCCCGACCGAAACCATGCAGACAAAGTACCCCTCGTGCGGGTACAGGGTACATAGCGCACGGGAAGATTTGCGGTACTTCACATTCCATCCGGGCGCACAGGCACAGGTGCTGTGCTCAGTTCTGGGCGCGACCGTATAGCGGTTTTCCAGCCAGTCGCACAGTTCCCGCCAGCAGGGTATCTGTACATATTCGTTGATCTGCACCATTTCCGGCATCGTAGCCTTCGGGAAAAGCTCGTTCCAGTTCACGGTATTCCCCTCCGTTCGTACCCCGTTATGACAGGGCCGCGGTTGTGGCGCGGCCCTGTCATAGGATGGTCAAGCTCTCTGCCAGCGTTTCAGCATCGGGAAGTACTTATTCATCATTTCACGCGCTTCAGCTTCCGTCATCTTCGGGTTCTCGTCCAGCATAGGCTTTACGCAAAAGTCGATCATCTGCTGCATCGTCCCTTTAAACGTATACGCCCCGTTCTGGTAGCAGTACTTGCAGTAGTCCGCGCTTTTACTCCCGTCTTTCTCGGTTCCATACAGTTCATCGTCCTGCCCCATTGGCATCCCGCAGCTCTGGCAATACTTTTCCTCTGTCATGGGTAAGCCTCCCTCCAATTTTTCAATGGGTTACTCCCATTTACACGTTCATCATACCGCATAGAACCTGTCAACTGACTGTCATGTTCTGTAATGTTCAGCAATTTTATGCGTATATTCAGCCAGTTTGTCTCGCAGTTCAGCAGGTTCCAACACGGTCAGCATATTCCCAAACGTGATCAGATAGCTGAATACCCAGTCATCCGTCGGCATCGCCGTGCGAACCAGCAGGGTACCGTCGGTCTGCTTGCTGATGCCCGCCTGATCGAACTCATCATACACGCGATAAGCGATTGCAGGAGAAAAGGCAAGCGTCGTCGGCTGACACGCAGTCATTGCCGGCATCAT